>CAZKIB010000034.1:16096-25386 GCA_964552425.1 uncultured Anaerolineaceae bacterium | reverse complement strand
CCGGACAGATTAGCCCCGACGAGATTGGCCCGCAGCAGATTCACGCCGGTCAGATCAGCGGTCATCAGGTTGGCCGCGATCAGATTGGCGCGCCACAGATTAGCCCCCACCAGACTCGCCCCGGCGAGACTCGCGCTTTTCAGATTGGCCCCGTAAAGATTGGCTTCGGCCAGATTGGTGCGGTCCAGGTCTGCGCCGGTTAAGGTGGCATGGCGCAGATCGGCATTTTCGAGGATGGCGTCGCGCAGTTCGGCTCGTTCCAGCACCGCCCGGCTGAGGCGCGCCCGTTCGAGGTTTGCGGATGTAAGATCGGCTTCACGCAGGTTGGCGGCTTCAAGCGAGGCATTTTCCAGTACGACCCCGCGCATTTCCGCGCCTTCCAGCACTGCCCGCCCTAAACGCGCCCGCGCCAGGTTGGCCGAGGAGAGGTCAGCATCGCGCAGGTTGGCCTGTTCGAGGATCGCGCCCCGCAGCAAGCCGTTTTCGCCGCCGAGCCAGTCACGCCGGCGCAGGTCGTTGATGGCATTGAGGGCTTCACTGTTGAGGGTGCTGCGCGCTTCCAGCACCAGACGCGCTTTCAGTTCCCGCACTTCTTTTTCGCTCTCCTGCAACCGCTCCCAGAACAGGGTAATCAACCCGAAGCTGACCAGCGCGCCGATCATTTCGCTGCCAAAATTCAGCAAAAAATCTTCCATGTGACTGCCCATTACCAGCGCTGCCCCCGCAGAGACCAACCCGGAAAGCAGCAGTACCAGCACGATCAAAATCATCCAGCGCCGTGAAGAATTCATCGGCATCCCCCACAATCTCCCAGTGTGTTCCCATCGTAACACGGGCGCACCAACGCGCCTATACCTCAAAATGTGGGGTTGTCCGGTCTGGAGGCTGCTGTGGAAGGACAATCTTCAGGGGATCACAGGCATAGCGCAGGGCAGCCGCCGCAAAGTGAGTCTTGGTCTCTGCTGCTTCACAAGTTATGATAAGCGCCGTTTAGCCCGGTTGAAATACGCGGCTTGAGGAGATTTTTTCATGGCAAGACGAAATTACGGCACGTTGAGCGGCGGAGGCGGAGGTGGTCGTCGCGGGGGGGCCTGGCAGTGGATGGTGATCGGCGCGGTGCTGGGGTTCGCCTGTTCCATGACGATTGCGCTGGCGTCGCTGGCAGTCGGGCTGACTTCGCTGAATATCGAAGGGCTGCCCGGCAGGCCGACCAGCACCCCGGTGGTGATGGTGATTACCACCACGCCCTTACCCGCCACACCGACACCGGACGTGACGGAGACGCCTGTGCCAACGGAAACACCCGTGCAGGTGGAGATTGTTGCGCCGTCGCCGACACCTCTGCCCCCTACCCCTGATCCGGCGCTGGCGACAGAAAACGCGCTGCCGACTGCCTCACCGACTACTTTTGTCCCGGCGGATAACACCCAGCAAACCGCCGGCGTGCAATCAGCCGGCGGCGGTATCCCGGACCCGCTGGTGGGCCTGACCACACAGCTTGTGGATGTTCCTGGCGGCACGTTCACAATGGGCACCACGCCCGGCGAGGTGCTGGCGGCGGTGACGGCCTGTCAGGATGAAGGCGGTAACTGTGATATTTCCTACGGCGAGGATTCCGCGCCGCAGCATCAAGTGACGCTGGATGCTTTCCGCATCGAAGCGACGGAAGTGACTTATGAGCAGTATCTGGCGTTTCTGAACTGGCTGGGGCCGCGCAGCCACCTGAACGGCTGTGACGGATTCCCGTGTCTGGCGACGCTCAACGAGACGGACGTAAGCAATGTCACGTTCGACAGCGCCAATTACCGCGTGCCGTCGCAGATCAACAGTTTTCCGGTGGCGAATGTGACATGGTACGGGGCGCGGGCCTACTGCGAGGCGATTGGCCGCCGTCTGCCGACTGAAGCGGAGTGGGAACGCACCGCGCGGGGCAGCGATGGGCGCATTTATCCCTGGGGTAATGATATTGTGCTGACGAATGCCAACACCAGCAGCCGCACCGACCTGACGCCGGAACAGCGGGGCGCGGAACAGGTGGGCAGCTATATCAGCGGGGTATCCCCTGTTGGCGTGTATGATCTGGCGGGGAATGTGGCGGAATGGGTGAGTGACTGGTACTCACCGACCTATTACAGCCAGCCTGAAGCAGCAGGGCTTAATCCGCCAGGGCCGCCGGTGGGCACACAGAAGGTGCTGCGCGGCGGGTCGTGGGATGCGCGTATGTTCTTCGCCCGCACTATCCATCGCCAGAGCCTGGAACCCGATCAGGCCCGTATCTGGGCGGGGTTCCGCTGCGCAGCGGATGCGGATACCGGAGCGGCCCAGGGCAATCAGGGCATCAACCCGCTTGGGGCGGGCAGCACCCCGGTTGCGCCGGCCAGCAATGAAGAAGCCCCGGCCAACAGCCAGCCGACTCTGCCGCCTCCGCCGGGGTCCGGTGGCGCGGTGACGACGCCGCTGGCGACTCTGCCGCCGAACTAACCTCTCATCAAAAGGGCACGGCGCGCGCTGTGCCCTTACTCCATCCCCAGGACCACGAACACAGGCAGATGATCGGAACCGCCGGCGTCCGGCCAGACACGCGCTTCCTGGCTGGTGAAGGTGTTATCATGGAAGACGTAATCCAGCCGCACCAGCGGGGGAACAAACCGGAAGAGGGATGGCGCGGCCTGTCCGCCGCTGTGCGGTGAGGTTACAGGAAAGGTAAAGCCCAGCCCCCAGCCGGAGGCGCGGTAGGCATCCTGATAGTGCATCGTGACACGCCCGTAATCCGCCGATTGATCGCTCATGTTAAAATCTCCGGCCAGAATGACCGGGTTGGTTTCGGTTATGGCCCGCGCCAGCAGGTCGCTGATCTCTTCACCGCGCCGGTCAAAACCATCCCGGCTGATAGGCTGCATCGGGTGGGCGTTGTAGAGTGTCACCGTCTGCCCGTTAAGGTCCACTGTGACCCGCTGCATCGCCATGTGGATGCGCCAGTATTCATCCTCGATGATCGGGTAGCGGCTGAGAACACCCTGGCCGACAACACCCTGGTCTGGCCGGGTGTGCAGGGCCTGATAGGGATAAATATCTGCGAATACTACGGCGAACTGTTGAGCCATCGGTTCGCTGAGTTCCTGTAGTGCGACGAGATCGGCGTCGGCCTCGCGGATCACATGCAGCGCGGCGTCCAGATCATGCGCCTGAAATTTCAGGTTGTAGGTGAGCACGCTCAGGGTGTCGGAATCCGGCGCGGCCAGGGCGGTACGCGGCATAAAGGCGGGGCCGTATGCCACCAGAAAGGCCAGCAGTGCCGGAGCCAGCAGGAGCAGTGTGAAGCGGCGGCGCAGCAGCAGGGCCAGCGGCAGCAGGAGGATGGCCGGCAGAAACAGCAGGTGGGCGATGCTGTTGAACAGGGCAATCAGATTCCAGCTTTCGCCGATCAGGGCGCGCAGCAGCAGGAACCCGGCCACGCTGAGGCCATAGGCGTTGATAAGCGCGAGTGCCATGTTAAGCGGGATGCGCCGCCATGCAGGGGTTATGGTCATGGGTGTGATGAGCCTCATAGGATGGTTGTCAGTTTTCAGTTCTCAGCTATCAGATCAGGACAAAAATGCCGTAATGCTCGAATTCGAGTCTTTCTGAAAACTGATAACGGTGAACTCTTTGCATTATATAGGCGGTGAGCCTCGCAAAACCCCAAAGAACGCGGGGAAAATGGAGAGAGACCGGCGTTCTGGCCGATCTCTCTCGCTCCCCGTATAGATGCAGCTGTGGAAGCAGTGACCAGGCTGCACCTGGCCCACAGCCTCTGGTTTTCAAATGTTACGGAATCAGCACTGTGTCGATGACGTGGATCACGCCGTTGGTGGCCTGAATGTCGGTGAGGACGATCTGCGTATTACCATTCAGGAACACGCCGCTGTCATTCACCGTGACCGTGACCGAGCCGCCGTCCAGCATGTTCAGCGAGGACTGCTGCACGACATCGGACGCCAGCGCCTTGCCGCCCAGGACATGATAGAGCAGGATGGTGGTCAGCAGGTCCTGATCCGCCAGCACGGCGTTGAGGGTATCGGCCGGCAGTTTGGCGAAGGCCGTGTCGGTGGGGGCGAAGACCGTGAAGCTGCCGGGGCCGTTGAGCGTGCCGACCAGATCAGCGGCTTGCAGGGCAGTCACCAGCGTATCGAAGCGGCCATCCCCACTGGCGATTTCGGCAATCGTGCGGTTGGCATACTGCTTGCCGAACAGCGGCGCTACCGTGTTCAGGCTGACTGCGGACAGCGCAACCTGGGGCGCGGCCAGACGATTGGTGGCGGCCACAAAATAATAGGTCTGATTGTTCAGGGCTGTGCCGGGCAGGTTGATGACCGCCGGGCCGGTGGTCCCCGCTGCGACAACGGCCAGATCATACGTGCCAGCCGGGGCGCTGATGGTGGCGCTGCTGCCGAAGCGCAGATTGCTGGCGAGTTTGGTGCCATCAGGCAAAATCACATCGACTGCCGGCGCATCCTCGATGCCATGAAAGACAGTGACGCGCGTCTCGCCGGACGGAATGGGGCTGTAATCCTCACGCACCACGTCCGCGCCGAGTGTACCCGCGCTCAGGGAGCCGGTGGCCGCGACAGTGATCCATGCCCCGCCAGGCAGATTAAAGCTGGCCGGGCCAATCGCGGCGGCTTCGATGCCCGCGCCGTAAGGAGCCACAGCCACGCTGTAGGTCCCCGCCGGCAGTTCCACCCAGCCGGAAATATCGCCAAAGCTGAGGGCCTGAATGCCGCTTGGTTCCCCGTTCACGAAGATTTCAACTGCGGGGGTATCCGGTGAAAAATGGGCGACGCGGATGTGCGTAAAGCTCTGCGCGCCAGCCACCGAAATCGAGAGTAAAGCGATTAAGACTGCAACGATTGTCACCACGATCAGACTGCGTTTCATGTTGGTTTCCCTCTTCCCTTTATGGATGGCTGAGGCCGCTTCCCCACGACCTCAGCCACATCTCCCCAGAAGTTCGTTTGGTGTTATTGCGGCAGCAGCACGCCATCGATGACGTGAATGACGCCGTTTGACGCTTCAATATCGGTGATGATGACCTGCGTGTCGCCGTTCAGGAACACATTGCCATCGCGCACTTCAATCGTGACCGGGTCGCCCTGAAGCGTGGTGGCGGAGTCCAGTGTCACAACGGTGTCAGCCAGAACCGCGCCATCCACCACATGGTAGAGCAGGATGTCTGTCAGCGCCGGGATGTCGGCCAGCAGACCTTCCACCGTGCCAGCGGGCAGGGCGGCAAAGGCATCGTCAGTGGGGGCGAAGACCGTGAAGGAACCTTCACCGCTCAGGGTTTCGGCCAGGCCAGCGGCAGTAACCGCAGCCACGAGCGTGGTGAAACGACCATCCGCGACGGCGATATCGACGATGGAGTTACCCATCATGTCTTCTTCCATCATCATGTCGTCCATGAGCATCGCCATGTCGGTAGCGGCCAGCGCCACAGAGGGGCTTGCCAGTGTACCCACCGCCGCGACAAAGTAGTGTGTGTTGGCGGCCAGGGCTGTGCCAGGCAGGTCCAGAACGACAGGTTCTGTCGCGCCAGCCGGGACGACCTGAAGGTCATAGGTTCCAGCGGGGACTTCCAGCGTGAAGAAGCCGTCGTTGCCATTCACGGTACCAGGGTAGGCCAGCGCCGGGACGATGGGCGCGCCGCCCGCCAGCACATCGACTGCCGGGGCATCTTCAATAGCATGGAACACGCTCACACGGGCGTTCCCTTCGGTGATGTCGGTGTAGTCTTCCACCAGCACGGCGGGAGCCAGCGTGCCGGCTTCCAGTGAACCGATGGCGGCGACGGTGATGTAGGCTTCGGCAGGCAGGTCAAAATCCGCCGGGCCGATGGCTGCGGCTTCGATGCCAGCGCCAGCCGGGGCGACTGCGATGTTGTAGGAACCTGCCGGGAGTTCAATCCAGTCCGTGATGGTCGGGAATTCGAGCGCTTCGATAGCCGCTTCGCCGTTCACGAACACATCGACTGCCGGGGTATCGGGTGAGAAGTGGGCGACACGGATGTTGACCATGTCTTCAGCCATCATCTCTTCTTCCATCATGGCGTCTTCCGCCGGGGGCAGCAGCACGCTGTCGATGACGTGAATGACGCCGTTGGACGCCTGAATGTCGGTGATGATGACCTGGGTGGTTTCATTCAGGAAAACTGCGCCATCCTGAACGCTGATGCTGATGTCCGAACCCTGAACGGTAGTAGCCGATTCCAGGTTGACGACATCGGCGGCCAGCACCGCGCCGGGCACGACATGATAGGTCAGCACGGCGGTAAGGGCCGGAATATCGGCCAGCAGACCCTCAACTGTGCCAGCCGGCAGGGCGGCAAAGGCATCATCAGTGGGCGCGAAGACCGTGAAGGGGCCTTCACTCTTGAGTATATCGACCAGACCAGCCGCTTCTACCGCCGCGACCAGCGTGGTAAACCGCCCGTCGGCGACGGCAATATCCACAATATCGGATTCCTGGGCCAGCGAAGGCATGACAGCCATCGACAGGAGCGCCAGAAGCGAAACAATCCACATCCACTTACGCATTGACTTTCCTCCAGAATGAACCATTCAAAGTTTCCAACACCAGCTTACGATGCGCATCGTAATTCACTCTAAAGATCGTCTTCAGGGCCAGCGCAGATCAGTGAAAAAAGCGATATTTAGCGCTTACTCAGGAAAGCGGGGTTTCTGCTCATTTACGATTCATCTTGAGCAAAATTCGGGGTTCGTGTTAAACTTCCCCTCATCTTCTTGGAATGATGCACCTATGGTCAGGGAATTGCAGCACGAAGGTTTTGAACTGATCGAACGGATCAAACAGCAGGATCAGCAGGCGCTGGTCGAACTGTATGAGGCCTATGGTCAGATGGTTTACAACATCGCCATGCACGTCCTGCGCAGTGAAGCCGCTGCCGAGGAAGTGACGCAGGATATTTTCTTTCAGGTGTGGCGCAAGCCGGATAGCTGGGACCCGGAAAAGGGCCGGCTGGCAAGCTGGCTGATGGCCTCGGCGCGTTACCGGGCGATTGACCGGCTGCGGCGCGATGAACGCCGCCCGCTGCGCCAGTCGGTTTCGCTGGATGATCTGGCCCATATCCTGAGCAGCCGGGAAACAGTGGGCGATGCCCAGCAGGACAGCGGGCAACTGCTGCGGACCTTATTGAAAGAACTGCCTGCCGAGCAGCGTCAGGTGATTAACCTGGCCTTCTTTCGTGGTCTGACTCACAGCGAGATCGCCGAGCAGCTCAACCTGCCGCTGGGCACAGTCAAAGGCCGTATCCGGCTGGGGCTGGAAAAATTGAAAGAAGGCTGGCTGGCGGCCCATAATGATCTGAAGTGAGGTGTTTGTACGTATATTTAAGTGAGCGTGAAAAACTTCTCAAATGAGCGGGTAGTTGATCTGGCGTAACGATGGCAAGCAATTGTAATGACTTACAGGAATTGATTGCGGCGTACAGCATTGGCGTGACGGACCCGGAAGAAACCCGGCGGGTTGAGCAGGCGCTGGTGGAGTGCCCGGAACTGGCCGAAGAACTGGCCGAGTATGCTGGTCTGCATGAGGCGCTGCTGTATGCCGTGCCGCAGCGTCATGAGGCCCCGCCGGTCAGCCGGCTGCTGGCCGGGTTAAACCAGCCTGCCAACCATGTGGCTGAATTTGAAGATGACACGCCGCGTGTCGAAACGCTGGCGGTGCTGCCCAAGCCTGCGCCTCGCAAGCGCGGGTTGTGGTGGCTGGGTGTCGCCGCGCTGTTCGTCGTGACGGTGCTGGCGGTGGGTTCCAACCTGCTGTGGTTCTATGAGAATGCGGAACTGCGCAGCCAGCTCAGTATCCAGAAAACACCCACGCCGACAGGTTTTCTGCCGGTGGCATTGAAGCCTGAAGATTCGCATCACCGTCGCCTGAGCGCGGCTACCGCCGGACAGCCGGACGCGCAGGCGCAGGTCATCTGGAATTCGGATATTGAGGTGGGCGCGTTGTATGCCACCAACTTGGAGCAACTTTCCCCCGACATGGCCTATCAGTTCTGGGGCGTGCGCGGGGATGTGGCGACCAGCCTGGGCCAGTTCCAGGTGGATGAAAACGGCACGGGTTTTCTGATCTTCCAGTCGCCTGAGCCAATTGCCAGTTTTGATGCGCTTGGCATCAGCCCGGAACCAGCCAGCGGCAGCGCGCAGCCAACCCATGAGCATGTGGTGGTCGGCAAAGTGTAACGGTGATTACCTTCCATCTGAACGCGGACGATCTCAGCCATTTGCGATTCGCGTTCAGTCCTTTGTGGGAACTGATTGCCAGCTATTGGGCGCTGACCAACCCCTCCCTGCAAGCCGTGCATCTGCCCTGGATTCACGAAGCCAGCGCCGCGCTTAAAGGTGTCGAACTGGCATACCTGCGGACGCTCATCACCCCGAACGGTCATTTTGCCAACTTTCTGACGCCATCGCCACAGACGCCGCGCCCGGATTTTGAAGATGAACTGGCGCGTCTGCGTCAGACCCCCCTGGACCAGATCATGAAAGACGTGAACAATTTGCCCATAAAATCGGGGCTTGTGTCCCATTTTCTGGAAACGCCGGCTGAAGCGCTGGATGGCCTGGTGGCTGAAATTCGCCTGTACTGGGAGCGGACGCTGGCGCAGCACTGGGCACGCATCCATGCCGTGCTGGAAAGCGATGTGATCTACCGGGCAAGGC
The DNA here is from genome assembly GCA_964552425.1 of uncultured Anaerolineaceae bacterium. Lineage (GTDB taxonomy): Bacteria > Chloroflexota > Anaerolineae > Aggregatilineales > Phototrophicaceae. The sequence continues at coordinate 16,666 of CAZKIB010000034.1, read as the reverse complement.
AGCTTGCGCTGGACGGGCCGGAGCACCTGTTCAACGACCTGCATCATGGAATGCACTATGCGGATCGCACGCTGCGCATTGAGGCGCGCCATGACTATGAACTCACGCCAGCGGGCCGGGGGCTGATGCTGGTTCCGCTGGTATTTATGTGGAATGATCTGGTGCTGCCAGACGAAGCCGGGCCGGAGGTGCCGGTGATTGCCTATGGCGCGCGCGGTGCAGGTTTATGGACGCACGAGCCGGAAGTACCTGCGGCGGCGCTGGCGGCGGCTTTCGGAGATGGACGCGCAGCGGTGCTGGCGCAGATGACCACCCCGCGCAGCACCAGCGAACTGGCGGAGCGCCTGAAAGTGACACCGGGAAATATCTCGCTGCATATCGCGCGGCTGCGGGAGGCCGGTCTGGTGGAATCGCAGCAGGTCGGCAGGTGGGTGTTTCACCGGCTGACGCTGCGCGGTGAACGGCTGCTGGCGCTGTTCGATTCGTGATGCGCAGACGAAAAAGATTGAACACAAAGGCGCGAGGACGCGAAAAAAACAGGCAACGACGGTGCTGGCGCGCTGCAAAAAC
>CAZKIB010000034.1:15580-15967 GCA_964552425.1 uncultured Anaerolineaceae bacterium | reverse complement strand
ACTCTTGTCCTTCCCGCAGCGCACAGCTTTCAGCCGCCGGTCCGCCGGGTGTTGGAAGCTGTTTTTCGTAGTCGATAGTCATCAGTCTTCAGTCGTCAGTTAAAGCAAAACGATCTGTGACTGAAGACTATGGACTCTCGACTGGTGACTATTGACTACAGGAGCCTGTGTATGACCATCGCCTGGGAACGGGTGCTGCCCGTGCTTGTGTCCATCGGCATTATTATTCTGGTGGCGATTGCCCGCCAGTATTCGCGGACGTTCGCGGCGATTGCGGCGACCATGCCCATCAACGTGCCGCTGGCGCTGTGGATTGTGTTTTCCGGGGATGAAGACCCGGCCTCACGGGCGGCGTTTGCCGAAGGGCTGCTGATCGGCATTTTCCCG
>CAZKIB010000034.1:5912-15562 GCA_964552425.1 uncultured Anaerolineaceae bacterium | reverse complement strand
GTGGCCTTTCTGATCGTCAGTGTGCTGGTGGTGCGAGCGGGCTGGCCGCTGGTTCCCACCATCATCACCGGCTATGTGGCGTGGGGGATCGCGCTGGGTATTCTGCTTTTGCTGCGGCGGGGCGTGCTGTAAATGCTGCGGCGGATTCAACGACTGCCACGCGCCGGACGCACGCTGGTGTTTGGCTTGCTCATGGCGGGCGGCGTGCTGCTGATCGGCGGGATCACGGTGGGGTTGATTTTGCTGTCGCTGAATTCCGGGCGGGACCAATCCGTCGCGCTGATGGAAGGTGTCACCACGCGGGAATTCGCAGCGCTGCCCGATGAGGATGCTTACCCGGCCAGTGTGGCGGTGGGGCCGGATGGCACGGTGTACACCGGGAGTTATGTCACCGGGGCAGTGTGGTCTGTTACGCCGGACGGAACCGTAAGTGAGATGCCCGGTACACGCGAGTCCATTGGTGCGGTGGTGGGGCTGGCTGTTGGGCCGGACGGCGCGCTGTACGTGATTGACCGGGGCGATTCGAATCCACTGACGCTCGGCGGCGAAGTCAGACGGGTAGAGGCCGATGGCGCGGTGATGCGGATTGCCAGCATCGAAGATGGTCGCGGTTTCCTGCTGCCGGATGACATCACGTTTGACGCGCACAATCGCTTTTATGTGAGTGACCGGGGTCGGGCGGAAGTGTGGCGTTTTGAGACCGATGGCAGCGGCGGGATGGCGTGGTGGACTGCGCCGGAAGCGGACTCTGAAACGCGCCCCGCGCCGACGGGACTGGCCTATGACCCGGTAAGCGATGCGATTATCATCACCGACAGCAATCTGGACCGCATCTACCGTGTGCTGGTGCAGGGCGGCGAGGACGAACTCCTCTACGAACATCGCGGGACGGAGCAAGCGCCGGGGCTGGATGGGGTGACGGTGGGGCCAGATGGCACGATCTACGCGGCGGCGCTCGGTCAGAACGGGCTGGTGCGGCTGAATGACACGGGGGAACTGGAGTACATCGCCGGGGTGTTTCGCGGTATCAGCGACGTGGCTTACTTTGAGGGTCGCATTTACGCCGCCAATTTTGATTCGTTTTCGCTGCTTGTACCGCTGGTGCGCCCGCGTTTACCCTTCGCGCTGGATGTGGTGGAACTGAGCACTGGCTCGTGAGTCTTGTACTGATCGCTGAAAGGCTGACGGGCTGAATCGCTAATTCCGCTGGATAAGCGCGTTGAGCCACTGGCCGCCTTTGGCTTCGGGACGCTGATCGACACTCTGCCAGACATGGACTGTTTTCAACGCCGTAAATGGTTCGATAAAGGCGCGAAAGGTGTCCAGGTCAAAGTTGGTAAACCAGCGGCCTTCCTCGGTCTGGCGCTCGTCCGTGCCCCACTTGAAGGACATATACCACGCGCCGCCCGGTTTGAGCGCCCGAATGAAATTCCCGATTACGGCGGGGAGGTCCGCGCGGGGGACATGCAGCAGCGAGGCGCAGGACCAGATGCCATCGAACTCATTCTCAAAGGTCATCTGGTTGAAGGTGAGGTGCTGCACCGGCTGGCCGAGATAGTCTGTGGCAAGCTGCGCCATTGTCGCGGAACCATCGAAGGCGGTCACGCGGTAGCCCATGTCGAGAAAGGCTTTGGCGTCGCGGCCAGACCCGCAGCCAGCATCGCAGATGTGGCCGCCATCGGGCACAAGTTCCAGAAAAGGCTGCCAGATGTGCGGGATGTTCAGCGTGACGGTGCGGTCAAAAAAGTCCTGGCCGTGCTGGTCGTAGAACTGAGTCGACATATTATGCCTCGTCGTCGCTGCCGGACTTGCCATTTTCTTCGGGGTCGTGTTCGTCCGCAAAGGCGGTGAAGCGCATGAAGGCGCGCTCCTGTGGGGTCATATCCACTGGGTATTCGTTGGCGTCATAGGCTTCCATGATGCGGTAGCCTTCCTTGATGTAGCCGCGAATGGTATGCAGGCTGATGCCCATTTCGTCAGCGGCGAGATGCGCGGGCATCCCTTCGACCACGCACAGGCGAATGGCCTGCCGGATGCGATCAGTCAGTTCGGGGTAGTCACGCTGTTCGGGCAGGGTCCTGGCGCGGAAGATGCGCGGGTGAAAGATGCCCTCGCAGGCTCTGGCGATAGTAGCGGTGATGACAAAGTTGTGGCGCAGCGCATAAACAATCGCCCAGGCAATTTGCAGGCGCACATCACCCTTGAGCAGAAAGCCCTTCGCGCCTGCATCTGCCGCCGCTTCGACCAGTTTTGGCTCCGCAAATTGACTCAGGCACAACACCTTGATGCCTTCAATACGCTCGTGAAGCGTTTCAATGGTATCGCGCAGTTCGTCTGAGTTGTTCAGCCAGTAGTCGGCATTCAGGATCACGACATTGGGCAGTTCGGCCAGGGTGGTCCGGTCAAGATATTCCCACATGTCTTCGAGATTTTCCGACATGTGGGTCACGCGCGTGCGCCGGTCCCAGGCCAGGTAGCTGTTGACCGCCTGCATCGCGTAGAAATCCGTATCCATGATCAACACTTTGAGGTTGATATTGCTGATGTCTGATGGAGGCATAGGGTTCCCCTGACCGATCAGGACGCCTGTCCGCTGCCGTTGAAAAGGTGACTGAGGGATAACTGGTTTCTATTATATACCTTTTTCAGCAGGTTGAGCGGAATTTTCACGTTCATTCTGCCGCCAGTCCGGGGGATGATGCCGCAGCCGCCAGCGCCAGCCCACCGGGAAGCCGATCATCTTGGTGACATCGCCCACGACACGGATGACGGGAATGAGGACGATGACATAGAGTTTGTCCTGACTGCTGAGAGCGGTGGGGTGATTGAGCCAGCCGAGTACCACCGGCAGGCGGCGGTAGGGCTGACGCAGATAGACCGCCGCGCCCGGCAGAATCAGCAGCCAGAACAGCGGGTGAACAAACACCCCCAGCCCCAGCACGAGTGGAGCCAGCAGCAGATAGGTGATGTAGCGGATGGCATGGCGTTTGCGCCACAAATCCGCTTTGCCAGCGCCGCGCGCGTACCGGTAATACTGCCGGAAGAATGCGCGCAGTGTCCCACGCGGGCGAAAACACACCAGCGCGTCGGGCGTGAAGGCGAAGGCTGCGCCGGCCTGTTTCAGACGCAGGTCGAACACCAGGTCTTCGCTGTAATCCAGCCATTCCGGGTAGCCGCCGACAGATTCCCAGGCGGTTTTGCGGAAGGCCACGCTGCGGCTGCTGGGTAAAAAAGTCACAGGGTTGATCTCATCGCGCAGGGGCAGCACCGTCGCGCCCATCGCCGCTTCAAAAAGCGTGTGCGGGTCCGCACGGAAAAAGCCGCTGGCGACCTGTACATGCGGGTCGTCCAGCAGGGGTTGAGTCAGGTGTTGCAGCCAGGTATCGGTCAGGCGCACGCCGGCATCCGTTACTGCGATGATGTCCCCGCGTGCGGCGGCAATCGCGACGTTGCGCCCCCGGCTGATGTTGCAGCCCGGTTCCACCAGCGCGCGCAGCGGCAGTCTGCCGGTGTAGCTGTTGAGGATCGAAACGGTATCGTCTGTGCTGCCGCCATCCACGATGACGATTTCGTCGGGCGGACGTGTCTGGGCCAGCAGCGATTGCAGCAAACGATGCAGACTCTCGCCTTCATTGAGGACGGTGGCGATGACGGAAATCATGGTCAGGTCAGCGCGATTAGTTTGAGCAGCGCGAAGATGCCAAAACCGATATGGGCCACCAGCGCGGCGCGGGTGGAGCGGGTGTTGGCGCGGACACCGCCGATGACCAGCCCGGCCAGAAAGGGTGTACCCAGGGTGTGCCACCAGTTGCCGGGGGTGGAGGTGTAAACAATCAAATGGAAAACGGCGTACAGCAGGCTGTTGAGCAGCAAACCGGGCCAGCCGCCAAAAACCGAACGGAGCGACGGAAACAGAATGCCCCGAAAGACCAGTTCTTCGGCGGCGGGCTGAACGACGAGCATAAACAGGATGGCGCTCAACCAGCCGGCAGGGCCGATTTGCGTGCCCAGCAGACCGAGCAGCTCCGGCACAGGCTGGAAAACACCGGTGATGCCCAGGTCAACCAGGTCAATGAGCATCGCCATGCCGAACGCGAACAGCAGCACGATAAACAGGCGTGTGGGTGTGGGTCCCAGACGCAGGGCCGGACGCTCCTGACGGAACCATGACCACACAAAAATGACGCTGACGACACTTCCTAATATCCAGCCGGACAAAGAGGCGGCTGCGCTGAGGCCCATGAGGTTGATGGTGATGAACGGGCCGACGATCAGAGCGACCAGGGCGGCCAGAAGCGCCAGCAGACCGCGCTGAAGACTCCAGGGCGGGGGGGGTGTTTCAACACTGGTGATGCTGTGCAGGAGGCGTGCGATCATGCGCCCATTTTAGCGGAGATGCGCGCCGCTGTCAGCGTCAGAGTTCGACAAATCTGGGGGCGGTTATTTCACCGTTACGGTTCAGGATGAGCTTTGACAGCAGCAGGGCAACATTCCAGGCGTCATCCATCCCGCGATGATGCTGACCTTCCAGTTCGAGATCGCACATTTCCAGGGCGCGCGCCATGCCGACTTCATAGGGCAGCGCCTGCATGATGCCGAAGAGACTCTTGACATTGATATGCGCCGGGCTGAAGGGATAGTCGACGCGACGCTGCTGGCACTGGCGTTCCAGCAGGCTGCGGTCATAGTCGCCATAGCTGGCCCACACACGCTTGCGCGAGGTGTATTCGCGTTCCAGCAGCGCGCAGGCCTGTTTGAACGAAATGCCTTCCTTGTGGACCTGTTTCTGGGTGAGTGAGGTCAACTGTGTGCAGAATTCGCTGACTTTGGAACGTTCTGGTTTGACCAGAATGCTGCGCTTTTCAAGGCGTTCACCACTGGCGACATCCAGCACACACAGGCCGATTTCGATGACTTCGCTTTCCTGACCTTCGGGCGGAGAACCTGACCAGCAGGTGGCTTCAATATCGACAACCAGAATCTGATCGAGTTTGCGTGCCACAATGCCCTCTTCCTGTATCCCGCGTGGCAGCAACTGGTCGCCGCGCATGATAATTTAGTTTATACGAAGGGTGTTAAGAGTTCTAGGCTAAAGCGTGAAAGTTGCGCACAGAATTACAGCGTAAGTAGGTGTTCGATGCGGGGTTTGCCATACTGCGCGTGGCCGACTCGCACCCGCAGGTTGGGCAGCGCATCCACGAGGGCGGCGGTGTGGGTGTGCCCGCACAGGACAGTGATCTGGCTGGTGGGGTACTGCGAGGCCAGCCGCAGCAGCGCATCCCCCACCGCCTGACAGCCAAAGTGTGGCAGAAAGTCCGCGTCAGTTGGCCCGCTGGTGTGCCGGCAGGCGGCGGCAAAAGGCGGCACATGGGTGAGTACATAGACCTGCGCATAACGGGCCAGCGCCTGGGGCAGCACGCCATCAAAATGCTGCGCGGCAGCATCACCAAGCTGGTTGAGCAGAGTCAGCCGCCGGGTTTTGTCCAATCTCACAAAATTGTCGATCAGGGTGTAATCCGTGAGCATGACTTCGGAGGCGGCGTAATCTCCCAGGCGGCCATCTGCCCACGAATCGTGCCCGACCAGCGCCGCGTCTGGCGTGAGTTCCACCACACCGGCGTCATTGAGCCACACCAGATGATCGGATTTTGCACAGGCGGCGCGCACGGTGGCGGCCACGTCGGCAAATGAGCCGCGATAGTAATCATGGTTGCCGAGGACAAAATAGACAGGGCGTTCAAGGTTTTTCGCCAGCAGTTGCAGATAAAACGCTGTCGAGTTGGCTTCGCCGATGTCACCGGAAATCAGTACAGCGTCGGGCTGGCTGGCATGAATGTCGCCAAAAAAATCGTTCAGGCCGTGCGGCGGCAGAAAATTGAGGTGGATGTCGGTCAGCCAGGCGAGGCGCATACAAGGGTGTCCTGTTGCGTCGGCGAATGATCGGGATTTTAATGACACCGATTTCGAGGGTATAGTAACACAAATCAGCCTACTTGCGGGTCCAGCAACATGAATCCACTGCCACTTGATCAGATTTTATCCGGCGATACACTGGCAATTTTGCCGACACTGCCAGAAGCCTGTGTGGACCTGGTGTTTGCCGATCCGCCCTACAATCTGCAACTGAAGGAGGATTTGTGGCGGCCCAATCTCACGAAGGTGGATGCAGTGGATGATGGCTGGGATCAGTTCGCCAGTTTCGCAGACTATGACACCTTTACGGGCGCATGGCTGACCGAATGCCGCCGGGTTATGAAGGATACCGCCACGATCTGGGTAACGGGGACCTATCACAACATTTTCCGCGTTGGCGCGCTCATGCAGGACCTGGGATTATGGATACTCAATACGGTGACATGGTTCAAAACCAACGCGACCCCCAATTTCAACGGGACGCGCCTGAAAAATGACGTGGAGTTTGTGATCTGGGCGAAGAAATCTGAAAGCAGTCGCTACGTTTTTCATCATCATCTGATGAAGCAGTTTAACGATTTCAACCCCGGCAAACAGTTGGGTTCGGTGTGGAAGATCACGGCGACAGGCGGCGCGGAACGCCTGCGGGATGCTGCGGGGAAAAAGCTGCACTCCACGCAGAAACCGGAAGAACTGCTGCGGCGTATTCTGCTCGCCAGCAGCAGCCCCGGTGACGTGGTGCTTGATCCGTTCATGGGGAGTGGCACGACTGCCGCTGTTGCTAAGTCTCTGCGCCGGCATTGGATCGGGATTGAGCGTGATGGGCACTACCTGGCTGCCGCTCAAAATCGTCTGGCAAAAATCGTGCCGCTGGCAGTTGATGATCCGCTGATTGCTGCGGTGATACAGCCAAAAGCGCCGCGCGTGGCGTTCAAAGCACTGATTGACGCAGGCTATGTGCGCGCCGGGGCTGTTCTCTATCTCGACCAGCCCGACTGTGAGGCTCAGGTGATGCCGGATGGTCGCCTTCAGATTGGTGATCGCAGCGGTTCCATTCACCGTATTGGCGCGCTGCTCAAGAATGTGCCATCCTGCAACGGCTGGAAGCACTGGTACTACCGGGATGAACGGGGTGAGATGCACCCGATTGACGACCTGCGCCAGCAGTACCGGGCCAACCTGCCCGCCGAATAGAAGGGATCATCCCCGGCCCCAGGCGCGGCGGCGCACCTCTACCGGGGAGAGTGTGGTCGCCTGCCGGATGCGGCGCGAAAAATGATAGCTGGTCTGGAAACCGCACTGCTCGGCGATCAGACCAACCGGCAGGCCGGTATTTTCCAGCAGTTCGATGCCGCGCCGCACCCGTTCATCCCACAGATAGGCGGCGGGTGTGCAGCCCAGTTCAGCTTTGAACAGACGGATGAGGTGCGACGGGCTGACGGCGGCGGCCTGGGCTATATCGGCCAGGGCCAGCGGTTCATTCAGATGCGCCTGAACGTACTGCCGGGCCTGCTCGACTGCCGGGCGGGTGGCGGCCTGACCAGCCAGCAGACGTTCGCCTTCGCCGAGGTAACGCAGCAGCATCTGTAAACCCAGATTCCTGAGCAGCAGGTCCGCAGTCGACAGTGTGGAACTGCGCAGATTCAAGGCGCTGCGGATCAGGTCGTTCATCGTGACAGACAGCGGCAGGGGCCAGGGTAGAGCGATCAGACGCTGCTGGACGGCGTCTGGCAGATTGGGCAGCCAGATGTGAATGAAGCTGTGATGCGTGTCGGTACGTGTGGCGAAAGCGAAGCGTTCTTCGTGGTCAGGAAACAGAATCGCCACGCTGCCGGCCGGGGCATAATGGCGCTGTCCGTCAATCCAGATGGTCATGCTGCCGGTATGCACCATGACCAGTTCAATGGAGTACTGCCGGCGCGGCCCAAGCACACCACCGGGTGGGTAGATGACATCCCCAACAAAGACGTTCTCCGGCCACAGATCGGGCATTATGCGTATTTCAGACACAAATCTGCCAATCATAAGCATCGAAAAGGCAATCTGGTTGGCTTATGATTATAGTCAGCTTTGAAGAAAAGGGTACTTTGGCTGTTTAGATTTTATGGAGCGATCCCGATGGTGCAGGCTGATATTTCTTTCCGTAAAGACATTGCGACCCATACTTACCCTGAAATCACGGACGAACAGGCGGCGTTTTACCGCGAAAACGGTTATCTGGTGGTTGATAATGCTCTGAGCGCGGACGAAATCGAGGAACTGCGCCGCGAAACGGTAGCGATCTGCCGGGGCGCGTATGGCCCGATCCGCAATGGATTCACCCATTCGCCCGATGAAACCGACGACGAGGTGATTCAGCGTTATCTGTGCATCCACTTCCCGCACAAAATCTCGGAGCTGATGTACCGCTATCTGGCTCATCCGGTGATCGTGGATGTGCTGACAAAGGTGATCGGCCCGAACATCAAATGTATGCAGTCCATGCTGTTCGTCAAATCCGCTGGCAAACCGGGGCAGGCCTGGCATCAGGATGAAGATTTTATCCCCACCCGTGACCGTTCGCTGACCGGGGCATGGATGGCGCTGGACGATGCGACTGTGGAGAACGGGACGCTGTGGCTGCTGCCCGGCTCACAGAAGCCCGGTGTGCTGTGGCCGCAGGAACAGCAGAACGATGAACGTTTTGACTGTACGGTGGAGTCGTATGGTTTCCCCTACCGCGACGAAGATGCTATCCCGGTCAACGTCAAGGCCGGGGCGATTGTGTTCTTCAATGGCTACCTGCTGCACCGTTCGCTGCCGAACTATGCCAAAACCGGCTACCGGCGGGTGCTGGTGAACCATTATATGAGCGCGGAATCGCTGCTGCCCTGGACCAAGTTTGAAGAGGGGATGCGCTTTGCGATTGCCGATTACCGGGATATTGTGATGGTCGCGGGCAGGGACCCGTATGGCTACAAAGGAGTGCAAGACATCGCGCGGCCTTCGGTGCGGCCCACCAAAGAGGGCGGCTGTATGTGGTAGCGGTCAGTTTGCAGTCGTGAATTCGCGGAAAAAGCACTGTAGTCGAGAGTATGAACATAAAATGCGCCGGGCAGAAGTGTCAGGCGCATTTTGATTGGTCAGAATTGGAGACACGGAAAACCAGCCCTCAGATCAGAACCAGCGGTTAATGGTTTCGATTATCTCGCTGGGCAGAGAGGGTTTGTAAAGCACTCCGTCCGCCCCGATCTGACGAATGTACTGTGGATTGCGCACTTTCGCGCCTGCGCTGTGCATGACCACCGGGATATTGCGGACTGCCGGGTCATTCTTGATGCGCATACACACATCCCCGCCTGTCAGCCCTGGCATCATGTCGTCGAGAATCACAATGTCCGGGTGGTGCGCATAAATCATATCCAGCCCCTCTGAACCGTTGGTCGCGACCAGCGTTTTGTAACCTGCCCGCCGCAGGATAATCTGGACGATTTGCAGGAAGCCTTCTTCGTCATCAATGATGAGTACTGTTCGCATAAGATTCCCTTTTTGCCTGGGGATACGAAGCACGTAGTGTGTCCGTTTTTTTATTGTAACGGTCTTATGGGTATTCACCTGTTAATGTTTGGCGCTGCGGGATTTTTTTACACTTTTGATACACGAATGAATAGTCGAAAGTCGATAGTCAAAAGAAACTGTTGAGATCATTCTGGTAGATGGCCCGTGCCGGGATTCTGTGTCCCCAGCGTCGTGCCATC
>CAZKIB010000034.1:3247-5902 GCA_964552425.1 uncultured Anaerolineaceae bacterium | reverse complement strand
GTCAATGCCAGATAGCCCCCTCTTGAACCAGCGCAGTCCGTGTGCTAAAATGCTCCCCGGTTCAGCGCGCAACGCTGGATAATCACCACATGCCCGGACTCCGGTTTGTGTTGTCCCTCCCATAGGGGTGGGATTAAACCGGGGGTAGAACGGCATGATCGCTCAAACACAAGGTACAGGAGAATACACCATGCCTTCTTCCGTTTCCATGAAGGCGCTTCTCGAAACGGGTGTTCACTTCGGGCATCGCACCCAGAAGTGGAACCCCAAGATGAAGCCCTACATCTTTGCCGAACGTAACGGCATCCACATCATTGATCTGCAACAGACTATCGTCAACCTGAACAAGTTCCATGATATGGTGCGCGATATTGTGGCCGGCGGTGGAACCGTCCTTTTTGTCGGAACCAAACGCCAGGCTCAGGAAAGCATCCGCCGTGAAGCGGAACGCTGCCGGATGCCCTACGTCAATCATCGCTGGCTGGGTGGCACACTGACCAACTGGCGCACCATCCGCGAACGGATTGACGCCCTGAAAAAGCTGGAACGCCGCCGTGATGCCGGGGAGTTCGACCTGCTCACCAAAAAAGAAGCGCTCATGTTGAGCCGCGAAATCGAAAAACTTCAACTGCGCCTGGGCGGCATCCGCGAGATGCGCCGCCTGCCCGAAATGCTGCTGGTGGTCGACACGGTGCGTGAAGCAACGGCGGTCAAGGAAGCCAACACCCTCAATATCCCGGTCATCGCGCTGGTCGATACCAACAGCGACCCGGACACCATTGACTATATTATCCCGGCAAATGATGACGCTGTGCGCGCGATTAAACTCATTATTGCCGCGTTCGCCGATGCGGTACTCGAAGGTCAGGCGATGCGCAAAGCCGATGATGTGGTCTCGGAAGAAGACGAAGGCGCGGTAGATTACAGCGCTTACGAAGTATTCGAGGAAGACGACGACGAACAGTATCTTGGCGAATCCACCCTGGCAAAACTGCGCGATTCGCGGCTGTTCAGTGACACTGACGAAGAAGAGAGCGACGAGGGATAACCAACATGGCAGAAGTAACAGCCCAGATGGTCAAGGACCTGCGGGCAGCGACTGGCGCGGGTCCGCTGGATTGCAAAAAAGCGCTGGAAACCAGCGGTGGCGATTTTGACAAAGCTGTCGAGTACCTGCGCGAAAAGGGTCTGGCGAAAGCCGCCAAAAAACTGAGCGCGGGCCGCACCATGAACGAAGGTCTGATCCAGACCTACCAGCACTTTAACCAGCGTCTTGGCGTGATTGTGGAAGTCAACTGCGAAACTGACTTTGTGGCGAATTCACAGCCTTTCGTCGAATTCTCTCGCAACGTGGCTCTGCACATCGCCAACATGAACCCGGAATTTGTGCGCCGTGAAGATGTGCCCGACGCCGTCGTCAAGGCCGAGCGCGACCTGCAACTGCGCATTCTGAAGGAAGACCCGAAGAACGCCAGCAAACCTGACGAAATCCTCGAAAAAATTCTTGAGGGGCGCATGAGCAAATTCTTCGAAGAGATCGTCCTCATGGAACAGGAATATCTGATGGACGACTCCAAGAAAGTCAGCGAAGCCCTGTCCGAACTGGTGGCAAAAGTGGGTGAAAGCTGCGAGATTCGCCGCTTCGCGCGCTTCGCTCTGGGGGAAGATGGGGGCCAGGCAGACGATGCCTGATCGCCACGTCAACTGGCGACTTTGGCGCTTATCTGATCCGCAACGTTCAGAGGGATTGGCTTTTGCCAGTCCCTCTTTTTTTGGATCGCATCCGTAAGGGCCAGCACCCTTACACGAGACTCTGCTCAGGGGGATTCTATGGACGCGCAAACACCCATCTACAAACGCATTATTCTCAAGTTAAGTGGCGAAGCTCTGGCTGGACCCGGCGGCATCGGCATCGACCCGGACGAGGCGGAAGGCATCGCCGCGAAAATCAAACAAATTCATGAACTCGGTGTTCAGACCGCAGTGGTCATTGGCGGCGGCAACCTGTGGCGCGGCGCGACAGGCGCGGCCCAGGGCATGGATGAACCGACATCACACCACATCGGTATGATCGGGACCGTGATGAATGGCCTGGCGCTGCAAGACGCACTCGAACGCGCCGGTGTCGTTACCCGTGTACAGACAGCCATTCAGATGAACGCCGTTGCGGAGCCTTACATCCGCCTGCGCGCCATCCGCCACCTTGAAAAAGGTCGCGTGGTCATCATCACCGGCGGGTTGGGCAACCCCTACTTCACCACCGATACTGCCGCCGCCCTGCGCGCCTCCGAAATCAAAGCGGATATTGTCATCAAAGCCACCAAAGTCAACGGGGTCTATTCCGCTGATCCCAAAAAAGACCCCAGCGCCACACGCTACGAACATCTCACTTACAAGCAGGTGCTGGACGCCAAATTGCAGGTGATGGACATGACGGCGTTTACCCTGTGTGAAGAAAACAAAATGCCCATCCTGGTCGTCGATTTCTGGCACGATGACGATCTGCTGCGGGCTGTCCAGGGCGAAATTCAGGTGGGGACATTAATTTCCTGACGGGTAGGCTTCGGCATAGAGCTGGTGACTCTGCTCGCCGCTGGTGAACTGCGTCAGGGCTTCGATCTCAACCTGCCGGTGACGTCGCTCGGGCTCCGCCCC
>CAZKIB010000034.1:0-3205 GCA_964552425.1 uncultured Anaerolineaceae bacterium | reverse complement strand
AAGTACCAGGCGCGGTGACTGAGCGGTGACACGGGTGTGGTTCATCACACGGGCGGTCACGCGATACCGTCCCCTGTCGCTGCCTGCCTGCGCGCTTTCTACATCCAGTTGGATAAGACTTTCATTCACCACAGGCAGCGCAGCCGCGAGTTCGGCTTCGGCGGTTTCAAAGTTTTGCGCAAAATTGTCGAACAGCACCGCGTAAGGCGCGCTCTGGCCCGGTAAAATCAGGGTCTGTTCCACGCCGGCAGTGGCTTCAGCCAGCACAGCGCCGTCGCTGCCGCGCAGTCGTAAACGAACTCGCACGTGCGCGGCGGCATAATCCATCGGATTGCTGATTTTGCCCAGACATAACACACTGCCGGTGATCGTACTGCTGCAAGTGGGTGAGTCGACCTGCAAAGGAAACGGCGTGGCGATGGCCGCGATTGTCACGCTTCCCGGCTGTGGCACGACGATGGCCTGGCCGACCTGTAGCGCGAGAGGGTTTACATTCGGGTTGGCCGCCTGAAGCTGGGTTACGGCCAGCCCCAGGTCAATCGCAATACCCAGCAGCGTATCACCGGGGCGCACGATATACACATCCGCAGGGGTGGGTGTCCCCGGTTCCGGGGTGGCAGTGATAGGATAGTGTGGGGAGGGGACAGGCGTACTCGGCTCTCGAACCCGCAGCGTGAGGGTGATGCGGGGTGTCTGGGTGGGGGGTTGGGTAGGTGCGGCGTTACTGGTCAGACTGCACCCTGTTATCCACACACAGATAAACAAGGTGCATAATTGTGGACGCCAGCCCCAGTAACCCATGATGGCCGATTATCCCTCATTATCCCAAAGAGGTGAGCACCTTTCCCACATTATACCGGCAACTGCTCAGAATGACAGTAAACGGTTGTGGCAAATCACAAAACATCTGTTACGATACACAGCGTCAGCAATCGGGGGGGCTATGGTCGAAACACTCGAAGCACAGGTGGGGGCAGCGCTGCGTGCGAAGAACTGGACAATCGGCACAGCCGAATCGTGTACGGGCGGCCTGATACTGCACCGCCTGACGAATATTCCCGGCAGTTCTGCCTATGTGCTGGGCGGCGTGGTCGCTTATTCCAACCAGATCAAACAATCGGTGCTGCGTGTCAAACAGGGCACACTGATCGCTCATGGGGCCGTCAGCGAGCAAACCGCGCAGGAAATGGCCCTCGGTGCGCGCCAGCTTCTCAAGGCTCACATCACGGTCAGCGTCACGGGCATTGCCGGGCCGGGGGGTGGCACAGCCGAAAAACCCGTTGGCCTCACCTACATCGCGCTGGCCGGGCCGGACGATCTCTTGGTCTCCGAGCGCCATATCTGGGATGGCAGCCGCGAAGCCATCAAACAGGCCAGTGCCGACTCCGCCCTGAAGCTGGTTCTGGATACACTGGCTGGACTATGACTAACTCATGACACTGCCCATGATTTGCAGTGCCACCAGGACAATCGCCAGCCAGATGCCCCCGACAATCAGCGCGCCCGCGTAATTCACCGGTTGAGCGTCAAGCCGCTGCGCTTTTTCAAGGCTGTCGGCCCATACTGCCGCCGGCACAAGCCGCAGGGCCAGTGTGATCCCCAGCGGCACAAGAATGAGATCATCCAGATAACCCAGCACAGGGATAAAGTCAGGTATAAGATCAACCGGGCTGAAAGCGTAAGCCACCACCAGCGCCACCACCACCCGCGCATACCAGGGAGTGCGCGAGTCACGGTACGCAAAATAGAGCGCATACGTTTGGATTTTTAAATCCTGTACACGCTTTTTCCACTGATCCAGCCTGTTGCGGATGGAAGGCATAACGGTTTTACCCCCTGATGATAGGCGAGCTACCCACCTTTTTGTGGCGTTTTTAACCATAAAATTTGGCGGTCCTGTAAAAAAGTGATAAAAGGCAGTTGCTTCAAAAGGGGTCTATGGTGAATAATGATAACAAATACCATTTCGGTAAGGTCGATTTACATATATCCACAAGGTAGTATTTTCGTTAGAATGTGTCAGCGTCACCAGTTTCTTGGTCGGGTCTTAAACCCACCTAAACGTTCGTATCCATAATAAACGGTGATACGGCATGATACAATTCAGTGGGTATCTTCCATCAGATTTCTAACCTGGAACTCACCCCGGCTGAAAAACGTGACATTAACCGGCCCACAGCGGTCTTTAGACACAGGATGGTATTGTCGGATTTCAAAAATTAACCCTGCACATGAAAGCGGATGGGCGATTCCTCATCCCTGAAGTCGGCTTACAGTCATACCAAAGCATACCGAAGACCCCGTTAGCCGGCTGCTTAGGAGCGAAAAACATGATTCGAGAACTCAATCATATTCAGTTGAACGCTCTCGTGGATTATATCGATGGGCAATCCGTTCCGCCGATGGTCAAACTCCACACGACAGTCAGTAATCCCAACACGCATGAGCCGCTCCAGCCGCAGCGCGCTACCGACGATAACACACTCAACCGGGCGCTGGATGCCGCCACGAATGTGCATCACACCGGCGAATGGCGTGGGCAGGATGCCGAGGCCCGCGCCCGGCTACTGGAACAGATCGCCGAAGAACTCGAAAAACATCAGGAAGAAATGGCGGTGCTGGAGTCGCTGACCACCGGCATCGTCATTCGCCAGAGCCGCTCCCTCATGAAACTGGTTCCGCTCGCCTTTCGACAGGCGGCCCGGCAGGTGCTTCAGGCGTCACGGCCCCTCTCGCTTACAGCTAAGGTGGAGGTGAGACGTGTGCCCTGGGGACCAGCCGCCGCCATTGTCCCCTGGAGTGTTGGCTCGGCAGTCGCGGCCCATAAAGTCGCCAATGCCCTGGCCGCCGGCTGCCCGGTCATTCTCAAACCATCCGAATACGCGCCTCACGCCGTTGGTATTCTGGCGGATGTCATTGCCAGTTTCGACCTGCCGCGCGGCATTTTCCAACTGGTGCATGGTGACGGCACAGTGGGCCTCAAACTCGCCAGCGACCCGCGCATCAAGGCCGTCTCATTCACCGGCAGCGTGGATGCCGGCCGCGCCATTATGGGGGTATGCGGCCCCTATTTTAAGCCGCTGCAACTGGAACTGGGCGGTGTCAACAGTCTGATCGTGCTGGATGATGCCGATCTGGACGCGGCGGCTGACGGTCTGGTGACGGCCCTGACGACTCTTAACGGCCAGTGGCGGCGGGGGCTGGG
>CAZKIB010000033.1:33353-42917 GCA_964552425.1 uncultured Anaerolineaceae bacterium | reverse complement strand
CTACAACTCACCAGTACCTTGATCTGGCTTCGATGAAATGTCAACAGAACCTAGATATTATCTTTTCACCCTGGACTATAGACTAAAGGCTTTCGACTTGTTGACTCAGGTCAGCCCGGCCAGCCGGCGTTGATTCTGATAGTCTTCAGGGGTGTCCACATCCCCCAGGATACTGTCCGTATTCACATCAATCAGGGCAGTCTCATCCTTATATTTTTTGATGACATCACGCGGCGCGCTGCCGGGTGGAAGCGCCATGATTTCCGGCCAGTAACGCCGGTCAATCAGGATAGGATGGCCGCGCTCACCCTGATAGGTCGGAGCAACAATCTGGCCCTTGCCTTCCGCATAAGTCATCGTCACCTGGCTGATCACACGCGGCTGAATACGGGGTTGATCGCCCAGCACCACCAGCGCCGCCGCGATATTGGCTGGCAGGGCTTCCAGGCCGACTTTCAACGACGACAGCATTTCGCCAGTTTCGTATTCCGGGTTATGGGCTGTCTCAGCGCCCCGCGCACTGGCTAACCGGCGCACCTCGCCAGCACGATTGCCGGTTACAACCACGATGTAATCTACCCGCGCCATCATTAACTGCGTGATAATCTGTTCGATAATGGTCATGCGGCTCGTCCAGGGCAGTAGCACTTTGGGCTGGCCCATCCGGCGCGATAACCCGGCTGCCAGCACCACCGCGCCAACCGGACGCTGCACTTCGATGATCGGGTCAGCAGCGCGCACCGACCCAATCGCCACACCATGCACCCGTTTGGAACGCAGGATCAACCGGGCGATCAGGCGCGCCCGTCCGCGCAGATAACCTTCCGAGACCTGGTTGAGCAGCGCCACCACACGCACATTGTCCGGCACACGCGCCAGACCGAGCATTTCATCGCGCAGCACCTGCGCCACCCAGGGGGATTTGACACGCTGGCCCTCCCCAAAACCGTACCGGTCTATAATCGCCTGCGCATTGTAGACATGCTCGTCATCCAGTTCTGCGCCCAGTACCGAAAGTGAGGCTGTGGGAATCACCAGCGATGTTTCCGGCGGGATGACAGGTTCGTCCGCAAAAGGCGCTTTGAGGGGCAGCCCGCGCGCGCTGTCGGCTTCAATCAGCAGCACATCCGATGGCACAGTATCCATCATGCGGGGAATATAGCTTAAGGGTGGCCCATAGACCCGTTCCGAACGAATTTCATCGTATACAAACACAAAGCGAAACTCGTCGAGCGCCATCGCCAGCGTGCCAGCACCCTCGCGCGGAGTAACCGCGAAGGGCATCAGTTCAAGCTGGTCAACCCCGATGCTGGTGGTCGTCGTCGCGGCCACACGCCAGCCCATTTCGGCCAGTTCGTACCCCAGATTAAACAATGCCGACGACTTGCCGCCCGCTCCGATAAACGCGACCACATCGCCGCGTACAATGTCAAAGGCTTGATGCAGCTTCATCACTTAATCACCGGAGCTTGCCTAAAGAATTCCAATCTTATGCCCCCGGAAAGCAGCCACCACCTTATCCGGTGTCATCGGCAGTGAATCCAGCCAGACGCCGACTGCGTCAAAGACCGCCGCCGCAATTGCCGGCGCCAGGGTGAGCATGGGCATTTCTGCCATACCGCGCACACCCCAGGGGCCAATCGGATCAGGGTATTCCAGAATAACCGATTTCACCTCGTCGGGAACATCCAGCACCGTCGGGATAAGATACGTCGAAAGATACGGGTTGAGGATGCGGCCTTCACGCGATTGCAGATGTTCGAGCAGTGTATAGCCATGCGCCTGCACCACACCCCCCTCGATCTGCCCGACAATCAGGTCCGGGTTTACGGCTTTGCCGACATCGTGTGTCGAAACAACCTTAAGGACACGAATATGCCCGGTTTCAGTGTCGACTTCGACTTCAACGGCCTGCGCGACATAGCCATAGGTAAAGTTCGGATCGCCGTGCCCGGTTTGCGGATCAAGCGTGGTTGTTTTCGGTGGGCGGTACTGATAAGTCGCCACCGCCGGACGTTCTTCTTCCTGCCACTTCTTCAGGGCCATCTCCGCCGCGCCGCGAATCGCGTTCCCGGCCATAAAAGTCAACCGCGAGGCTGACGCGCTGCCAGAAGTCTGGGTCTCGCCGGTATCATGCGAAAGCAAACGGACTTTCTCAATGGGCACGCCCACTGCATGAGCCGCCATCTGAACAAAGGCGGTATGCGCGCCCTGGCCCACTTCCGCCCCGGCATGACGCACCAGCACCTCTTCAATCCGGGCCGCGCCGCGAAGCTCCACAGTAGCCCAGCTTTGTTCCGGGAAGCCGAAACTGAAGCCGATGTTCTTCAGCCCGGCGGCCATGCCCCGCCCGCGTCGCAGCCAGGGTTTACCCGGATTCTGCTGCGCGGTCTCAAGTGTCCAGTGACCGCTATCGCCCCGCTGCCAGAAGCTCTCCTGTCCACAGGCTTCCAGCACTTCGGTGATCGTGACCCCTGCGGGTACAGGTGTCCCCACCGTCATGATGCTGCCTTCGCGCAGGCAGTTTTTAAGACGGACTTCCAGCGGGTCCATATCCAGCGCTGCGGCCAGCCGGTTGATCTGCCCTTCAGCCGCGAACAGGCCCTGGGGCGCGCCAAACCCACGAAACGCGCCAGTCGGAATATTGTTGGTATAGACACCGTAAGTATCCACATGGCAGTTGGGAATTTCGTATGGCCCTGTCACCATCAGGTGTGCGTTGCCCATCACTTTGGTGGATGTGTAATTGTATGCGCCCGCATCGCCGATCACAGTGGCTTCGGCGGCGACGATTTTGCCTTCACGAGTCGCGCCCCAGCGTGCCCGAATCGTCACTGGATGGCGCTTATGATGATAGAGAATCGATTCTTCGCGGCTCCATTGAATTTTAACAGGCCGCCGCAGCCGGTATGCAGCCAGCGCCAGCACAATCTGCACAGACATATCTTCGCGTCCGCCGAATGCGCCGCCAATCGCCGGGTAAATGACACGCACCTGTTCGGGCGGCAAATCCAGCGCGTGATAGATCTGCTCCTGATCTTCATGCACCCACTGCCCGGCCACAATGACCGTCACCCGATCCTGTTCATCAATGTAGCCAAGACCCGCTTCGGGCTGCAAGTAAGCGTGTTCCTGCCAGCCAGTATGATATTCGCCTTCGACGATGACATCCGCCTGAGACCAGGCCGCATCCATATCGCCTTTGCGGATGCGATAATGGCACAAGATATTCCGGGGATAACTGCCGTGAAGCTGCGGTTGGCCGTCCTGCATCGCCAGTTCCGCATCAAATACGCCGGGCAAATCCTCATAAGTCACATCAATCAACCGGGCCGCTTCCGCAGCGATAGCCTCCGTATCCGCGACGACTACCGCGATCATATCCATATAGCAGCGCGCAACATCCACACCCGGTTTATCTGTACCAGGGCCGCACAGGACCGGCTGATCTTTCGTCACCAGACCGTACTCGTTCACAGGCACATCCTGAGCGGTAAACACAGCCTGTACGCCGGGCAGGGTTTCGGCTGCCTGGGTATCCACCGCCAGAATTCGGGCATGGGCGCGATCACTGAACCGAATTTTCATCCACAACTGGCCGTCCATATCGACATCACCAGGATAAGGAGCCTCACCCGTGACTTTGCCCAGTGTGTCGATGCGTTTGAAGGAATGTCCGAGAGCGGTGGATTGATCTGCGGTCATACAACATCTCTCACGAATGACAATAAATTGAAAGCGAACAAACCCTGTTGTTCGCTTCCATTATCCAGATTTTGAGCAGTTTCTCAACAAATGCCGGGCTATTCCAGCCGCTTGTTTTGCTCCCGCATTTTACGTTGAATTTCGAGCTGACGTTTTTTCCGGGCACGCTGCTCGGCCTGCATCTGTTCTTTCTCTTTGACCAACTGTTTATCTTTGACTTCGCTTTTCTTTCTGGGCGCGGCAAAAGCCAGAATGAGCGTCCCAATACCGAGGAGGACCAGAAAAATGATCCCTGCGAAAAACAGGACCACCTGCTCTTCAGGCAGGTTGCCAATGCTGAAGCGGGGGGACTGCCGGCGCACAAATTCCAAAACCGTCGGCGCCAGGATATATGATATCACACCCAGAGCGACTGCCATCACCAGACCGTATACCGGCCACATCCCCCGAGTGGGTTTCTTCTCAGGAGCTTTGTAATCACGCAATGCCATCGTTTGCCCTCATTTCGCCAGCCTGTCTGCTGGCCTCTTCAAAAGCTTTCACGATTTTGTAGTAGCCAGTACAGCGGCACAAATTGCCGGTAATGCTCTGTCGAATCTGCTCCGGGGTTGGCTGTGGACGTTCTTCCAGCAGTTTCGCCCCGGCCATCAGAAAACCTGGCGTACAATAACCACACTGCACCGCGCCCTGTTCCATAAAGGCCGTCTGAATGGGATGCAGTTGGCCGTTCTGTCGCAGCCCTTCCACCGTCACGATTTCCGCCCCATGCGCGCGCGGCGCGGGGACCATACATGCCATCACTGCTGCGCCGTCGAGGAACACGGTACATGCGCCACACTCGCCCTCAGCACAACCCTCTTTTGTGCCGGGCAAATGGGCGTCCTTACGCAGTAAATCCAGCAGGGTTTTGTCCTGTCCGGTGGTGAGGGTGATCTGCTGACCATTCACACGAGTTTCAATCGGCTGTGTGCGGTCATGTTCCAGCTTTTCCGGCAGACCCCGAACAACAACAGCCCGGTTTGCCCCCCACAGCATGGCCGGTTCCTGCGGCCAATCCGCCGCTTCCTCATGATTTGCCAGCGCCCGCAGCGCCCGTTTCACCAGGACGCCGATCATCTCTGTGCGGTAAGCCGCCGTACTGCGCACATCGTCAATCGGTTCCGGCCCTGCCGCCGCCAACCGCGCGGCTTCAGCGATCACTTCCGGTGTGAGCCTGCGCCCGATCAATGAATGTTCGGCTACCGTCGCATGAATAATCGTTGGCGCAACGCTGCCCAGCGTGATGGCTGCGCTTGTCACCGTGTCGCCATCGAAGGCCAGCACCACCGCCACATTGACAACGGAAATCGCCTGCGCCTGCCGCAGCCCCAGTTTGATAAACATCCCACGTTCATCACGCGCCAGCGCCGGGAACACGATGGCGGTCATGAGTTCGTCCGGGCGCATGATGGTACGCCGGACGCCGCTATAAAAGTCCGCCAGCCGCACCGTGCGCTCACCATCCAGCGAGGTGAGCGTGACCTCGGCGTTGAGCGCCATCAGCGGGGTGATGGTGTCATTGGCCGGGGACGCCGTGATGAGGTTGCCGGCGACTGTGGCCCGGTTGCGAATCTGCGGCGCGCCAACTTCCCAGCACGCCTGCGCCAGGGGCAAGCCGCGTTCGACCACCAGCGGGCTGCCCACTACATGATTATGCGTGACCAGCGGCCCCAGCCGGATATGATCGCCCTGCCGGGTGATCTGATCGAGATCGGGTATGCGCGTGATGTCAATTAAGACCTCAACCCCGCGCCGCTGGCCGCGTTCCAGTTCGATCAGGAGGTCAGTTCCGCCGGCAATTACCCGCGCCCGATCACGATGCTGCGCCAGCAGTTCGAGCGCTTCGGCGATTGAGGTCACGCTGTTATAGTGCGTCCACATGAATCCATCACCTTCGATTATTCACAATGGTAGCAGCAATTGTCGATTTCAGGCGTAAGATCATCCATCGTTGACCTGGAAAAATTCGATCACTTCCCCATTCGGCCCCAGGAAGAAGGCGATGCTCACGCTGACTTTGCCCGCGAGTATGACATCCTTCGGCTCAACCGTAATTTCACAGCCGGCCTGCCGCACCCGTTCCACCGCCGCGTGCAGGTCTGTCGTGGTCAGGGCAAAGTGAATCACCGGGTCATTGGGCGCGGGGCTGCCCGCAGCCGGGGTATCCGCCTTCGGCTGGAACAATTCGATATGGCTGCCGTCGCCCACATCCAGCAGGATGATCTTGCGCGCCTCACTGCCGAATTCGAGTACGACCTCCATACCAAGCAGGTCCCGATAGAACCGCAGCGATTCCTCCCAGTCACGGGCCTGCACCGCGATGTGATGCAAACCGCCGCCCTGAATCACCGAATTTTTTGTCCCCACAGGCATGATTGATCTCCCAAAAGAAGCGTATGTAAGAAAGTCAGTTTACTCCGGTTCAATTTCCAGCACCGTGACCGGGTTGATATTCATCACACAGGTGTGGTTGTACTGTGTGCTGATCGTATCGCGCCGATCCCAGGTATGGACGTGGCCGTGCAGCATATAACGCGGGCGATACCAGTCCATAAAACGCAGCAGGCCCTTAAAACCCTGGTGAGCCACGTCATTGCGATCATGGATGCCGTAGGGCGGGGAGTGGGTCACCAGTACATCCACACCGCGCCCCTTCCGCCAGCGCCGCAGGCCCAACCGCAGGCCCATACGCAGCACCAGCCAGTTCACTTCCCAGTCGGTATACTGCACATCACCCCGGTTATACTGTATGGAGCCTTCAATACCCGCGAAGGTCAGCCCGTTGTATTCGATGACGCGCTGGTGCAGGTTCTCGCCGCCTGGCGGATTTTCAATATAACGCTCATCATGGTTGCCGCGCACATAAAACAGTGGCAGGTTGAGCGTCGTAGTGATGAACTCCAGATAAGCCGAAGGCATATCGCCGCAGCTTATGATGAGTTGAATGTCATTGTAACGCCGCCGCAGGTTCACCGCGCTTTCCAACTGCGGCATAACCGTATCACTCACGCATAGAATTTTCACGATAAATCTCACACAGATCAAAAACCGTTTTTTCGTTAACAGCCACCAGACTGTTTCGTTAAGAGTACCCGATTCTGCGCCTGTTCGCATAATGCCACCGGCTCATTCGGCGGCGGCAGGCACCTCGACCTCGCCCAGCCACAAACGCCCGTCCGCGCTGACTTCATACACGTCACTTTCGGGCATCAGCCGTTCCCCCGTGTATGGGTTGTAGAAACCAATCGCCAGCGGATACGTTCCCGGTGGCACATCCGACAGGTCTATCGTAACCGTATCGTGCAGCACCCCCGGCAGCCAGTTTCCCGGTGGCAGTGTGCCGTGACCGGGATAATCGTCATACTGGGCTATCGGTGGCTGGTTAACATCGCCATAGAGATGCACAAAAAAGCGGTAATCGCCCTCTGCGCTGCCATCTGTGTACCAACCAAGATTTATTTCAAATTGCCGCAAATCAGAATGGTTGTTTGTGTCAGCGTTCGAGAGGATAAATCCACCATTCTGGTATGATGCAATCTCGGTCTCAGGCCGTTCACGCTGATGATAAACACCATAAAGCCAGTGGTAAAATGGCATATAATAACCGCCGTCCATATGTGGCACGATGCGAATATCAATCCGGTTCGTAGTATTCAAGTTTCTTACAGCAATATCAACTGGAATCAACGTTGCAACTTCGAGCCATTTTCCAGGAATCTGTGGAATCCAGCGTGTACCCACCAATTCACCATTTGCATAAATATCCAATGTCCCTGGAGAAGCAGGTTGCAGTCGGGTTACGAGCACCCCATCCCATGCGTGACCAGAATCAAAACCTGTCCACAAGCTAAAGGACTCCTCGCCTGTGATTCTGCGTCCGGCTTCAATCCTTTGGCAGTCGTCGAAAAGACAGGAAATGTAATCTAAATCAAAGATGTCGGTGGGAAAACCCGACACACGGTTGCCATTTGACCAGTGATAATTGTTGTAGTTCTCATTCCTGATATTAGCCACATTGACATTTCCCAGAGATAGGCTCAATACTGTTTCAGGCCCGAAAACATTGAATCTATAATCAGAATCCTGAATAGCTGCGTAGGTGCGGTCAAATAATGGATTATCCCAATTCGGCTGGTAAATGCCCTGAAAATTCGCCGCCAGCGCGACGTTGTAATTGGGGTCCAGCTCAACCGGGAACTCGGCCAGTGGGTCGCCATAAATAGGTGTATTGGCGATCAGTTCCAGCCCATAGCCGTGCCCTTTACCATAGGACGCGATGTAATCCGGGCGTTCCTGAATCAGAAACTCAGCGATGCTGCCGGGGCCGTTGCGCCAGTAAGCCGCCGCGCCGGGCGTGGTCAGCCCGACCATATCCAGTGTCGCGCGCCCACCCACGTAGCGCATCATGCCGACATCATGCACGGCAATCACGGCGTCTTCCGGTGTGTTGGCCTGTAACCAGCGCGACATTTGCAGCGGCTGAAGGTAGACATAATTCACGTTCAGCGCGAAATGAGGGACGAAGGCCGCCCCGGTTGTCAGCGTAAGAATAAACCCTGCACCCAACAACAAATGGACCACATAATTTGTGCCTTTGCTGCTTTGCGACTTTGCGCCTATACGTTGAATCTCCAGCATGGCCCAACCCGCGAGCGGAAACAGCAGCGCCATCAACGGCATCTGGTAGCGTTTGAAATGCCAGAACGCGGTATCCAGCGTGGCAATCGAGGCAGTCCCGGCCAGCAGCCACAGAAGCAGCAGCGTGTTGACGAGTCGACAGCGGCGGCTGAACAACCCGCCGATCAGAAACACCAGCGCCAGCGGCCCCACCAGATAGGGGATGTACAGGCCCTCACGTGGACTGACCCCGGTGATAAACTCGGCCCACATACGCGCAAAATTTTCGAGAATACGCCCGATTACCGCATCCCAGTAAAACGGCACGGTCCCAAAAATCGACTTGACGGAGTTACCCGTCGCCACTGCCGATCCGGTCACAAGCAGGTTGACGAGCGGCTGGATAAACACGGCGAGAGTGGGAACAACCAGAAGCGGATTTTTGTGGATGGAGTGGGGAATTTCACGAATCGCGCCTGTTCGACTAACAATGAACAGGGCTACCGCAATTACCGTCAGCACACCCCCCTCCGGGCGCGTGAGGGCCAGCAGCGTCGCGCTGAACACAAACCAGCGCAGGCGCTGTGTCACCACGCCGTACAGTGTCGCCAGCGTGAACACCATCATCAGGCCAGTTTCCATGCCGCTCATGAAATGCCAGCTTAGCGGGCCGCTCAACCCGAAGATCAGCGCAGTCATCACCGCCAGCCAGTCAGGAGCATCATCGATTTTGAGCAGTTCGTACACCAGCCACAGCGAGCCGAGCAGCGCCAGCCCACCCACACCCATGGCCCACAGGCTGAGATTTCATTCCTGAAAGCCGAGCAAATAGCCCACTGCCAGGATGTAAGGGTAAATGAAGCTGGTTGCGCCAGAGGTGGGCGGTTGGCCGGGGTTGTAGATGTAGGGCTGGCCGTTCGCCAACTGGCGCGCATACTGAAAATGGATGTACACGTCGTCCAGCGGCAGGACAAACTCACCCCGCCCTACAGTCCGGCTGGCGAAGGCATACGTTAGAAAAATGGCCCCGGTGACCAGACAGAACAGGAGCCAGATGAAAAGGCGTCTCGACATATCCAAACAATTTCAGCCAGAAACAATACAGGGGCACAGCATCCTGCACCCCTGCGCACAATCATAGCTTAAACATGCCTAATTGGAATAGCCACTCGCGAAGGTATCGATCATCAGCTTCACATCACC
>CAZKIB010000033.1:28674-33337 GCA_964552425.1 uncultured Anaerolineaceae bacterium | reverse complement strand
GCAGGTCGCGCCATAGGCGATGTACTCCCGCACTTTGGCGCGCACTTCGTCGGGGGAACCCGATGCGGTAATCATCTGCACCACGTCATCAGGCACAAGCCGCATCGCTTCAAGAATCTGCTCCTCTGTCGCCGGCCAGGTCAGCACCTGACCAATTTCGTCCAGCAGTTCCTGACTGACCCCGCTGGCCTTCATGATGTGCGGCTGCTGGCCCAGATACTGCGTCACCAGCTTGCGCGCGCCGTCCAACGCTCTTTTGCGGTCATGGTCGACAGAGCAGACCACCAACTGAGGGCGGTCCACGTCATCCAGCGAACGCCCGGCCAGCCGCGCCCCTTTCTCAAGCTGTGCCAGAGCTGCCTCGTTGTATTTCGGGCTTACCAGATAATTCAGCACCACCCCATCAGCGATCTCACCCGTCAGGGTCATCATCTGCGGGCCAGTCGCGCCGATGTAGATGGGCACATTGCGCGGCTCCTTGCGCCCATGTACCACGTCCAGTTCCACGTCGGTAAGGTGGACAAATTCACCATGAAAGGTCACACGCTGGCGGGCCAGCAGATCGCGCACGACGGTGACAACCTCACGCATCGCCAGGAGGGGTTTGCGACGTTCGATGCCTACCTTCTGCGCCAGCGGGTCCCACCAGGCTCCAATGCCACAGATGATGCGATCCTGAGCCAGATCATCCAGTGTAAGGAAGGTCGCAGCAATCACCGCCGCGTTGCGGGTCCAGTTATTGATGACTCCTGAACCGATCTTGATGCGGCTGGTCGTCGCTGCAAAAGCGGCCATCGGCACAATCGCGTCGCGCACCAGCCGGCTTTCAGCCTGCCACACGGCTTCAAACCCGCGTGACTCGGCATACTGTACATATTGAACTGCGTCCTGAAGGGAATGCGCGTCCTGCAAATAGAGCGCCACACGGTCTGCCATAAAATTCTCCAAACAGTGAATTTAATCCAGAGCAAATAAATGCTGGTAATTCACCTGTCGCGCCAGCCGCCTGTACGTATCCAGATCATTGGATACATCTATGTCCAGCGCCAACCGTTCGGAGAAGTAGGTCTTCGCGTTGATGTTCGCCTCATGCGCGAACATCTGATGACGCTGGAAGCTGCCAGGGCCAAAGGCGTAAGGGATGATGCCCGGCGGGCGCATAAAAAGCGCGTTCGTCCCGTCCTGGTGCTGATCTGTTGCCAGCACCACCGAGGGCATCCCCCGTCCCAGCGTAATCATATTAACAATATCTTCGGTTGTTACCAATGGTAAATCTGCCGGGAGTATCAGCAGCGAATCAACACCCCAGCCGGCAACTACCTGGGTTGCGCGCGTGAGGGCCGAATTGAGTTCGGGTGTTCCGGTTTCCTGAATGGTCTTGGCGTCGTATTCACGGGCAATTGAGAGGGCTTTGCTGTCCCGGCTGATGACCAGTGTGCCGATCACCTGTGGCACAGCGCGCACGGTTTCCAGTACATGGCGAAACATACTCTCGGCAAGCTGGCGGCGCTGGTCCGGGGTGAGGACAGTCGCGAGGCGACTTTTCGCACGGTTCAGCGGTTTTAAGGGGATAATGACCCACGTACTCATGGCTTTTCCACAGCTCCCTAGACCGATCATTCGCACGGCTTTACTTGCACCAGGCAACCGTGCCAGAACCTGTTTATTACCCTTCCTCCCAGTTCGCAATCCAATCCAGCACGCGCCGCGCTAAAATGGCGCGATCCTCATAAGTCTGCATAAGGGTATCCATCTGAATCGAGCGAACATCCGCCACGAGTAATTCGGTATCACGCTTATCATACACAAAACCATTCACAACGCTCTGGTAGTACTGCACAACACTTGTGGCAGACTGTTTGTAACCTAATTCTCTCATAAGTTTACTTGCGGGTCCCTTAACAGCGGCCCCCTGAATAATTGGGGTTATCGCCACACGCGGGACCTGCCGGGCCAGCAGTGCATCCTTGAGGCCAGGAACACTGAGAATAGGCATAATCGACAGCCAGGGGTTGGATGGCCCGAACAGAATCACGTCCGCTCTGGCAATCGCATCCCGCACTTCCACGCTCATCTGCGCCGCTTCGGCCCCGGCCACTCGCAGTCCCTTCATAGTTGGCTGCCAGCGCATTCTGACGAAATACGTCTGAAATTCGAGTTCGCCATGCTCAACCGTATCCACCATCGTGGCGACAGGGCTGTCCGTCATCGGCAGCAGGCGATGAACAATCCCTAGCTGCGCGGCCAGTTTCTGGGTGATGTCCGTCAGCCGCTGGCCTTCTTTGAGCGCCTGCGTGCGCAGCAGATGGGTGGCGATGTCCTGATCGGCCAGGCGAAACCAGGTATCCTGACCGTAACGGCGCAGCGCTTGCAGGGTATTGTCTGTATCTCCGGCGATTCCCCAGCCGTTCACCGGGTCCGCCAGACCGCAAAGCGTGTACATCACGGTGTCCAGGTCCGTACAGATGCGCAGCCCGTAATGCCAGAAATCATCCCCCGTATTGACAATAATCGTCAGTTGGCCCGGTTCCAGAATTTGCGCCAGCCCGTGCGCCAGTTTTGCGCCGCCCACCCCGCCGACCAGACACACCACCTTTAACGCCACAGCACACTTCCCTCCAGTGGACGGCGGGTTTTCTCACGCGCCTGCGCGGGATACCCCAGTGTAATCAAACCCTGCGGCTGCCAATCCGCCGGCAGGTCGAGTGTATCGCGCACCACGTCCGGGCAGAACAAAGGCGCGCACATCCAGCAGGCCCCCAGCCCGGCTTCATGCGCGGCCAGCAGCAGATTTTCACCGGCCATCGCCACACTCTGCACTGCCATGATATATTCAGCCTGACTGCGTTTGCTATCCGGGTAAGAATCCATGTCTGACATGGTCAGGCAAATCGCAATCAGCACGGGGGCCGATGTGATGCGGTCATACGAACGCGCCGCATCCGCCTCAATCAATTCGGGCGAAACACCATCGGCTGCCAGATCACGTCGCAGCCGCGCGCCCATCGCCTCCGCCAGTTCTTCTTTTTGACCAGCGCTTTCCACAATCGCAAATCGCCAGGGCTGGCGGTTGTGAGCCGAAGGCGCCCAAATCGCCGCAGTCAGCAGGCGCTCGATCAGTTCATGGGGCACAGCATCCGGCTGGTAACGGCGCAGCGAACGGCGCGTGAACAGGGCACGCAGCACAGCGGAGTGAAGAAAAGGATCAGACATAGCCGGTCAAATTCCAGTTACCGGTAGAGATCATGTTCTGACGGGCGCAGCAGCATTCGGGCATTCCCTTCTGCTGGTGGAAACTGCAAACCCCGGATCCACGTCACCGGGCGACCTTCTGCCCCTTCCCCGCCGACCAGTTGGGCTGTTGAAGCAATCATATCGGCATAAGCCTGCATACTGACCTGCATGGTGCGCCCGAACAAATCCGGCTGACCGCGATAATCGCGCACGGCAGGCAGCCCCGACAGACCAATAGCGACCCCCATTGTGCCAATCCGAAAGGGCCGGTTATGCGAGTCACTGATGACAATGCCCACGTCCGCACCCGTCGCCACGCGCAGCGATTCTCGAATCCGCTGCGCAGACGCATCGGGGTCCTGCGGCAGCAGCAGGACATGATCGTCGTGGCCGGGCACGTTGGACTGGTCAATCCCGGCGTTCGCGCTGATAAAACCCAGGCGGTGTTCGGTGATCAGTACGTTATGCGCCTTACGGGAAATGCGCACACTGTCCTGTAAGATCAATTCCACGATGCGCGGGTCTTTGCCGACTTCCAGCGCAAGCGTATGGGCTTCCGGGCCAGGTTCAACCTGGCTCAACCGGACCAGCCGGCCTTCAGCTTTGGAAACAATCTTGGATGTCACCACCAGTACATCACCGGATTCCAGTGTCAGGTGCGCGGCAGCCAGCCCATCCAGGATGAGCCGGGTCAGGTCATCACCCGCTTCAACCAGCGGGATACCGGGCAGTGTTGTAACTGTGAGTGTGACCGTATCCACGTCAGTCAATGCCCGTGATGCGCAGACCACTACTTTTGACATCGTACTTATTGTTGATAAACAGCATCACCGGTGTCATGGCCTCAACCGCAATGGCGTTATCCAGCGGCCCTGCGTGAATGCCGCGCATCCCGGCTGCCTCTGACAATTGAATGACTTCTTCGCGCGCTGCCGGGTCATCGCCACACACCAGCACATCGCAGTCAATTTCGTGATCGAGTTCGCTTAAGAGTTCGTAGCTGATATGGTGAAATGCGGCCACGACCTTCACCCCTTCACCCAACAGTGCCTGCGCTTCGAGCGCGGCGGCCTTGCCTTCGGGCAAATGCACGCGGCGCACCTTCGGCGGTTGCAGCGGCACGGTAATATCCACCAGAATTTTGCCCTGCAACTGCTCGCGGACACTTTCCAGCGTGGTTTTGTGCGCGCTGTACGGCACACTCAGCACCACAAGATCAGCCGCAGCCGCAGCCGCAGCGTTCTCCATGCCCTGAATCGTGCCGCCGCCAAGCTGTGTGTTCAACTCAACAGCGCGATCAGCCGCCCGCTGTGCATCCCGCGAACCGATAATGACCTGATAACCACCTCGCGCCCAGCGCAGCGCCAGCCCGGCCCCTTCTTTCCCGGTTCCGCCCAGCACGGCCACCACCATCAGCGCGCCACGATCT
>CAZKIB010000033.1:28405-28660 GCA_964552425.1 uncultured Anaerolineaceae bacterium | reverse complement strand
ACACTTTTATCCCTCTGTGAAAGCTGCGATAACCGGGTCCGAACTGCCACACCAGCATACTTCATGACCCGTCAGAATTTTCTAAGAAAGCGATTGTGCGCTGCGGGTATACTGCTCCCACACTTTCGGGGCCAGCGCCAGCGCCTCCTGCGCGATTGCCTGTTCATCCAGTGTCGTGAGCTGGCGGTCTTTCATCAGGACACGCCCATGCACCATCGTCGCCGTCACCATTGACGCCTCAAAACCGAACAGAAT
>CAZKIB010000033.1:24613-28363 GCA_964552425.1 uncultured Anaerolineaceae bacterium | reverse complement strand
TAAACGGATGATAATCCACCAGAATCAGATCGGCACTTGCTCCCACACTGAGTTCGCCCAGACGAGTGTTCCCGAAAAATCGTTCGGCCAAACGCGCATTATTATACACAGCCATCCGCGCAATATCCGCTCCATTGGCCTTGCGTGGGTCCCGGTGAACGACTTTATGCAGCAGATAAGCCGCTTTCCATTCTGCCCACATGTTGTTGCTGAAACCATCGTTCCCCAGGCAGATATTCATGTCCAGCGCCAGCATGTCATCCACTGCCGCCGCGCCCACCGCGTTGTTCATATTCGAGCGCGGCTGGTGGGTAATCCAGGTGCCGCTTGCGCGCAGAAGGTCGCGTTCCGCTTCATCAATATGGACACAGTGAGCCGCGATGGTCTTATCCCCCCAGATGCCATACTCCTGGAGCCGCTGCACCACCCGCCGGCCGCTGCGGCGCAGGCTGTCTTCCTCGTCGGCTTCGTGTTCGGCGACATGAATGTGGAAACCGCTGTCAGAGGGTCGCGCGTCGGCACAGGCCCGCAGCGCGCGGTCATCCAGCGTCAGGCTGGCGTGCAGGCCAAATGTCCCGGCCACCAGTGGGCGCTGCTGGCTGGCTGAGATGAAGCGCACATTCTCGGCGACCCCGGCTTCCATTTTCGCGTCGCCATCCCGATCTGTCACCTCGTAACACAGCACCGCGCGCAGGCCGGCCTGCTCCACCGCGTCGGCGATGACATCCAGACTGCCGTCAATAAAATTCGGGCTGGCATGGTGGTCAATCAGTGTCGTCGTACCATGTCTGACCGCATCCACCAGACAGACCAGTGCGCTGGCCCGCACCGTATCCCGGTCCAGTGCTTTATCCAGCGGCCACCAAAGGCGTTTGAGAATCTGCGGGAAATTTTCCGGCGCAGGGCCGGGGATCGCCATGCCGCGCGCATAGGCCCCATAGAAGTGGGTGTGCGCGCAGATATTCCCCGGCATCACCAGTTGACCGCCCGCGTCCAGCCGTTCGGCATCAGGATAACGCGCGGTCAGCGCGGCGCTGGGGCCGATGTCCTGAATAATGCCATCCTGAACATAGAGTGCGTGGCTGCTTAATATCTGTGGGGTCTGCCCCCAGGTGACGAGGGTTGCATTAGAGATCAGCATAGGTCTTTCCCGGCCTGCAAAATGGGTCGGGCGGAAACTGAATCCGCCCGAAGATTGTGAGGCTAGATTGTCGAAAAAAGCAGGGGTTTTGTCAAATAGCTGGTTTTAACACGGTGAACCTGAAAAACAGGCAGGAACAGGCAAAGGTTAGAAAAGGGTTTGCTTCCTTTACCAGAATGAGACCGTCGCCGGTCATGATCCTTCAACCACCTGCTTCAGATTTTTGAGGCTTTCCTCAAGCTGGCTGGTGTTCAGTCGTTCCAGAACCAGCTTATCCGCTATCGCACCCAGACCGCCGCCGCTGGCTTCATAGTCCATAATGGCCGTCACTCGTGTGCCATTTGGCTCCGGTGTGTGGCTCCAGCGGCTGGTCCCCTTCAGGACACCACCTTCAAGTTCGAAAAGAATATAATCGCCGGGCACATATTCCAGCACCTTCTGTCTGATATTGAAGGTAGTCGGCCCGGCCCGATACACCATCGTGCAAACCCCGCCGACCTGTGGATACAGGCTGTCGGCGCTGGAACTTTCCACCCCGGCGTACCATTCGCCGTTGCGTGAGCCATCCAGCGCAATGTTGTCCACCGCCTGCCAGTTCGTATTCATCACCGCACTGCGTTCAATTCGGGTCATCCGTCAGACTCCCAATGAAACAATCACTCACACCATCCTACACCAGCGGCGGGCAGAATAGTCTTTCAATATTGTTCGGTTCTCAATCCAGCGGGATATTGACCATGACCGGGCCGCCCTGCCTGGCGACTGCCGCGCGAATTTTCGCCAGAATTTCGTCTTCTTCCACACCCGATTCCAGCAAAATATCTCCGCCAGTCGGGTCAGCAGAAGCCGTCAGGACACCCCGTTCACAGAGAATGCGAAGCTGCGCGCCGTGTCCGGTCTCGCGGCGCTCGCCATCCCAGTAACGTTCCAGCGCGGTCAGGCCATCAGTGCGCAGGGCGTGATAGATGCGATCCACATAATAGTCGGCATCGCTGTACAGATCGCGGATTTCACGAGCATGGACAAAACGATCCCAGGTGGTATGGATAAATGAGAAGGCGCGGTTGGTTGTGTTCAGAACGGGCGGCGTTTTTGGCTGCCAGTTGCGAAGCTGGACTTTGTAATAGACTTCATTGGCGGTGGGCTTATCCGCCTCGTCGGGCAGCAGATCACGCCGGTAGGCCAGTTCAAGCCCGGCCCGTTCCGCGAAGTAATAGATGCCGCTTTCGGGCTGGCCGGCGACTTTGCCGCTGAGAAAGAAAGCCAGATATTCGGCATGAACGCCACGCTGCATCCGCGCCTGTGGAATGCGATACCAGTGCTGATTACGTGCAAGCTTAAGGTCTTTTTTCCGCTTAATGACCCCCACCAGCACCCGATCATCTGGAAACATGCGAATTAAGCCCCGCTCATCTCCGTCTGGCGCAGCGTGGTCAATCTGGAATCAATCTGCTGCACCAGCGCCTGATGCTCCTGCCACCATGCCGGGTCGCGCTGGGCATCCAGTTCCTCAACGGTTTTGCCCTGCTGCTCCACCCAGGTGTAATACTTCAGGTTGTGCCAGCGAGCGCGGGCATCCGGTGTGCCGGGCATGATCCAGTCGGTCTTCATCGCATAAAAAATGCCTTCGATACGCCCCACTGCCGCCGCTTCGTCGAGTGTGCCGTACTGTTCGGCCATGTTCGCCATCACAGAATAGTAGCGATCCAGGGCGTCAGTGGCAACGGTGACGATCAGATCATCCTTGCCAAAGTCATAATACTTCGCGGTCTTGATCGCGCCCAGAATATTACAGATAGCGCTGATGCCGAACAGGTCGGCCATAGCTTCCACGATCTGGGGGTCCGCTCCATAGCGCTCAACCAGCACACGCCTGGCGCGTTCTTCTGTCAGGAGTTGCAGACCCTTTTTGCAGTCCTGATCGTCAATGCACATCATGGCGTCCATATTGTTGACATTGTGAATCCATGTCACATGCTTGTCACCAATGCCTTCGATATCGTGCGCACCGTACCCGTTGTTATACAGTGTTGGGCATTGAATCGGCTCCAGGCCGACGATTTTATGATCCGACCAGATTTGTTTGAGGCGATCCCCTGCCGCGATGGTCCCGGCGCTGCCCATCGCGGACACAAAGGCAGACACCTTGCCGCTACCGATGCCCTGCCGGGCCAGTTCGTCCGCGAGTTCCGCCGCTGTGTTGCCCGTCACATGATAATGAAAGCGGTAGTTGCCCATCACCTCGAACTGGTTGAGAATGCGGATATGCTCGCCGCTGTTCCGCAGCCGCCAGGTTTCGTCGTAAATTTCCTTGACGTTACTCTCGGAGCCAACCGTCCTGATGATCTGCGCCCCGTAGGATTCGATGCGTTCAAAACGTTCCCGGCTCATCCCCTGTGGCAGCACGACGATACTCTGGCAGCCCATGCGCCCGCCCACCCACGCGCCACCGATGCCATAATTGCCGGTGGAGGGCCAGACCAGTGTATGCACCGCCGGGTCAACTTCACCAAACAACTCTTTTTCCAGCAGCACGGAATAGGCCGCGCCAACTTTATGGCTGCCTGACGGATAATCCTTGCCATAAATCACGACGATGTTGGCATCCA
>CAZKIB010000033.1:18575-24570 GCA_964552425.1 uncultured Anaerolineaceae bacterium | reverse complement strand
GTTGCTGCTGTCGCGCCAGGTGATGTTGAACAGATTGATTGGGTCCAGCGGGTTCTCGACCCGCGCTCGCAGCGCACGCGCGCGGATGTCCGCGTCAATCGTATGGGGATGCAGCATTTCTTCAAAGGTAGGGCCGGTAATCAATGGTAATCTACTCCGTTTTGGTCTGGTCGTCTTCTTCCATCAACTGCTGTTCCAGCCAGCGCATTTCATTCTGCAATTCATCACGCCGGCCAGCCAGGTCACGGTAGCGCGCGCGGTCATTGGAGGACAATTTTTCAGTTACGCCATCCACCGACATAATCAGGGCGTCGATGTCTTCGTCAATCTTCTCATACTGCAAGACCAGTTCGCGGTACAACCGAACCTTATCGTAACTGTCGTTTGGAGTTTCCGCCATGCCAATAGTCCCCTATCCCCTGGCCTCCGGTTCCAGTTCAATTGAGGCTGGTTCTGGCCGGGTTTCCGCCTGCGACTGTGTCTCATAGCCGGTGGTCGAAGCCACAATATACAGTGGACGGTCACGCACCTCGTCATAAATACGCGCGACGTACTGCCCCATCACAAACAGAAAAAACAACTGAAACGCGCTCAGCAGCAGCAGCAGCACAATGGTCGTCACCTGTCCGCCCAGAAAGCCGGACCCCAGCGCCACCCTCAGTACCGCGATAAACGGGATCGCCAGTACCGCCAGTATCCCCAGCACAAAGCTCACATAGATCATAATCTGAAGCGGAAAGTAAGAGAACCCCGTGATGGCGTCCATCGCAAAGCGCACCATCTTCCGCAGTGGATACTTGGTTTCGCCGGAATGCCGCGCCTGCCGCACATAACTCACCCCGGTTTGTTTGAAACCGATCCAGCTTGTCATGCCCCGGATAAAACGATTGTGTTCTCGCATAGATTGTAACGCATCCACAACCTTGCGATCCATCAACCGAAAGTCCCCTGTGTCCAGCGGGATGTTCACATCCGTGATGCGATAAATCAGTCGATAGAACACTTTGGCGGTCATCAGCTTAAACCAGCTCTCGCCCTGCCGCTCTTCTCGAATCGCATAGACCACCTGGTAGCCCGCCTTCCAGCGTTCGATCATTTCCAGAATGAGTTCCGGGGGGTCCTGCAAATCCGCATCAATGATGATGACCGCTTCCCCGGAAGCGTGGTCCAGCCCGGCAGTGACCGCGATCTGATGCCCAAAGTTACGCGCAAAATTGACCACTTTGATACGCGCGTCTTTCCTGTTAAGGTCTTCCAGCATTTCCAACGAGCGATCCCGGCTGCCGTCATTGACTGTCACCAGTTCCCAGGCTTCACCGGTAGAATCCATCACTTGACAGATGCGCTCATACAGAACCTGAATATTGCCTTCTTCGTTATAGATTGGGGCCACAATGGAATAACGTGGACGGGTCATTGCAATCCTCTGGCTAACACTTGTCGAATGACGTTCGCATCTGGCACAACGCGCTGGCCGCCGCCGACAGACTGCTGGGCACGTTTGACATCTTTCAGGCCATTTCCTGTGACCAGCAGCGCGACACTTTCATCCGGGTCAATTAACTTCGATTGTACAGCACGTTGCGCCCCGGCGTAAACCGCGCTGGCGGCAGGTTCGGCAAAAACCCCGGTGGACTGTGCCAGTTGGGCGATGGCGGCCACAATTTCGGCGTCATCCACCGCGACAAACACCCCCCCGGTCTGGCGCACCGCCCGCAGCGCTTTGGCCCGGTCACGCGGCAAACCTGCGGAGATGCTGTCCGCGATGGTATCTGCCGGGCGCGGCTGCATTTCAACTGCCGAAAGCTGATTCTCCCAGGCATGAACCAGCGCCGAACTGCCTGTAGCTTGTACACCGATCAGGCGCGGAATCCGCTCTATCCAGCCAAGTTCCTTCAAATCCCGGAAACCTTTATGCAAACCGCCAATAATGCTGCCATCACCGACGCTGACGACGACGACATCGGGCACATGCCAGTTCAACTGTTCGGCAATCTCATAAGCGGCAGTTTTCTTGCCTTCCGTCGTAAAGGGATTAATCCCGGTGTTGCGGCAGTACCAGCCCTCGCTCTGTGAAAGTTCGTAGCACAGATCGAAGGCGACATCGTAGGTATCTTCGACCAGCAGCACCGTCGCGCCATACACCAGAAGCTGAGCGATCTTGGCTTCCGGCGCGGTGGCCGGGACAAAGATGATCGCGCGCACACCCGGCACGGATGCACACATGCCGGAAAGGGCCGCTGCTGCGTTACCTGTGCTGGCGGTGCTGACGATGTGAATATCCCGCTCAATCGCCCGCGCCACCACCATCGTGCTGGCCCGATCTTTCAGCGAGGCTGTCGGATTCTGGCCGTCATCCTTCACCCAGACCTGACGCAGGCCCAGCGTGGAAGCCGCACGCGGCGCATCCAGAAGCGGTGTGTAACCGACTTTCAGCGGCGGCACAATCGCGTCCGGCGCAAGCGGCAGCAAATCCCGGTAGCGCCACATGGATGGTTCACAGTTTTGGGCCAGCGCGTCACGATCCAGTACGCTTTTCAGGGTGTCATAGTTGTAAAGGACATCCAGCGTGCCGACCTGCCCGCAGACCGGGCAAAAATACTCAATCTCGCCGGGTGGGTAGCTGCGTTCACAGACGCTACAGCGCAGTTCAAGGATGTCAGCCATAGGCGATCAGCCAAGTTCCGTATAGTGGGTAATGAGCCGTGTTCGAGTCGCAGGCACACCTTCGCGCAGAGTTTCCAGACCTGTGAAAGCTTTGACAAGTTTCCCAATTGTCTGATTGACCTCATCCTTGTGTTTGTCGTCAGGCTTAATCATGACATTGTACGGGATGCGATAAACCATATCGTTCTCGATAATCACAAAGACTTCTTCGGTGATATTTTTCGGCCACCGCTGATCTTCAGGGAATGCGTCCAGGATTTGTTTGACCATTCGTTCCAGTTCGTCCTGTCTGACAGTCATGCTTTTGTGTACTCCTCACCCCGGTACAACTCGCGTGCCAGTTTCGCCATGCAGCGCCCGCGCCAGATTGGGCGGGTCGGTGATAATGGCGCACGGGCCGCCCATCTGAACGAAATCAATCGCCGCCTCAATCTTCGGCTTCATGCTGCCCACGCCAAAATGCCCTTCAGCCATGTACTGCTGCGCTTCAGCCAGAGTCATCTCATCCAGGTTGCGCTGCTCTGGCTTGCCAAAATCCAGGGCGACTTTTTCCACACCGGTGGAGATCACGAACAGATCGGCGCGCAGTTCCCGTGCCAGAAGGCTGCTGGCGCGATCCTTATCTATGACCGCCGCCACACCCCGCAGGCTGCCATGCTCGTTGCGAATGACCGGGATGCCCCCACCGCCGCAGGCAATCACGACATAATTACTCATCATCAGCGCTTTGATCGGGTTAATTTCATGAATTGCCAGCGGTCTGGGCGAAGCAATCACCCGCCGCCAGCCGCGCCCGGCATCCTCCATCACCTGCCAGCCATCGGCCTCATAGCGCCGCGCATCCGCTTCACTCATAAAGCCGCCAATCGGCTTGGTCGG
Organism: uncultured Anaerolineaceae bacterium; assembly: GCA_964552425.1. Lineage (GTDB taxonomy): Bacteria > Chloroflexota > Anaerolineae > Aggregatilineales > Phototrophicaceae. The sequence goes on along the minus strand of CAZKIB010000033.1, from coordinate 21,024 downwards.
ATTCTGAAAGGCGGGGTCATGGCTGTCCACCAGCACCTGGGTGATGACGGTTATAATGGTGCGGTTAACGCCGTGCCGCCGCAGCGCGTTATCCAGTGCCTGTTGCAGCATGTAGCCGATGCTGCCCTGTGTATCCGCCACGATCAGATCCAGCGGGACTTCATGGATGCCCTGCTGCGCGGCAATCTCTGACCGCCGCAGGATATAGCCGACCTGCGGGCCGTTGCCATGCGTCACCGTCACGGTCCAGCCGTCGGCGATCATCTGGGCGATATGATTGCAGGTTTCTCGCACCGCGTCCCATTGATGCACCACTTCGGGACGTTTGGGGTCCTGAATGAGCGAGTTGCCACCAATGGCAACGACTGCCAGTTTATCCACCATAAGCCAAAGACTTTCATTGCGGAATTAAAGAATTTTGCGGCGCATGGCAATACAAACACCTAAAGTCGTTCAAGGGTTCAGACTGACCGGCTCGAAATGTTCAACATTCGGAAACGGGTCATAAAAGTGATGCAGAAGGCGCTTCCATTCCTGATATTCTGCCGACCCGCGAAAGCCAACGGTGTGATCTTCCAGCGTTTGCCAGCGCACCAGCAGCAGGTATTTCCCCGGCTCTTCGATACAGCGGTGCAGTTCATGGGAGATATAACCCTGCATGGAGGCGATGATCGGGGACGCCTGCCGGAACGCCGCCTCAAATTCAGCTTCCTTACCGGGTATGATCGGGAGTACCACCGCTTCGAGAATCATATTGACCACATTCTATTGGGCAGCTTCAAGCCATATTCAAACAAGTGCCTGGAACAAATAAGATCACCCTTGTTCATAAAGAGCAACCGCACTGTTCAGCACATCCTCACGAAAATATTTGCTCAACGCATTGGGTGTCAGTAAGTCCACCTCACGATGAAGCAGATCTTCCAGCTCAAATTTCATATCTGCCAGGTTGAAATAGTTGATGCTTGCCCCTGGCTCAAACTCGACCAGCACATCGACATCGCTGTCCGGGCCAAAATCATCGCGCAGGACAGAGCCAAACAGAGACAGCCTGCGAATGGGATGCCGCTTGCAGAAAGCCACGATCTCATCCAGAGGCAGTTCTAACTTTACATTCAGCATCACACATCACCTTTCCAGACCCACTCCCATTATACGGGAAAAACAAAGAGCAGCGGGTGATGTGCCCACTGCTCTTCATCCGACGCAGATGGTCTTACTTCCTGCTGACCTTTACAGGGATGGTCTTGACCTGCGCATCTTCCGACTTCGGCAGGGTGAGCTTCAGCATACCATCCTTGTACTCAGCCTCAACTTTCGCGGCATTGACGGGCTGCGGCAGGCGAACACTGCGGCTGAAGCGACCATAACGACGCTCACGCACCAGTGACTTTGCATCCTTGTGTTCAACTTCGTGCTCAGGCACTTCGGCGGTAATGGTCAGCACATCGTCGTGAACGGTGATATGGATATTGTCCGGGTTCACACCAGGCAGATCAGTGGTGACAAGATACTGCCCATCCGTTTCATCGACATCCAGTGCCAGACCGTTCGCACCCAGGCTCCAGTCCGGCCACTGCCGGCGCCAATCGTCCTCGAAAAACCGATCCAGCGCGCTCTGCACCTGCGCCATTTCACGAATGGGGTTCCAACGTATGATATTTGCCATCTCAAAAGCCTCCTTACAGATTGCCTCAGAGAATGCTCTGGCAATTTCAACCTTCAATACGGAGTATAAGAAGGGAATGTAAAAACCACTTATGCGAAACGTAAGAAGCACGTCTGAATCAAAAACAGCCGCCAGGTTAGCGACGGCTGTTCGACCTCAAGTGGATGGGCCTAGCGCATGGTCAGCGCCATGACCGCTTTCTGAGCGTGCAGACGATTTTCAGCTTCGTCGTAGACAATGCTCTGCGGGCCATCAATGACCCCATCGGTCACTTCGATATTGCGGTCCGCCGGCAGGCAGTGCATGTACACGGCGTGTTCCTGGGCCAGCGCCATACGCCGTTCATCGGTGATCCAGTCGGTGTACTGCTTGCCGATGCGCGCCGATTCCGCGTTGTCGGTGGTGGTCAGCAGCGCCCCCCAGCTTTTCGGGTAGACAATATCCGCGCCCTTGAACCCGGCGTCAAAATCGTCCACCAGTTCCAGCGAACCGCCGCTGGTGCGGGCATTGTCCTGCGCCTGCGCCACAATATCCGGCATGAGTTTGTACTCCGGCGGGTGCGTCAGCCGGACGTTCATGCCAAAGCGGGTCATCAGCAGAATGAGACTCTGCGGCACAGAGATCGGTTTCTGGTAGCTGGCAGCATAGGCCCAACTGACATTCATGGTTTTGCCGCGCAGGTCACGCCCAAAACGCTCCATAATAGTCATCAGGTCCGCCAGAATCTGGAACGGGTGATACACATCACACTGCATGTTCAGCACCGGCACGCGGCTGGCA
>CAZKIB010000033.1:18307-18520 GCA_964552425.1 uncultured Anaerolineaceae bacterium | reverse complement strand
GAATGGCGATGCCATCGGTGTAGCGCCCGACAATCTCGCCAATTTCTTTGGCCGTGTCCCCGTGACTGATCTGGGTCGTCTCGCTGTCGATGAACATGGCGTGCCCGCCCAACTGGGTCATGCCAGCCTCAAAGCTGGTGCGGGTGCGCGTGCTGGTGAAGAAGAACAGCATCCCCAGCACTTTGTCCTGCAACAGCGCGTGCCGTTCACCAA
>CAZKIB010000033.1:18060-18289 GCA_964552425.1 uncultured Anaerolineaceae bacterium | reverse complement strand
CCACATCCAACACGGTTTCAATTTCGTCCCGCGTCCATTCCTGGGTCGTAATCATGTCACGACCACGCAAATCGGTTTGCATACCCGGTTTCTCCGTTTCTTGGTGGTATCAGATTGCGACGGAGAATATAACATGTTCGGGCCGGTCTTAAAATGCAGACCTGTGCGTCCGCCATCAGATGAGCTTCCCCAGCATCGCACGTACGAAATCGATTTCGTCCTGATTGAC
>CAZKIB010000033.1:15869-18032 GCA_964552425.1 uncultured Anaerolineaceae bacterium | reverse complement strand
AGATGCGCTCAGTCACGTCCCCGCCAAGTCTGCGCATGGCTTCCGTCGATTCGTGGACACGCTCCACCGGAATGTGAAAGTCCACATCGCTGCAACCGAGAAATACCGGTGTATTATCGAGCGAACCGGAGTACTCGAATGCGGTCCCTGGCGGACCGATCAGACCACCGCTGAGAGCCACCAGGCCACCGTAGCGCCGGGCATTGCGCGCGCCATATTCCAATGCCAGGCAGGCCCCCTGTGAAAAGCCGAGCAGCACCGTCTTTTCCGCAGGGATTCCTGCCTCGGCCAGATGCTTCAATACATCCTCTACCGCCTGCAACGCCGACGACAGGTACGGTTCATTGCTCTCAAGCGGTGCGATAAAACGGTTCGGATACCAGACGTTCCCGGCAGCCTCCGGCGCGAGGTAGGCGATCTCTGGCCGGTCAAACTCACCAGCCAGTTCCAGAATGCTGCGCGCATCCGCCACGCGCCCGTGCACCAGAATCATCGCACCTCTGGCCTGATCCAGCGGCGCGCCTGTCGTGAATACCGGCTGTCCCTGATGTAGTCCACTCATTTCACATCCTCCAATACACGCCAGGGCTGCACAGTCACGGGTTTCAGAATATGCTCGATCTGGTCGCGCTGGCTTTCCAGCCAGGGCGGCAGCATCAGCCCCTGGCCGAGTTCGTCAATGTTCTCATCATAGAGAAAGCCCGGCCCGGCAGTCGCCAGTTCGACAATGTGGCCGTCAGGGTCATTCGTGTAGATGCTCTTGAAGTACACACGATCCATCACCGGCGAGACCCGCAGCCCGGCATCCATCAGTCTCTCACGGAATTCCAACTGGGTGTCTTCATCCGGCACAGCAAAGGCGTAGTGATGAGTCTGCCCCGCGCCCATCTGCACCCGGCGGGTTTTGCTGGGCCGCCGCTCGAAGTAGGTAATCAGCGGGCCCGGCTGTCCATTCCCTGTGCCCCAGTACCAGTGCGCGCTGGTGGGGTCGTCAAGGTTCGATGTGCGCTTGACCAGCCGCAGGCCAAGTGTTTCACCAAAGAAGGTATGGCTGCGCTCAATATTTGCGCCAATGGCCGTGATATGGTGCATCCCCTGCATGAGCGCCATATCGGCTGTTATCTCTGGTACAGGCTTCCGCCATATTTCGGCTTTGATACGCGCCTCATCCCGGTTGCTAATCAGCATTTCCGCAGGCGGCTCCCGGTGTTCTGTGCCAAGTTTTTCTGGCTCCTCATCCACCGCGAACCCCGGCCCATCCGTAGCGATTTCGAGGATCACACCATCCGGGTCCTTGAAATAAATCGAGGTGAAGTAGTGGCGGTCAAATGGCCCATCCACCGCGATGTTCAGGTCGGTCAGCCGCCGTTTCCATTTGAGCAGTCCGTTGTAGTCCTTCACCCGCATGGCGACGTGATGGGTTCCGCCTATTCCCGGAAAGCCTTTCGGCGCGCGCGGCCATTCAAAAAAGGTGATGGCCGTACCCGGCGACCCGGCCTGATCGCCAAAATAGAGATGGTAGCTGGACGGGTCATCGAAGTTGACCGTCTTTTTCACCAACCGCTGACCCAGCACACGAGTATAAAAGTCCGCTGTGCGCTGCGCATCCGCGCTTACCAGCGTAATATGATGCAAGCCTGTAATGCTCATCGCCTGGCCCTCATTGTCCAAAACTCAACTGCATTCTATTATAACACAAAAACGGACTATAGTCCGTTTTACGAGGATTTCTGATGAAACTTTTATGCGGGGAAGATGTCGCACAGCAGCAGGGTGAAACCGGGCAGCACATCGCCGCCGTCCACGCTGTCATGGCGTTCTTCATTATCCACCAGCAGCACCACGTCCACGTCAGGCCGGTAGACCTCGACCAGCCGCTGCTCCGGGTAGATCAGCCAGGCCATGCGCGCGCCGTTCGCCAGATAGTAGATGGCTTTGCTGCGCAGCAAATTCACGCTGTCGTCCGGCGACTTGATCTCAATGGCAAGGTCAGGCATCTGCGGGACTGCACCCTTGCGAGTGAGAGGAAGAAAACGTTCATTGCTTGTGAAAGCAATATCCGGTATGCGCGAATTGCGCCGGTCTTCCGCCATTCTATGACGCGCTTCTACAGTTAACCGGCCTATGGGGTTTTGTTTCAGGAAAATGTACATTTCACCGCTG
>CAZKIB010000033.1:13278-15853 GCA_964552425.1 uncultured Anaerolineaceae bacterium | reverse complement strand
GCTCTTCGGTAGGCACTTTTTCGACAATCTCCCCGTCAATCAATTCAAACCGGCGATCCGCATTTTCTGGCAGCGCAATAAACTGCTCGAACTCTTCGATGGTATAGGCGCGTGTCTGGGGATGCTGAAGGGCCATCTTTCATCCTTTCACTGTTTCCCTGATTATATGGGAAAACAAGAGGCGGTTGTCAGCCGCCTCTGTTTGAATACGTCTATGTGTTCAGGGTCGCTGGCAGCAGCGTGTACCATTCGGTGGCCCGCACCACATCATCCAGCGAAACCTGGTCAATGACAGTGTGGGCGTGAACTTCATCGCCGGGGCCAAAGCCGATGCTTGGAATGCCGGCCTTGCCCGCCCAGAAAATGCCGTTGGTCGAGAAGTTCCATTTATACGACGGCGGCATCGCGCCCCACAGCAGTTCGCCGGTGTGCTGCCCGGCCTGCACAAACGGGTGATTTTCATCCAGTGCCCAGGCCGGATAAATTTTGTCAAGCGGATACACAAAGCCGGTGTAGCTCGGTTCGTCATAACGCAGGATCGAGGCTTCCATATCGCTGCGGCTGCCCAGCAGGGACCTGATGCGCTCCAGTTCTTCGTAAGGGTCTTCGCCGAAGGTCAGGCGGCGGTCAATGAAGATGGTGGCTTCATTCGGCACAGCGTTGATACTCGGCGTGCTGACGGACATATCCGTCACGGTAATACGCCCATTACCGAGAAATGGATCATCCTTGAACTGCGGTTCCAGCCTGCTGATGGCATCGATAATCGGCGTCAGTTTGTAGATGGCATTATCGCCCAGATGATTGGCGGCGGCGTGTGCGCTTTTGCCTTTAGCAACCACGCGCATTTCCACACGGCCTTTCTGACCGCGATAGACCTGCATCCGGGTCGGTTCGCCGATCACCACAAAATCGGGCCGGATACCTTCGACATTCACGAAGGCGTCCGGGGCGCTGCCATCGTTCCATTCTTCCATATTGCCGAAGTAATAGCCGGTGAAACCATCCAGCAGGCCGAGTTCCTTCGCCAGCGCCAGGCCGTAGATCATGCCCGGTGTGCTGCCCTTCTCGTCACACGCTCCCCGCGCATAAAAAATGCCGTTTTCGACCTTGCCCTGAAACGGGTCCCACTGCCATTCAGAAGGATCGCCAATACCTACCGTGTCGATGTGGCTGTCATAAAGCAGCTTCGTTGGGCCATCACCGATGCGCCCGACGACATTGCCCATGCGATCCCACCACACCTCGTCAAATCCGAGTTTTTTCATCTCAGCTTCGGTCCGTTCGCCGACTTCCCGAATCTGGCTGTCCATACTTGGAATCGCGCACAGGTCGCGCAGGAATGTAATGATGTCGTCGCGCTGTTCGGCCACGCGTGTTTTGATTTTGGCAATCGTCACCTGATCGGTCATATCAACCTCTATCGTGTTGTGGATGTCTAGTGTGTGGAATTATACCCCGGCGTCGCGGGAGATGAATACAACATCCTCGCTGAGAGCATCCTCAAGCGCCAGAGTCCAGATTGGGTCCTGGCGGAACGAGGGTCTGACCCGTTCGACATATTCCAGATCACGATCACCGAGGGGGGTATTCAGCACGGCTGACCATTCGGCGGGGGGTGGAACAGCTTTCTCCGGCACGGACGCCGCAAACACAAATTCGAGTGTATTACGCGCGGCATCCTGCCAGACGCCAGCCCACTGAAAAGCGGCAGTGACTCGATAATGCTGTTTCATACGCTCCGCCAGTTCCAGCCAGGGGGCCTGCAAACCGGAGCAGCGCACGCGAGGCAGCACCCGCCCGCGCCTGCCTTCCAGAGTCAGCACCCGGCGGAATGGCTCATCCCGGATCACCGCAACAGCGCGCACATCAAATTTCACATGATTCGGCTCCGGTTTACCGCGCAGCAGATTTTGTACCCAGCGCAGGCCCAGCCGCCGTTTGATGCGCCGCAGTTCCGCCGCAGAGATGGCGGTTACTTCGGGCATTGGCCGCTCAGGTGACAGAGCAGCCTGCACATACTGCGGATTGAGCATCTTCGGGAGCGCGTCCGGCATGAAATACTGGTTATCGCGGGTTTCGCTGGTGCGCGCCAGCACTTCGCCACCCAGGGGCCAGCCGCTGTACAGCACATTCAGGCGCTGGAACCCAGCCCAATAGTACAGGCTGATCGGGCGCTCAACATGGGCGATCACGCCGGTTTCTTCGCGCACTTCACGAACGGCAGCCTCTGCCAGCCTCTCACCAGAATCAAGCCGGCCGCCAGGCAGATTCCAGACGTTGAGATCGTCGCGCCTGGAAAGCAGCACCCGCCCGTGATCGTCAATCACCGCACAGGCCACCCCCAGTCGCAGGCTCATGAGTGTTCACCCCGGATCAACTGGCGCGAAATGCGATTGTGCCACTCGACCAGAACCGGCAGATCAACGGTCTGCAAATGGCCTTCAGTCACGACCACTCTGCCGTTGATGACTGAATAATCGACACGCGGCGGCAGGCACAACAAAAGCGCAGCCACCGGATCATGGAGCGCGCCGGCGAACCAGACGCTGTTGAGATTGAAGGCGATAAAATC
>CAZKIB010000033.1:10305-13262 GCA_964552425.1 uncultured Anaerolineaceae bacterium | reverse complement strand
CAGAATGCCCACGTCATCGCGCCCCAGCACGGAAGCGCTGCCCTTCGTGGCAATTTCGAGCGCTTCGTAAACGGTCAGTTCAGCGGGATTACCACCGACCCGGTGAAGCAGCAAGGCGTTCCGCGCCTCGTTCAGCAGATGTCCGGCATCATTCGAGGCGGAGCCATCCACGCCCAATCCTACCCGAACGTGTGCATCCAGCATTTTGCGCACCGGGGCGATGCCCGATGCCAGCCGCATATTCGAGGATGGGCAGTGGCAAACGCCCGTTCCGGTGCGCCCAAACAGGCTGATTTCCGCGTTGTTGAGCCTGACGCAGTGCGCGTGCCACACATCGTGACCGACCCACCCGACAGACTCGGCATACTCACCAGGGCGCTGGCCGAAGACCTCCTGACTATACGTAATATCCTTGTCGTTTTCGGCCAGATGCGTATGCAGATGAACACCGTAGCTGCGTGCCAGAGCCGCCGATTCGCGCATTAAATCCGGTGTGACGCTGAAGGGCGAACAGGGCGCAACCGCAACCCGCAGCATGGCAAAACGACTGGCATCATGGTAGGACTCGATCACCCGGCGCGTATCGCGCAGCACAGCGGATTCATCTTCGACCAGGCTGTCCGGCGGCAGACCGCCTTTGCTCTGACCGACACTCATCGACCCGCGTGCAGCATGGAAGCGGATGCCGATTTCCTGCGCGGCGCGGATTTCATCGTCGAGCATGGCATCATTGGGGTACAGATACAGGTGATCGCTGGAGGTGGTGCAGCCGGACAGCATCAGTTCAGCCATCGCCAGTTTCGCGCTGACGTAGATCGCCTCGCCGGTGATCCCCTGCCAGACGGGATAGAGAGTCGTCAGCCAATCAAACAACTCGTGATTCTGAGCGATAGCCCGCGTCAGGCTCTGGAACATGTGATGATGAGTGTTGATAAGACCCGGCAGAACGACATGATCGGTCAAATCCAGCACGGTATCGGCGGTCTGGGCGGGCATATCGGCCAGTGAGCCGATGGCCTCAATGACATGGTCGCGTACAAAGATAGCTGCGTCGTGAATTTCGCGGCGGGAGTCATCCATCGTCGCCAGCGTGTGGATGTTTCTCGCTAAAAGCGTCGCCATCAAAGTAATCCTGAAAAACAGGCCGGAACAGGCAAAGGTTAAGTTATCCCAACATTATACAACGTCAGGCAAACGTTCACAGCAGGGGAAAAAGCGGCGAAACAAAGTCGTGAGGAGGAATTATCGCGGCAACTGACGGGTATGGAGTTTCAACATCCGAACAAAATGCTCAACCTGCTCGAATTCATCTAACTCTGCCTGCTGATCGGCGGTCAAACGCCCCGCTTTATTGGCTTCCAATAGCTGATGAATGCGAACCTGTGTCGCGTCGGACGGACGAAAAGCCAGAATTTCCTCGTGAGTCGGAGAGGACGCCAGAAAATGATAGACTTCCTGATAAATGGGTGGTTCTGCAATTGCCATAGTCTTGCTCCATTTATTCACATGGATTTTAGCATGGGTCTACAACGTCAGGCAAACGTTCACCGGGGGTCGCAAATAAACCTGTGTTATACTGACCAGAGACAGCGTAAGTGAGGGTAGAATGACTGTTCAACAGCGTGAAGTCACTGCTGAAGAATTCTGGCAAATCGTCCAGAAATCCGGGGATAAGCAGCGGCTTGAACTCATTGACGGAGCAATTGTCGAAATGCCGCCATCCAGCCCGGAAAACACCATTACAGCAGGCCGTATTCTGGCGTTCGTGTTTAACTTTGTGGAAGAGCGTAACCTCGGTTTTGTCAGTGGCGCAGATGGCGGTTATACGCTGTCACCGAACACAGTCTTCGTACCGGATGTGGCCTTTGTTTCAAAGGCTCGTGTCCCGACAATCCCCAGAGAATTCCAGGGTGCGCCTGACCTGGCGATTGAGGTTATCTCGCCCAGTGAAACACCCCGGGAAATCAACGACAAGACCGCGCGCTATCTCACCAGTGGTACGCAAATGGTCTGGAATGTCTATCCTCAAGACAAAATTGTCGAAGTCTGGCAGTCGACTGAAGATGGTGGCATGAAGGTTCATACCCTGACCATTCATGATATATTGGATGGTGGTGACGTACTGCCCGGTTTCCGGCTCCCAATAAGTAGGATTTTCCCGGTCTAAAAGGTTTACAAAACAGCGCTCTGGAAGTGAAAGTGGTGTTCACCGTCACTCACCAGAGCGAAATACGTTGTCATGATCGGTATCAGGCGCGCGCTTTATGCCCGTTCATGCGCTCCAGTTCCACCCGCTCCAGCACCTGGTCAATCAGACCATATTCCACTGCCTGACGGGGCGAGAAGTAAATATCGCGGTCCGCGTCCTGCTCGATTCGCTCCCGATCCTGCCCGGTGTGTTTGACAAATATGTCGATCACGTCATTTTTCAGGCGTTGAAATTCGTTGATGCGAATCTGCATATCCGTCACCTGCCCCTGCGCCCCGCCGTGCGGCTGGTGCATGTGGATGGTGGCGTGCGGGAGGGCGTAACGCATCCCGGCGCGGCCCCCGGCCAGCAGCACCGTCCCGAAGCTGGCGGTCATGCCTACCGCGACGGTACTCACCGGGGCGTGAACCTGCTGCATGGCATCATACATCGCCAGCCCGGCATAGACTTCGCCGCCCGGTGAGTTGATATATAACTGAATGGGCCGGTCTGAATCCTGGCTGTCGAGAAAGAGCATCTGCGCGACGATCAGGTTGGCTGACGCCTGGCTGACCTCTGTGCCAAGCATGACGATCCGTTCCTTAAGCAGCAGCGAGAAAATATCGTAGGCGCGTTCGCCCCGGCTGCTCTGTTCCACCACCATCGGAATGACATTACTGAACAACATGGCAAACTCCAAAGCTAATAGAAACGACGCGAAAACGTAAAAATCGCCGGCAAACGCAAAGATCGGATTACAGAAAAACGT
>CAZKIB010000033.1:8833-10295 GCA_964552425.1 uncultured Anaerolineaceae bacterium | reverse complement strand
CGGGTTTAATCTCAGGCAAGGACAGGCAGGGCCAGCGGCACGAAGGTGAGTTCACCCGCCGCATAGACCGGCCACTGCATCCGGGGCAAGTGACGCTGGTCAGTTTCCACGCGCACCGCCAGGTCGCTCACCGCTTTGACGAGGGCATCCTCGCCGCTGCCGCGCAGCAGGAAGTTGCGGTGATGCTGCCAGACGGCATCCACCAGTTCATCATGCATGGCGGTGCGAGCCTCATCGCCGCTGACGACCACATCCACGAGATTCAGACCGCGCTGGCGCAAACGCCGCAGCAGCCGCGCCCAGGCCCGATCATCCGCCGATGAAACCAGCTCATGCGCCAGCAGATCAACCGCGCCGGAAGGCTGCACGCCCAGACCGATCAGCAACTGCCGCCAGGAACCGGCATGTTCCACATCCAATACATCGAGGAACAGCGCCGCATAACGGTCAGGGACAGGGGCATTGTGCGCATTGTAGACCACATCCGCCAGCCGTTCGGCGATGTCGGCCACATCATAGGGTCGCAGCGCCGGCAAATCGAGTCCACTCAAAGCGGCCTGCACATCCGCCAGTTCAACGCCCATCACATAAGCATCCCGCGCCAGTTGCAGCAGCGCGCGTTCAGTCTGCGGGTTCAGAAACAGAGGGTAATAGCTGCCCTTGCGCAGTTTGGGAATGCGCAGGGTGATCTCGCCAGCGGCGGTGTACCAGACACTTTCACGATAGCCGTTGCGATAGGCCCGCCGGACGCCGCTGCGTTCGTAAGGCGCGGCTTCCAGCAGACGGCTGACATCGCTCTCCATCAACGTTTGCGCCAGTGTATGCAGCGCCTCAGCAAAATAACGCGGGTCGAGTTTCAGGCCACGCGATTCGAGATAATCCAACAGCGCCCCGGCTGGTGTCATGGTAAGCCCCTTTCCAGAACTTCCTTTATTGAACACCAGGAGGCGCTGTCGTTTCAAGTTTTTACACCACTATCGGGAGGATTCTAACGCTTCTGCGATGTTCCAGGCGGCCTTGACCGTGTTTTTCAGCAGCATCGTGATCGTCATCGGGCCGACTCCACCGGGCACCCTGGTAATCGCCCCGGCCACTTCACTGGCAGATTCAAAGTCGACATCCCCTACCCAGCGATAGCCCTTTTCACTGGTCGGGTCATCAATCTTGTTCGTGCCCACATCGATGACCACCGCGCCCGGTTTGAGCCAATCGCCCGTGACATAGTTCGGTTTGCCAATCGCCGCGATCAGAATGTCCGCCTGACGGATAATACCGGGAATATCCCGCGTGCGGCTGTGGCAGATTGTCACCGTCGCATTCGCCTTTTGCAGCATCATCGCCACCGGCAGGCCGACAATATTGCTGCGTCCGAGAACGACAGCATGAGCGCCTTCAATCTGCGCGCCGGCTTCTTCCAGCAGCAGCATACAGCCGGTAGGAGTCGCCGGGGTAAAGGTCGGTT
>CAZKIB010000033.1:2036-8823 GCA_964552425.1 uncultured Anaerolineaceae bacterium | reverse complement strand
CCTTCATCGCCAGCTTGCCAATATTGACAGGATGAAAACCGTCGACATCCTTTTGCAGACTGACCAGCGCCAGCGCGCGTTCTTCGTCCACCTGCGGCGGCAGCGGAAGCTGGACGAGGATGCCGTGTACACGCGGGTTTTCGTTCAACGAGTTGACCGCCGCGTCCACATCGGCCTGCGTGCTGTCAGCAGTCATCTCATGGGTGAAAGACTCAATACCGATTTTCTCACAGGCACGCCGCTTCATGCGCACGTACTGCGCAGAGGCCGGGTCATCACCGGCCAACACCGCGCCCAGCCCCGGCGCATAGCCATATTTCTGCTTAAAACGTTCAACTTCTGAAGCAATTTCAGAACGCATCCGCTCGGCCAGCAGGCTGCCATCAATGATCGCTGCGGTCATTTTTGCCCCCTTGTACTATTCCATTTTTTCACAGGCTTAGGATAATCTATTTGGACAAAACGATATAGTGACAATTCATATCTGAATAATTGTCAACGCTTTCAAACAACTCGCCGACAAAATTAAACCCACAGGCGAGAATTGTCCGTTACTATTAGTATTAGGAGCCAGCAGGCTCTCGATGTCAGGACCCAAAAAAACGACCCAACATCAAGCGGTTGGACGAGGGGGCAATTCAATGAAGAGAACCAATCTGTTTTTAGGCAGGCACATCCGGTCTGGTCAGGCGCTCGTGGAATATGCGCTGATCCTGGTCATGGTCGCCATTCTGTTTGGCGTCACCCTGGCCGCGACGGGACCCGCCATCGGGAATGTCTTTAGCAACGTGATCTACAATGCCATTGGCGGCGATCCTTCCGACGTGGAATCGCTGGCCGATGGACGCGGCAATAATGACGCCTTCTGGGCGACAGTGGAATGGCTGATTGACAATCCGCCAGAGGAAGAAGGTTTCGTCCTCAATGATCCGCTGCCTCCCCCGGCGACTGCCACCGAAGGTCCGTCGCCAACACCCACCCCGATTACCCCATCCCCAATGCCGAGCAGCACACCCACCGTGACCGCCACGTGGACGCCGGGTGATGTCGCCCAGGTCGCCCCCTGGCTCGACAAGATCAACAACCCGGAATGGTGGCGGGTGGACTCGAACGTATGGGTCGGCAGCGACCAGTTCTTCGGCCAGTATTATGCCAACTCAACCATGAGCGGCGACCCGGCCGAAGAACTCTGGCACGGCGAACTGGGCGTACCAAACATCTCTGGCATTGACTTCGACTGGCCCAGTGGTTCCGGCCCGATTGAAAGCGGGTTTACCACCGATAACTATTCGGTTCGCTGGACACGTCAGATCGGCTATGGCTGGGGCCAGACCGCGCCGCAGCCGATGCAGATGCGCTTCACCATCACCACCGGCGGTGGACAAACGGGCGCGCGTGTGTGGCTGTACCCGGTAGATGCCGCGCTCAAGCCGATTTCGAACTGTTCATCCGTACCCAGCGGCGGCAGCCCCACCGGCAGCGCCAATGTCTACGCCGATGGGCAGTCCCCGTCTGGCAGCGCCACCGACTGTCTGGTTATAGATGCGTGGCGTGACAACGAAGAAAGCCTGACAGTGACACGCACCATCCAGCCGCAGACCCTCTACATGGTGCAGGTCGACTTTTACAAACGCAACGGCAGCGCCACCGTAAAACTGGGACTGGAAGGCACATCGAGCGGCAACCTGGCGGACACCAACCTTGTGTCTGGCAACGCGCCGCAGTGCGACTGGTACCGCGCGAACACACAGCGCTCCAACTCGACCATGTTTATCTGGGAAGAAGCCCGTGTGGGCGAGTTCCCGCAGAATATGGTGTGTTATCTGGAACTGCGCGGCTATCTGGACTACACCCTTCTGAGCAACCCCAAACTGATTTTCTGGGATGTCTGGGACATGTCCAGCGCCAACACCCAGGTGTGGCTGGAAGTCGGCGAATACAGAGCGAACCCGGCGGATATTACCTGGCAGCAGATTCCCCTGCGTTCCGGCACAACCAATTACGCCTGGACGCGCAACATCATTGACCTGGCTCCCTACGTCACCGGTTTCACCCAGAAACGTCTGGCGCTGCGTTTCGTCATGCGCGACAACAACGGCGGTGCGCGCCGGCGCTGGTATGTGGACGATATTGAACTGCGCAATTTCAGCAGCAACACCTATGGTATCTGCACAGGCAGTCAGGATACCTGCACCAGCTACTGGAACATGGATAACCCCGAGTTCATACTCGGCAACGCCAACAAGGGCATCAGTCCACAGTTTATTTCCACCGGGCGCTGGACACTCACCAACACACGCGCTCAGGGCAAGTTAAGCTGGGACAGCGGCCCGGCCATCCGTTCCAACGAAAGCGGGGGCGGCAACCGCATTCACTATATCGAATTCAACGGCCTGATTGATGTCACGTCGAACCTGCCAGACTTTGATGGCGATGACGGTGTGGCCGTGCTGACGTTCTACCAATCCTTTGAAGTCAGAAATGGGACCCAGCTTGAACTTCAGTGGACACGCGACACCGCCAATACCGAACCGGATAACTGGCAGACGCTGGAAGTGCTGGTCAGCGACCCTGGGACGAGCGGCAATGTCTCGCAGGGTCTGGAGGAAATGACGGTTCTGCTGGATGGCGTTCCCAGTTGGAACACCTCACCTTTCCGCCTGCGCTTTGCCCAGATTGTAAAGCCGGCAGCCGATGAGAGCGGCGGCTGGTGGATAGACAATATTCTGATCCATCGTTTCGACAAACCCCGTTTCAGCGACTACCCCTTCAGCGATACGGCTCAGGGCGGGATGGAGAACTGGCTGCCCCAGGGGCAGTGGGGCATTACCGATGATACCAACTTCACGCCGAATCTGTTCGCCGGCAGCGGGCGGGCCTTTGCCGACAGCCCGGATGGCGACTACCTGGATGAAAGCAATGCCGCGCTGATTCTGAGGAATCCGCTGGACCTGAATTATGACACGCCAGAAAACCTGGACCCCACAGACGACAGCAACGCGCAGACAGCGGCGGCCACACGACCCATCCTGTCCTTCTGGCACTGGCGGGAAATCCGCGACAGCCACGAACTATACGTGGAATGGTCCAACAACGACGGCCAGAGCTGGAACGCAATCTGGCGGTTAGCGCCGCAGTCGATCCCATCGCCCCTGACCAATGCCAGTATCCAGAGGGCCTGGGAATACGTGCAGATTGACCTGCGGGACATTCAGGCCAATGTCGCTACCAATGGGGCCACTCCATACGACGATGATATTCTCATCCGCTTCCGTCTGGATGCGAGCGGTTCTGACCCCAGAGACGGGGTTTATATCGACGACATTCGCATCGAAGACTACAGCGAAGAAGTACATAAGCTGTGGGACCCCGACGAAGATCACCCGACCTATGGCGAAGGTGATAACCGCCGCTATGTTGATGACATCGACACGCCGGTGGAATACTGGGAACGCTGGAAAGCCGGCGGCTGGTTCGACACCGAGAATACCCAGCACAGCGGTCTGGTTGCCCTGCATGACAGCCCACAGACCAGCGGCACTGTCAATACCAGCCCCTATACCTACAATGTCCTGATGATGGACGAGATTTTTGATCTGCGGGCGCTGTCCAGCAGCGACAACCCTACCCTGTATTTCTGGACGCGCTATCGTATCGGCGGCAACGACACCATTCGGGTACAGGTCGCGCCGGAAGATACCGCCTATCGCCCGACAAACGGTTCAGGTGTCCACAACACGTTTGATTATGAACGTGTCGCGGGCTGGGGAGCCTGGTCCACCCGTTGGGAACGCCCAGGGAACAGCCGCGTTCAGACCTGGTTCCGGGCAGCCGTTGATCTGAGAGCCTACGCCGGCCAGCGCGTCAAGATCCGCTTTGCCTACTACGCGATCAACAACAGCACCAAGCGTGATGGCTGGTACATCGACGATGTGAGTGTCGAACAGCGCGCCAACACCCCCATCCCGCTGCCCTTCTTTGACAATGCGAAAAGCATGGGCAACTGGGTTGCGGAAGGCATCTGGGGTCTGGCCCCTGACCAGTGGCGCGGCTCTGGCGGCGGCCCGGCAGACATCGGCAACGATTTCTGGACAGGCGTGTACTATGATTGCGAGCGTCATCGCAACGGGAACCCCTGCGGCAACGAAACCGATTTTAACAATCTGCTGTATACCGACTACACCAACAAGGTCAGACGACCCTACAACCCGGCGCTCGACATTCAGGAATTTGCGCTGGAAATTGACCATGACTTTGGCGACAACGGACGGCCTGTGGGCGGCACGCTGGACCCGACCTGGAGTGACTACTACGCAGGCCGCTGGGATCGTCCCATCACTATCCAGGCGGCATCGGATGTCACCTTCATCACGGTATCCGATGACGGTGTCCGGCTGCGGCGCTCCGGCCCCGGTATCACCGGCGGGACATACTGGAATATCATCGAACAGTGGAACTATCATGGCAGACGGGTTGATGTCAGAACCGTGTCCTTTAATCCGGGCAACTATAATCTGACACTGGAGTGGTTTGAAGGTGGTGGTCAGGCTGTCATCATCGCGTCCGCCGGCACGAATAACTTCTCGTTCGCGGACAGCCCGAAAGCCGGCAACAGCCCCAGCTTCCCGGTGATCAACTCGGCCACCTATGGTGACTCGTCCATGATCCTGCGGAGTCCCATCGACCTGACGGGAACCTCGCTGCCAGTTATCGAGTACTGGACCCGCTACAGACTGAATGGGGCCGTCGCACGGTTCCAGGTATCCACCAACGGCGGTTTCGATTGGGTCAATACCGGGCTGGGAACCAATAACAACGGCTTTGTCTGCCCGCCCAGCACGACCTGCGATCCGACGATCAATGGTGGTGAGTACTGGCCGACTGATCCCGGCCAGTGGCAGCGGCGGCAGCACAACCTGACCAGCTACCGCGCCAATGGTCTGATCCACCTGCGGTTTAACCTGCAAACGACGGACACGGTAGCCGACGGCTGGTACATCACCGACATCGAAATCAACCCGTAGTCGGAAAACCAACCTCATATCCACCCAACGGAGACGCCCAACGGTGTCTCCGTTGTTTTTTAGCCTTCAGGCAAAACCAATTCACGATTCTAACCGTATTGGTAATGGTTCTCGTTTCCACAAACTGCTAAACTATTCATTATCCGACCAGCATGAGGATGACAGCGTTGAGTACCATACAAGGGCTATTGTTTATCGTTGTCGGGCCGCCGGGTGTCGGTAAAAATGCACTGATGGAAGAAACTCTCAAACGGGAAACACGGGTGCGGCAGCTTGCCACTGTCACCACGCGCCCCCGCAGGCCGAACGAACAGGAAGGCCGTGAACGCCTGTTCGTCACCTACGAGCAGTTTCAACAGATGATCGCCAGCAGCGCCCTGCTCGAATGGCAGGAAGTTCACGAACATAAATTTTACGGTGTCCCACGCCGCGAGGTAGAAGCTGCGCTGGCAGCCGGCCAGAACCTGATCGCCGATATTGATGTACTCGGCGCAACCTACATTCGCTCACTCTACCCGGAACAGGTCATCCTGATTTTTGTACAGCCTCCATCAGTAGAGGTGCTGGAAGATCGTATGTCGGTACGCGGCGAAACGGAGGCCGAGATTCAAACCCGGCTGAGCCGCGTGGCGATGGAAATGGCCTACCTGCCGCTGGTCGATTATACGGTGGTCAATGATGATCTTGAACAGGCTGCCCAGGACTTTTACGCTATCGTCAGGTCAGAGATTGAGCGCCAGCGTGACCAGCGCCCCACAAAACGCCGGTATCATTACACGGTGAATGTCTTTGCCGTTTTTGAACACGAAGTTCTCTACCACAAAACGCCGCCTCATTATCCACACACCACCTTGCAAGCCGCCGAAATACCCCATCATGCCGCCCTGCGGTCTCTGGAAGAAAGCCTGCGTATCACAGCGGATGCAGACCATCTGCTGCATATTCGCCCCAACAAGGGGTCCTTTATTTCGCCTGTTGATGTGAATGTGGTCGCCCATGATGCCGACAAACAGATCACGTTTACCTATGTCTATCTGCTGCCGGAACGCCTGACCCCGCCCGACGGCTGGCAGTGGCAGCCTGTCGAACACAGCGCCTTAACGCCTGTGGTTCAGCAGCTTCTTCAGGACCACCAGCCGCTGAAGCTCAATAGTTAATCACATGAGTGACCTATGAACCTGAGTGACATGCAGGCCTTGCAAGGCGCCCGTCTCGCACCGGATAGCATTCCGCTGGACTTTGGCGATCAGGCCGCAGAATATCAGGCTGCCCTTAACGGGGTTATCCTGCTGGATCGTTCGCATGAGGCCCGGCTGCATATGACCGGCCAGACAGCGCTGGCACTGATCCACCGCATTTCAACCAATGATCTCAGCAGCTTGCCGTTGAATACCGGGCGTCCGACCATTCTTACCAACGCGAATGCCCGCCTGCTGGACCGCATCGAGGTCTTTCAGCGCGGCGGCAGCCTGTTGATTTTCGGTGAACCGGGCCGCAGCGCGCCGCTGAGAGCCTATTTGCAGCGCAACATTTTTTTCGGCGACGATGCTCAGATCGCGGATTTATCGACCACCACTCATCAGTTCGATCTGCATGGCCCGCAGGCTGAAACTCTGCTGCGCCAGTTCCTGCCCGATGGTGTTGATCTCGATATTCTGCAAGGTCAGGAGACAGTTATCACCGGGGCGGAGGTTTACGTGGCGCGGCGCAAACCGGTCAGCGGCCAGCGCTGGACCCTGCTGGTTCCAAAGGACAGCGCTGCT
>CAZKIB010000033.1:1574-2012 GCA_964552425.1 uncultured Anaerolineaceae bacterium | reverse complement strand
TGGGACGCGCTGGTCCACGCCGGCGCGAAACCGGCTGGCTCGCTGATTTACAACGTGCTGCGGGTGCGCGCCGGTTTGCCCAGCGCAGGCCGCGAATTGAGCGAAAATTTTATCCCGCTGGAAATCGGTTTGTGGGATGAAGTGAGTTTTACCAAAGGCTGTTACACCGGGCAGGAAATCATCGCGCGGATGGAAAGCCGCAACCGCCTCGCCAAAACCCTGGTAACGCTGCAACTCGATCAACTGGTGAAGGCCCCGGCAGACCTGTATGTCGACGGACGGACAGCCGGACAGTTGACCAGCAGTGTCGGTGCGCCGGACGGTGAAATCTTCGCCATTGGGGTTATCAGGCCGGATTTCGCCGAACCCGGTCAGAAGCTCGAAGTGGGCGCAGATCGTGTCCCCGCCCAGGTGAAAGCCCTGACCGAAGGGGCACGC
>CAZKIB010000033.1:0-1545 GCA_964552425.1 uncultured Anaerolineaceae bacterium | reverse complement strand
AGTCCAAATTCGGTGGGGCGCTGTCAAAAAACAAGGCCCACCACACCTGCCAGGATTCCGGGCGCGGCAGTGTGGTTTCAGCCGGCACAGACTGCTCATTCGTCACCTGGGGCTGTGGCAGGCTGCCTGCCGCAGGAACGGGAATCACCAGCACCTCGTCAGGCCGGACCATCTTGCCATCATCGCGTGCCCACTGCTCGACAAACGCATCACTCTGAACATAGTCCCGCTCCGCGATTAAGTCCGCCTGTTCACGGCGCAGTTGTTCGATTTCAAGCTGGGCACGCTCAAAAGCCTCTTGCAGCGGCTGGCTGGCCGTGATGCGACTGCTGAAATTGATCGCCAGCAACAGGCCAATCGCCAGAATCGCCGCAAACATCACTTGCAGGCTGGACAATTGCCCGCCGCGCCGTCGTTTCTTCTGGACAGATTTCTCTTGTGGCAGTGGTGTATCAGTCATGCACTCATTATAGTGTCCGATTACACCCGCTGCCAGCGGCACTCTCACAAAATTCTCACGCCAGACTGCGCCCCTCCCGGTATACTCCCTGATGAAGTTTATTGTTAGAAAGGGGACCAATATGCAGCAGAATAGAGCGTTATCGCGGCGTGATCTTTTGAAAGGTTTCGGGCTGAGCGCGGTGGGTCTGGGGCTGGGGATAGCACCTGCCCTGCGCCCACTGTTCGCTCAGGAAGCCCCGGCTCCGGCAGCGTTCTTCCGCTTCGGCGTCGGCGATTTCCAGCTCACCGTTATCAGTGATGGCAGCGGTATGCTGAACACCTCCATTCTGGGGGCCAACGCACCCGAAGGCGCGGTGGATGAACTCTTCGCCGCCAATGGCCTGCCCACAGGCTCCTATCCGAATGCCATCCAGGTGCTGCATGTCAACACAGGCAGCAATCAGGTCCTGATCGACACCGGGCGCGGCAGCGCGAATGGCAGTGTCCTGCCCACGCTGGATTTGCTGGGTGTCAGCCGCGAAGACATCGACACGGTGATTATCTCGCATTTTCATGGCGATCATATCGGCGGCGCGGCAACCGATGGCAGCGCGACCTTCCCGAACGCGCGTTACGTCTATTCGCAGCCGGATTGGGATTTTCTCCAGGCGGCTCCGGCGGATAACCAGGGCGCGCAGAATGCCAAAACGGCGATGGAAAGCCTCGGCGACCAGCTCGAATTTTACGTGGCAGAAGATGAGGTCGTCAGCGGCATTCAGGCAGTGGCAACCCCCGGCCACACACCGGGTCACATGAGCTTCCTGATTAATTCCAATGGCGAACAACTGCTGCATCTGGTCGATTCGGTTTTGAACAATGTCGCTTCAGTACAGCATCCCGAATGGTTTGTCGCCTTCGATTCAATCCCCGAACAGGCCGTCGAATCGCGCCGGAGCATCCTCGGACGCGCCGCCAGCGAACAAATCCAGGTCTTCGGGTATCACTTTACGTTCCCCGGCCTCGGCTTCATCCTGCCTGATGGCGAGGCGTATCGCTACGTACCCGGTTCATTCTAATGGATAAACCAATTAGACTACGCCTAAT
>CAZKIB010000032.1:36579-43013 GCA_964552425.1 uncultured Anaerolineaceae bacterium | reverse complement strand
TAGAAGACAGCTCTCACTCAGCCCAAGATAAAACTCACATCTAAATTCTTAAATACTCACCAAGCAACCCTTCCTGCTCCAATCTGCCCAGCCAATCAACAACACCAACGGGATAACGACGAGAGCAGGCAGACTCTCACCCACCGCTACCGAAAACGCGGTGACAGAAACCGCCCCGATAAACAACTGTCCTTCAGCGCCGATGTTGATGACCCCGCCCCGGAATGAGATGCAAATGCCCACAGCCACCAGCAGCAGCGGAATCGCGCGAGTAATCGTGTTCGCGAGTCTTCCCGAATCCCCAAAGGCCCCGTTCAGCATGGAACCATAGGCTTCAATCGGGTTCTTCCCCAATGCCAGCAGGATGAAAGCGCCGGCCAAAAGGGCAAGAATGACTGCTGCGACAGGAGCCAGCACCGCCACAGGGTCGCGTTCAGTCAATGTTTTTCGCAGGTTCATAGCTTCTCTGTATGAGATGCTTACAATGCAACGATTCTTAATTAAACCGCGCAAGCAGGGAATTTGCCACAAATTTCACGGAGATCGTCTGGTAATTGTTCACAACAAACCCCGGAATCCTTCTATATGTTCTGACCAGCACACAGTCAATATCGACAAAAATCACCAGAATCCTACAGGCTTATCATAAGTGACCAGACACAGATGGTTGTAATCCTGCTTGTTTTCGCAGCCCAGTAATGTTAAATTGAATGTAGTGTTCCTCATATTGCAGTCGGCACAGAATCCTGTCGGCGTGGGGTGGTCCCCTCGAAAAGTGCTGCAACGACCTGGTTCTGAGCAGGAGTTGTTGTGATGGCCCTGTGGCACAACTACCATACCCCACGGACTGTAACCGAAGCACTTGAGCAGCTAGCCCGGTACAACGGTCAGGCACGTATCATCGCGGGCGGAACCGATTTGTTGATTGACCTCCAGCATACACAGGTGGGCCAGCATCAACTGGACGCGCTGGTTGATGTAACCAGCATCCCTGAAATGACCCGCATCGAAGCACAGAATGATTGGATCTATGTCGGCGCCGCAGTCACCCATACCGCGATTGTCAGGTCGGCCTTGATCGAAGCGCAGGCGACCTGTCTGGTGGAAAGCTGTGGGGTGGTCGGCGGGCCACAGGTGCGCAATGTCGGCACACTGGGCGGCAACGTCGCTCATGCGCTGCCGGCGGGCGATGGGACAACCTCACTGGTGGCCCTCGACTCTGAAGCCGAAGTCGCCTGGGCAGATGGCCGCCGTGAATGGCTGCCGATTACCCGGTTGTTCAAAGGTCCCGGCCAATCCATACTGGATTCATCACGCGATGTACTGGTCGGTTTCCGGTTCCGGCCTGCTGGTGTTCACGAAGCCACCGCTTTCAAACGAATCATGCGTCCCCAGGGTGTAGCCCTGCCGGTCCTCGGCTGCGCAGTGTGGATTAAACTGAATGAAAACGGTACAGAATACGTGGATGCGCGCATCTGCATCGGCCCAGTAGCCTCCGTCCCGGCGCGGGCTGTAGACGCCGAGAACGCGCTGCGGGGTCAGCCTGTGACAGAAGACACTATTCAGCACACCGCGCAGATTGCCCGTGAAACACTGCACCCGCGCACCAGCAAGTATCGCGCCACTGCCGAATACCGTGACTATATGATCGAGACACTGCTCAGACAGGCGCTGTCGCTGGCAGTACGGCGCGCTCAAACCGGCGTTGTCGTGGCTGAAGGCGTGGGATTAGGGTAAGTAGAAGAAGGGAATTAGCGGCATGAGCGAATTAAACCTGATCGTGAATGGCAAAAACCATTATCTGGATGTCCCTGAATCTCGCACGCTGGCCGAGGTACTGCGCTATGATCTCGGATTCACCGGAACAAAAATCGGCTGCGAGGAAGCCGAATGCGGCATTTGCACCGTGCATGTCAACGGTGTGCCAGTGGATTCGTGCATTTACCCGGCTTTCAAAGCGCAGGGCAAATTCATCCGCACGATTGAAGGTCTCGCCACTGTCGACGCAAATGGGCATGAACACCTGCACCCTTTGCAGCAGGAATTTATTAATCATTGTGCGGTCCAGTGCGGGTTCTGTACACCCGGCCTGATTATGACCTCGGCTGCTTTGCTCGAAGAAAATGCCAACCCCTCCGATACCGATATTAAGATCGCGCTCAAGGACACTTACTGCCGCTGCACCGGGTACACCAGTGTTATGCAGGCCATTAAGTCTGCTGCCAGAGTCAAACGGGGTGAAGCGCCGCTGGCAGTGAATGACCCCGCAGTTGAGGAAGCCACCGCTAATATCAGCCAGAGCCATAAAGTGCAGGATATTGTGGATCGTGTCACCGGACGCGCCAGATACAGCGATGATTACACCTTCCCTGGCATGTTGTTCGCCCGCACCCTGCGCTCCGCTTATCCCCATGCCATCGTGACACGCATTGACACGGAGAAAGCGAAAGCACTGCCGGGTGTCCGCGCGGTGCTGACCGCTGCTGATGTGCCCGGTGAAAATGTGCATGGGCTGGTCTATCTCGACTGGCCGGTGCTGGTGGGCGTTGGGGAAAAAGCCCGTTACATGGGCGACGCCATCGCCATCGTCGCGGCAGATACTCAGGAAATCGCCGACTCGGCGCTCCAACTGATCGCAGTCGACTACGAAGTTCTGCCAGTGGTCGATAACCCGGTTTTCGCCCATTCGCCCGAAGCGCCAATCCTGCATGAAGGCCGCGAGGGAGGCAACCTCTTAAAACATATTAAAGTCCGGCATGGCGATCGCGATGCGCGCGGCTCCGCTGACGCTCATACGCACGTCGGCCGACTCCAGGCACGCCTTGCCGACGCCGGACTCCTTGCCGAAGCCGATGTCATTATTGAACGGACCTATAAAACACCGACGACTGAACACGCTTTTCTGGAACCGGAATGCGCCATCGGCCTGCCTGCTGGTTTCGATGACGAACACCAAAAACTGACCATCTACGTCGGCTCTCAGATTCCATATCAGGATCGCAACCAGATCGCGCGCGCGATGGGCCTGCCAGACGATGCGGTGCGCGTGCGCGGCGTGCTGATCGGCGGCGGCTTTGGCGGCAAGGAGGACATTGCCGGGCAGATTCATGTGGCGATGCTGGCCGAAGCGACCCGGCGGCCTGTGAAAATGCTCTATACTCGCCAGGAATCATTGCTGTTCCATCCCAAACGCCACGCCACAATTATACGCATTAAGACCGGCGCAAAACAAGACGGCCGGCTCACCGCAGTCGAAGCCGAACTTTACGGTGATGGCGGCGCATATGCCAGCCTGAGCGATAAGGTTATGACCCGCGCCACCACCCACGCTACCGGCCCCTACAACGTGCCCAACGCCAAAATCGACTGTTACGCCATGTACACCAATAACGCCCCCTCTGGCGCGTTTCGCGGCTTCGGTGTGACGCAAAGCGCCTTCGCAGTCGAACAGAACATGGACCTTGTGGCCGAAGCCATTGGCATGGACCCCACAACATTTCGTCTCATAAACGCGCAGAAAGTCGGCGTGACCACCGCTACCGGCCAACTGCTGCGCGAAAGCGTCGGGTTGATTGAAACCATCAAAAAAGTGGATGCCGACATGCGTGGTGGTCTCAACGGCAGTTTCCGTTGGGGCTGGCACGAGGGGAATAAAGCCTATGGATGGGGTATCGCCTGTGCCTACAAGAACACCGGGCTGGGCGGCGGCGCGCCCGACAAATCGGCGGCGGAAGTCGAAGCTTTCGAGGATGGCACGGTTGAAGTCCGCACCTCCTCTGCCGATATGGGCCAGGGACTTGGCGCGGTGCTGGCACAGTGCGCCGCCGAGGAACTTGGTTTACGTTATGAGCAGGTGCGGGTGCTGCTTTCGGATACCGATCTGACTCCCGATGGCGGCCCCACTACCGCCAGCCGGCAAACGTATATGAGTGGTAACGCCGTCCGTCATGCGGCAGTCAACCTGCGCGAAGCCCTCAGTACGGTGGTATCTGAAGAATTTGATCATCCTCCGGCGCAGCTGCGCTTTGAGGAAGGTCTGGTGCGCATTAACGGCACAAGTATCCAGTTTGGCGAAGCGGTAAAACTTGCCAAACGGAACGGCGTCACCACACGGATCATGCACGAATACTGGGGGCCAAAAACACAGCCGCTCGGAACTGGTGGGGATATGCACTTCGCTTTCTCGTATGCAACGCAGGCCGCGCTGGTCACTGTTGATCTGGAGACCGGCGCAGTGCATGTCGAAAAGGTGATCTCTGCGACGGATATTGGCCGGGCCATTAACCCTCTGCTGCTGCAAGGGCAGATCGAAGGCGGCATCGTCATGGCACTGGGCAACTGCCTGACCGAGAGTTACATTATCGAAAACGGCGTGCCCTGGTCCACCCTGCTGTCCCGTTATAAGATGCCGAGCATCAAACACGCACCGGAAATCATCAGCCATCTGGTCGAAGACCGGTCTGCTGACGGGCCATACGGGGCTAAAGGCGTCGGCGAAATACCGTCCATCAACACCAGTCCGGCCATCACCAACGCGATCTACAACGCGGTGGGCGTGCGCGTGTTCAGCATTCCTGTCGATCAGGACGCGCTGCTGCGGGCTATGCGCACGGACCAGACTGAGGTCCACACCGCCTGGCATGATGTACGTTAACGTTCAGGAACACGGACTGGTATCTGCTGAACGCGCCGGGGATATTGCTGGCGCGTTTTCAATCGACAAGTGCGCTTAATCCGGCAAGCGAATGAGACGAAAGCCGATGGAATTAAAGCGGCATTCCGGTTTCAGAGAGTAATGAAAACGGTTATCGGCGCGCCTGGAAGTACCGATGTATGAGCCGCCCTTGATGACCCGGTTTTCTTCGCCCGCCATTGAAGCCGTGACCAGATTATCTTCGGTGTTCAGGCACCACTCCCACACGTTGCCGGCCATATCCATAACACCTTGCGGGCTGGCGCCTTCAGGATAGCGAGTCACCGGAACCGGACCGCCGATCTTGCATTCGCTGGTGTTGCAGCGGGTTTCATCGAAGGTATTCCCCCAGGGATAGAACCGGCCATCATCGCCCTGCGCGGCCCGCTGCCACTGCGCTTCGGTGGGCAGCGTCAGGGACATGCCGGTTTGTTCACTCATCCAGCGGCAGTAAGCCACAGCCTCATACCAGCACACATTGACGCAGGGATGATCCTTTTCAGTGAGTTTCGGTTTAATGGGTTCTGGATGCGCTTTCCACCATGCTGCTGCTTCAGTTGAAAAATTCCACCAGCTTTCACGCACATACCCGTCTGCCGCTTCAACAAACTCCAGATACTGGGCGTTCGTCACCGGGTATTTGCTCATCTCAAAACCGCGCACAGTCAGCGTGCGTACCGAAGTGCTTCGGTAAACTTTTACGTCGCCCGCCGGGATCGCACACCATTCAAGAAGTGGTGAATCATCAGGCAGACAGATGGCCGCCAGGTTTTGAGGGTCGTAATCGGGAAAGGTCCTGCGATAGGCGCGGAATGCCTGACGTCCTAACGCTCTGGTACGTTCGTGCTTCACGAGGGCAGCTATCGGAATGTACTCCCGCTCTGCTTCGCGCTGATACGCCTGCCATTCCAGCGCGTCTTCAGCTTCATGCAGGATCGCGTCTAGGTCAATGTACTTGGATGCGTAACCACCCGCGCGGGCCTGTTTCATCAGAAACACAGCCCGGTCATACTGCTCACAATCAAAGGCTTCAATCGCCTCGCTGATAAGACTTTCTGCTTCTTTCACGGTAGACGGTTGGCGCAGCGTGAGAGAAATCGCGCCCGTATTCACCGGCACGGCCTCCGATACACGGATACCCTGCCGCTCGGCAATGTAAATGGAATTCAGGATAAGCTTGACCGCATCCGGTGTGATACCACTGCTCAGATCGGCGTACTGAATGTACTGCAAACTGTCCGGGATCGATGTGCGGGCGTGAATCAGAACCGGGAAAATATGCTTGCCCCGCACCCGCGCGATTTCGAATTCCTGCTGGCAATATTTGGAGCTGACGGAATCCGGTGACAGCAGGTATACCAGCCCATCGCACCATTCAAGACGGCGCTGGATTTCTTCCCACCACTGTTGACCTGCGTGCAGGCGGTTGTCAAACCAGACATCATGAACATCCAGGACATCGGCAATTTCTGAGCAGTAGTATTTGTCGACCCGTGCGTAGCTGATAAACAGGCGCATAAAAGTCACCCGAAGTCAATATTACGTTTCATTTCGGTTTGATTATATCATGTATTTTCTAACCGTGTAACCAATGTAACATTATTGATAAAAAATTCGCGTAGATTACAGGCTGCCATATTAATATATTGTAACAAATCAGCCAGCTATTTTTTTCCGGTCCTTCTGGTGGTAGCATAATCCTGATGTTTGCAGCAGACGGATGGCTTCGCGTATCGCTTCT
>CAZKIB010000032.1:22275-36541 GCA_964552425.1 uncultured Anaerolineaceae bacterium | reverse complement strand
GTATGTTTTGAGTCTGCTGGGCGCGGTTGGCCCGCGCGCGCCGCTTGGCCCACCCCGGACCGTCGAAACCGCCCACCCACAGGTTTGTGTTCACACACGTCTGATTGACGAAGTCTGGGAATGGAAAATCCAGCGAACCTTGCAGCTTGTCCGTGAGATGGGCGCGACTTCCATCGTCGAGTTTTTCCCCTGGGCATACATTGAAAGCACCGAAGATTTTTATGACTGGGAACCCGCAGATCGCATTATCCGTCACGCGCAAAATCAGGGTCTGCATGTCATCGCCCGTATGGGCCTGGTCCCCGCCTGGGCGCGTCCACAGGATACCACACTCAATTTTCTGCCTGATGAAGGCTTCGCCGATTTTGCCGACTTTGTGGCCGATTTCGCAGCGCGCTATGCGGGAGTGGTCGACCAGATTATCATCTGGAATGAACCCAATCTGGCCTTTGAATGGGGGTATCGCCCGGTTGATCCAGCCGCTTATGCCCGGCTTTTGCAGGCCGTTTATAAACCCGTTCACGCCGCGAACCCGAATGTCATGATTCTGGCGGCGGGCCTGGCCCCAACACTGGAACCAGAAGGCAGCCCCAACGGTCTGAATGATGTGCTTTACCTTCAGCGTTTATATGAAGCGGGCGCAGCCGGTTATTTTGACGGACTTGCGGTCCACACTTACGGTTTTACCGAACCACCTCAGGCCGCGCCTGCACCTGATGTCCTGAATTTCCGCCGCGCAGAGCTGCTGCACCAACTAATCGAGCAGTACGACAGCCCCGGCAAACCAATCTTTATTACCGAGACCGGCTGGAACGATCACCCACGCTGGACAAAGGCGGTTCGTCCGGCGCAGCGTATCCGCTACACCCTGGACGCCTTTCAATACACCGAAGCCAACTGGTCCTGGCTGGAAAAGCTGTGCCTGTGGGCCTTCCGGTACACCGGCCCGACCTACAGCTACCCGGATAACTTTGAAATCGTCACCTCCGATTTTCAGATTAAACCGATCTATTACGCCATCCAGGCTTATGCTCTCGGAAATGAGCAGGGAAACGCCCTATGGCTGCCCGCGCCCGACACCGCCGCTTCCTGATCGCTGCGAGTCTCGGCCTGCTGGGACTGGCGCTGATTTGGATTCTGACTCTATCCACCACGCCGCCATCCGCAGAGGAATTGTTCCCCTATGGTGAAATACGTATCGCCGTGGATGCCAGCAATCCACCCTTTGCCGTGGCGACTGCCAATGATCTGTTCGGGCTGGAAATTGATCTGGGCAACGCGCTCGGCGCTTACTTCAACATGCCAGTGCGTTTCGTCAACATGAGTTTTGACGGTCTGTACGATTCCCTCAAGGCAGATCAGGCTGATATGGTCATCGCGGCACTGTCTATTGACCCGCTCCGCACTGGAGATGTTTTGTATACACGGCATTACTTTAATGCGGGCCTTGTGCTGGTCAGCGCGGCGGATACTCCGATCACCTCGATGCGTGAACTATCCGGGCACGCGCTGGCCTACGAGTTTGGCTCCAATGCCGACGCGCTGGCCCGGCGCTGGCTTCGGCGAATCGCGCCGTTCGAAACACAGCCCTACGAACTGCCGGTTTACGCGCTCGATGCCGTCCGTCTGAACGTTGCAGATGCGGCTCTGGTTGATGCCATCAGCGCGCGGCTGTACCTGCGTGACCACAACTGGAATGCCTGCCTGACTTCCGTCACCAATAACTGGTATCCTGTAGCCGTGCCGATCAACCAGCCGGCCCGCTGGAAAGCGCTGAACGATACCCTGCAATCGCTGGATGAAAACGGCACGCTGGATCGAATAATTGAAGAATGGTTATAATATGCACATTCTGAATACCGACGCAGTGACACCCTTTCACAGCCCACACGGCGAAGTGGTTCGTGAATACATGGGACTGGCGGCCGGCGGCACGCAGCAGCACAGTCTGGCGCACATTACCCTGCCACCGGGCACAGCCTCTATGAAACATTATCACCCAGTAGTCGAAGAGAGTTATTTCATTTTGTCAGGACAGGGCCATATGGTCCTCGATGGCGAAACCCAGTCTGTGCGCCCCGGTGACGCTATCGCCATACCCCAAAATGCTGTTCATCAGATTTTCAACGATGCTGCTGAAGACCTGACTTTTCTGGCCGTATGTGCGCCACCCTGGACACCCGATTGCAGTGTCTTCATCGACTAACCCTGTGGCTGGAATCTTCGACAGCCAACCGTTATACTGGCATCCATGCAGCACAGAGGGATTGACGCACGCTTAACCTATTATCGCAAGGGCGGCATCAGCACGTATATGCGCCGTCTGGTGCACGCGCTTGAATCGCTGGATAACGAAAATCATTACATGGTCTTTCACAGTCGCAAAACTAACGAAACACTGGTTGAGCATTTTGAGCATGTGAACCTGTGGACGCCCTGCCATCACCGGCTTGAACCGCTGGCGTTGTCCCTTGAACTGGCGCGTTTTAACCTTGATCTGCTGCACAGCCCGGATTTTATTCCACCCTTGCGGGGGGCACGCCGCCACATTATCACTGTGCATGATCTGAACTTTCTGCATTATCCGCAGTTCCTGACTGCCGAGAGCAAACGTTACTACAACGGCCAGATCGAACGGGCTGTGCGGCAGGCAGACCATATTCTGGCGGACAGCACAGCCACCCGCGACGATCTTGTCGCTATGCTGAAGGTTCCGGCCAGCAAGATCACCGTGCATATGCTGGGTGTCGATGAAGCCTTCAGGCCGCTGCCAGTTGAAGCACTGGCAGACTACCGACGCCAGCTTGACCTGCCGGAGATGTTCTTTTTATTCGTCGGCACATTCGAGCCGCGCAAGAATATCATCGGCCTGCTGAATGCCTATCAACTGCTGCTCGCTCAACTGCCCGATGCCCCGCCGCTGGTACTGGCCGGTCAGCGCGGCTGGCTGTTCGATGAAACCATGCAGCATATCCAGACGATGAAACTCGAAGCGCGCGTCCTGTGGCGTGAAAATGTCCCGCAGGACGCACTGCCCGCGCTGTATAATCTGGCAACTGCGCTGGTACTGCCATCGTTCTACGAAGGATTCGGTTTTCCGCCGCTGGAAGCGATGGCCTGTGGTACGGTTCCGATCACCAGCAATCGTTCCTCACTGCCCGAAGTAGTTGGCGATGTGGGCGCACAGATTAACCCGGATGACCCGACGACACTTGCCGCCGCGCTCTATCGCACCCTGACGGACAGCCATTGGATGAACACGCAGCGTGAAGCGGGTCTGCGTCGAGCAGCGACTTTCACGTGGGAAAACACCGCGCAAACTGCCTTATCCACTTACAACACAGTTCAATAAGGGCCTGTATGCGTATTCTCATGCTCACTCCCGCCCTGCCCTATCCAGCCCACCAGGGTGGAGCGCTGCGTAACTACGGCTTGATTTATGGGCTGCATCACGCCGGACATGAGATTACACTGTTGAGTTTCGCCCATGATACGAGTCAACCAGTCCCTGAGCCATTGACCAAACTGTGTGTTCGTGTTGAAAGAGTATTGGCCCCGGTTCGTTCAAAGGTTCAGCGGCTGCGCGATCTCGGATTTTCGTCACAACCTGACCTGGCTTTACGGCTGGCAAGCGATGCCTTTCGCCAGTGCCTGGCTGCCGCGCTCCAATCGCAGGTGTATGACCTGATCCAGTTCGAGGGACTGGAAATGGCGGGTTATTTGCCGACTGTCCGCCAGCACCAGCCGGGCGCAAAACTCTGTTACGACGCGCACAATGCCGAGTATCGGCTTCAGCATGTCATTTATACAGTAGACCGGCACATCCCCGCCCGTTGGCCCAGTGCCGCCTATTCGTTTGTCCAGGCCCGGCGTATTGCCCGTTTCGAGCGTGCCGTCTGCCAGCAAGTCGATTGTGTCCTGGCAGTTTCCGAAGAAGATGCCGCCGCGCTGCGCCCTTTTCGTGACGATCAGACTGTGGCGGTTATTCCTAACGGCATCTTTACGGACCAGTATAATCGCCAGCCGGAACGACTCAATCTCGGCCCACATGTACTGACGTTCACCGGCAAGATGGACTACCGCCCCAATGTGGACGCCATGCTGTGGTTCACCGCCGAAGTCCTGCCGCTGGTACGCGAACACATCCCTGATGTACGGCTGTATATCGTCGGACAAAAACCGCATCCACAGTTGGAGGCTTTGCGTGACGACGATCAGATCGCCCTGACCGGGTGGGTCAACGATGTAACGCCCTTCCTGCACGCCACCGATGTATACGTCGCCCCACTCCGTATGGGCAGCGGGACACGTCTCAAAATTCTGGAGGCCATGGCGGCAGGCTGCGCAATTGTCAGTACATCGCTGGGCGCTGCCGGTTTGCCGAAGGAAGCTCATCAGGTGATGCACATTGCGGATTCCGCGCCTGAAATGGCCCATCACATTATCACCTTGTTGAACCACGCACCGCAGAGGACAGCGTTGGGTGAGGCCGCTCATAAACTCGTAAAATCCCATTATGATTGGCCCATACTGATCCCGCGCCTGCTGGCCGCTTACAGGGAAACCGGACTTGGATAGAGACGCGCTCGTCCTTCGCAATCGCAGCATGGCCGCCGCCTTTCACAGCACACCGCTCAGGCATCGTGTGCGCCGGACTCTGTTAAACACCCTGGCGCTGGTTCCGCGCTTTCCGGCGCGCCGTCCGGCTCACCCACGAATTTTGCTCGTGCGACCAGATCATCTGGGCGACGTGCTGCTCACAACTCCGGCCATTCATGCCCTGCGCAGCGCCGCACCCCATGTGGAGCTTCACGCGCTGGTGGGTCCCTGGTCAGCCCGCGTGCTGGCAAATTACCCGGAAATCGACCATGTGCTGACCTTACCGTTTCCGGGTTTCAGCCGCCAGCCCAATGAGAATCTGCGCTCACCTTATCAATTGGCCTTCAATACCGCCCGCCATCTGCGCCGGATTGCCTACGATGCGGCTGTCATTTTCCGGCCCGATCACTGGTGGGGGGCCATGGTGACACACCTGGCAAATATACCGGAACGCATCGGTTACGATCTGCCCGACACCAGCCTGTTCCTCACCGCTGCCCTCGAACATCGCCACGAACATGCGGTAATCCAGAACCTGCGCCTGGTGGAACGCTGGACAGGGACGCTGATGCCCGAACACGCAGTCTACACATTCCCGATTTTCAGCCTGGACAGCCATTATATTGACGGCTATTTGCAGGAATGGGGCATCCGAACGGGTGAAGCGATTTTTTGCATTCATCCCGGAGCGGGCGCATGGGTGAAACACTGGCCGGATGAACACTGGGCGCAGGTGGCGGATATTCTGACTGAACAACTGGAAGCGCGGGTGGTTTTTACAGGCGGAGAGCATGAACTCCCCATGATAAAACGGATCGCGGCTTCCATGCGCCAGCCGGCCTGTGTCATCGCGGGAGAAACGCATATCGGACAGCTTGCGGCGCTCTATGCCCGCGCGACTGTGGTTCTTGGACCCGACAGCGGGCCGCTGCACCTGGCCGCCGCAGTCAACACGCCCACTGTCACCCTCTACGGTCCGGCAGACCCTGTCGAATTTGGTCCCTGGGGGCCACAGACCCGACACTATATTCTGGCGTCCACCATTGGCTGCCGCCCCTGCCGCATCCTCGATTGGGCCGATGACAGCCCGGCTTTTCACCCCTGTATGCGGGACATCACCGTCGCGCAGGTACTCGAAGCGGCCCGGCTGGCTGCATCTGGATGAGTATAGTCGCCAGAATCGTTACAACACGTTAAGATGTAATTCAACTCAGGAAAGGTGGGTTAGGCTTATGACCAAATCAATTGGCATTCTCACCGCTGGAGGCGATAGTCCCGGCCTGAACGCAGCAATCCGGGCAGTGGGCAAAGCCGCCATGAATGAATATGGGATGCGGGTAGTGGGTTTCCGCCAGGGGTTTCGCGGGTTGATGCAAAACCGCACGGTGGAACTGGATGCCAGCGCACTTTCAGGCATCCTCACCGTCGGCGGCACGATTCTGGGAACCAGCCGCGACAAACCTCACAAAATGCCCGTCGGCGATCAGATCATGGATATGACCGATGCCATGATTGAAACCTATAAACTGCATCATCTCGACGCGCTGGTGTGTCTGGGTGGCGGCGGAACGATCAAGAATGCCTACAGGCTGGTCGACAAAGGCATCAACGTCATCACCCTGCCAAAAACGATTGACAACGATGTTTACGGAACTGATATCACGTTTGGTTTTGACACCGCTCTGACCATCGCTACAGAAGCCATCGACCGGCTGCACAGCACCGCCCACAGCCATCATCGCATTATCGTGGTTGAAATCATGGGTCATAACGCGGGCTGGCTGGCGCTTGGTGCCGGCCTTGCCGGGGGAGCCGACGCCATATTAATCCCGGAAATTCCCTATGATGCCGAGATTATCGCCGAATCCGTTTTGGGTCGCAGCCAGGCAGGCAAACCGTTCAGTATTGTTGCTGTCTCTGAAGGGGCTTTGTCCAAAGCTGCCGCAGCCGAACGCGCCGTCTTACAGCAGAAGCTTGATGAAGCCACAGCTTCCAAAGACAAAAAAGGCAAAAAAGCCGCCAAACAGGCGCTGGCAGACTTTAACACCCGGCAGATAGAAAGCACACACGGATTAACATCCCAGCTTGAAACCCTTACCGGTCTTGAATCGCGCGTGACCATTCTCGGTCATGTACAGCGCGGCGGTACACCCTCACCGGCAGACCGGCTGCTGGCAACCCGCCTCGGCACGGCCTGTGCCCGCCTGATTGAGCAGGGCGTCTTCGGCGTCATGGTTGCTGCGCGTGGGGAAGGAACCGAACCCGTGCCGCTTGAAGACATTGTGGGCAAACGCAAATCCGTGCCGCTTGACCATCCCTGGATTGATACAGCCCGCGCGCTGCACGTCTGTCTGGGAGATCGCTAGTCAGGGATCACCACCGTATCGAGATCGGGTTCAGGTGGTGGGAAGCGGGGGTTCATCGCTTCCAGGGTTTCGACAATCGTGCGAGTGACCACGAGGTTGCGATACCACTTGCGGTTCGCCGGGACAATGTACCAGGGCGCGTGAGTCGTGTTGCAGTGGCTGATCGCGTCCTCATAGGCGCGCATATACTCGTCCCATTTTTCCCGCACTGGCAGGTCACCTTTTGAAAACTTCCAGTGTTTCTCCGGGTTATCCAGACGTTCCTGAAAGCGTTCCTTCTGTTCTTCCTTGCTGATATGCAGAAAGAACTTCAGAATGCGCGTGCCGCTGGCTGCCAGCAGTTGTTCAAACTGGTTAATCTGTTCATAGCGCTGCTTCCAGACCTGTGTGGAAACCAGTTTTTCCACCCGCGCCACCAGCACGTCCTCATAATGGCTGCGGTTGAAGATGCCGATAAAGCCTCTTGCAGGTGTCTGCCTGTGTATTCGCCACAGAAAATCATGGGCCAGTTCTTCAGCCGTTGGAACCTTAAAACTTGTAACGCGCACGCCCTGTGGGTTCACGCGATCAAAGACATGCTTGATCGTGCCATCCTTCCCGCCGGCGTCCATGGCTTGTAAGACGATCAGCAGCGCCTGCTGGCCTTCTGCGTACAACCGTTCCTGAACATCTGCCAGGCGGCCTTCCAGTTCATCTTCCTCCGCTTCGGCTTTCGCCTTGTCATAATCGCCTTTGTAAGCCGGGTCAAACTGCGACAGTTTGACGCGACTGCCGGGCCTGGGATGCAGGGCCTGTTCTGCCATACGCGCTCCTTACTTGACAATTGTGCAGCACTCGCCTAGCATTTGTGGCGAATAATCAGGTGGATTCAAGTTGACACGATTGGTTCTCGCCGTCATTATCACCCTTCTCTTACAAATGAGCAACCAGACCTGGGCATTTCAACCCGAACAGCGTCCGGATGGACAGGTGACAAGTGAGAATATCCCGCTGCGCCTGCGGGCGGGTCCTGGCCTCGATTTCGCCGTACTCGATCTGCTGAATGATGGCACACTGCTCACCATCATCGGGCGTAATGCCGATGCAAGCTGGTTGGAGGTGCGCACACTGGATCAGGCCCGAATCGGCTGGGTTTTTGCAGAATATGTGACTGCGTTTATTGATCTGAATACCCTGCCCCACAACACCGGCCCGCTCAACTTTTCCAATCTGATCTCTGGCATCACCAACAATGCCCTGCGCATCTACACGCAGGGGCAAGCTATGGGGCGGCGCGCCGATGTATTCGCCAAAGTAGGCGACAGCATCACAGTTTCCTATCACATGTTTCAGCCTATCGGTGAACAGCGCTATGATCTGGACGCATTTGAGCATTTGCAGCCGGTCATTGACTATTTTTCCAGAGCCGAGGTGCGCCAGGGTAACGCCTTTACCAATGTTTCGGCCGCTGCCGGGGTGGGTTGGACAGCGGCAGCGGTCCTGCTTCCCGAATTTGCGGATCCCGCGCAGTGTCTGCCAGACGAAATACCGCTGGCCTGTGAGTATCGCCGGATTGACCCGGCCTTCGCGTTGATTATGTTCGGCACAAATGATGTGGGGTATGTCCCTGAAATCGACTATCAACATAATCTGGAACGCATTGTGCAGCTTTCAATTGATGCAGGCGTCGTGCCAGTCCTCAGCACCATCCCGCCGCGTGCAGGCTATGAAGAAAAAGTCATGCGCTTTAACCAGATTGTGCGCGAGGTAGCGTCGCAGTATGATATTCCGCTGTGGGACTATCATTACACGATGGCCGTTCACAGTCAGACCAGCCTCGCGTTTGATGGCGTACACCCATCGCTGCCGGCACGCGGTCACGATGATGTCGCTGTGTTCAAACCCGCCAATCTACCCTATGGCTATGTCCTGCGGAACCTGAGCGCGCTGTATGTCCTGGATGCGTTGTGGAAACAGGTGGTGCTGGCAGCAGAGTCTTAATCATCCGGCCCGCGCGGTGTCACCGTGCGGGTGGTTTCGTTACGATACGTCACCATTCCCGGCCCGGCCCCGCTGATTTTTTTGACATATTTACGCGGGGTCACATCCACAATCACGTTGGCTTCATGCTTACGAGTGCTGAAGTATGCCGCAATTTCCGCAGCGCGTTCAATGACGGTTTCAGGAATTTGCCGGCCATCAAACTTGATAATGACATGCGCGCCGGGAACATCGCGCGCGTGCAGCCATAAATCCGACGGGCCTCCTTTATCGAATGTCACCTGCTCATTCTGCCGGCTGTTCCGCCCAATCCAGATTACAAACCCGTCCTGCGTCACCACCCGCAGCGGCGCGCTTTTGCCACCCCCGATGCGTCCGGTGCGCTTGCCCTGCCAGTAACCTTTGGATTGTAATGCCTGCTGCACCTCGTCAATGTCCGGCCAGTTGGAAGCCATGTCCAGATCCGCATCCAGTTGAGCCAGATACGCCAGTTCGGTTTCGGTCTCTTCGACCAATTCCGGCACGCCAGACAGCGCCCGTTTGGCCTTTTCGTAGCGCGTGAAATACTGCTGCGCATTCTCCAGGGGCGTCAGTTTCGGGTCCAGTTTAATCACCAGTTCCGGCTGGTCAGGTTCATACTGCGCCCGCAGTTCGGTCTGGCCCTTCTGGATGCCATACTGGTAAGCGAGGATTAATTCACCACTCTGACGCAGATCATCGCGCTCAACCTCATCCGTCAGCGACCCTTGCAGCGAGTGCAGCTTGGACTGCAATTTAGCCTGGGCTTCCTGAATCGCCGTGCGAACCGGTTCCTTCGCGGCCTGATAAGCGTCGTCGCCAAGCACCGCGCCGTAATAAGCGGAAAGAGCCGCACTGACCGTCTCCACCGGACGCCAGCCGGGGATACTGGTCAGCGGATACACACTGAACGCCTCGATGCCATGATCGTTTTCTGCGATTCCCGGCTGCCAGTTTCGATCAGCCAGCGGCGCAATCAGCGACTGGAAAGCGCTGTAAAGAGCATCCACGTCGGCATCCTGAGCCTTGACATTGATCTGCTGGAAAGCCCGGTAGACAATCTCTTTCGCCAGCAGCGGACTCATCCCCAGAATGCGGGCGGATAACAAACGCTGCACCTGCTGTTTGGGGTCTTCGTTCTGTTCAGCGATGGTCTCAAGGTCTTCGAGTGTCAGGTGAGTAGGGTCAAGTTTGCCAGTCTGGGGCGGTGGTGGACTGTAAGGGTGCGCAGGCAGGCTGACGCGGTAACGATTTTCATCTGGCCCTACACGGCGCATACATTCCAGAATAACGCCCCCCTGCACCAGCAGGAGATTGCTGCGGCGTTCCATCGGCTCCACGATGATGGTGACTTCGCCTTCCGGCCCGTCGACATCAATCTGAAGGATACGTTCCCATTTCGGCTGGCTGACATGGGTGATGCTGCCACCTTCAACATAACGGCGGAACAGCAGATTAATCGGTTTGGGTTTGACCACCCCACGCCGAAGTTTGTCCTCCACCAGATGCACACGTGGGGTCTGCGGGTCAGCGCTCATATATAAATAACGGCGGCGGTGCTGTGCATAAATCTCCAGCCCAATACCGGTTTCATCCACGTCAATGGAATCCTGCACACGGGCACCGACGAGCGTGTCTAAAAACTCGTCAACCAGCGCAGACAGGGTAAAGGCATCAAGATACATCACACATCAGCATTATTTCAGTGTCAACAGATACGCAATAATATCACCAAGCTGTTCATCAGACAGCCTCTCGGCATAATTCTGGGGCATCGAACCGGCATAACCCTCAACGACAAAACGTGTCGGGTAAAGGATCGATTCGTAAATGTACTCGGCAGCGATCAGAGGTGAGCGGCGGGTTCCGGCCCGCTCCGCTATGCCCTCAAATGCAGGAGCAATGCCGACCCCTGCTGCGGAGATATGACAGGCCGCACAGTCCATTTGCACGATCAGGGGTTCACCGCGCGCCGGGTCTGCACCAGCCAGCAGTTCAGCCACACGCGCCGAGTAATCTTCATTCACTTCGATAGATTCGGAACCTGTTTCGCTGGCAATCACAAAGACCACCACAAATACCAGCGTGACAGCAGCCAGAAGCGTGAACGTCAGGTATAGCGTCCAGCGCGCGGCGGGTCGGGTTTGCACAACACACCCCTAAAAGATGGCAACATCCACGAGCATGACCAGAAACAGCAGCGCAAGATAAAATGTGGAATACTTGTACGCGGCCCGCGCCATTGCTTTGGTCGAGACCCGCATCAACCGGATCGCCATGAGGATCAACCCGCTGCCGAGGGTCAGCGCGGAAACCAGATACAGCGGCCCTAACATCTCGCCAACCATTGCCGGAGTCAGACTGACCAGCAGCAGCAGCACGGAATACAACAAAATCTGCCGGTAGGTGGTCGGCAAACCGCGTGCCACCGGCATCATCGGCACACCTGCCCGCGCATAATCCGTGTTCACCAGAATTGCCAGTGTCCAGCTATGCGGTGGTGTCCAGTAAAACACAATCGCAAACAGCAGCCACGCCTCGATGCTGAGTGTACCCGTCACTGCTGCCCAACCCACCAGCACCGGCATCGCGCCCGCGCCGCCGCCAATCACAATATTGACGGCTGTGTTTCGTTTCAGAAGGAGCGTATACACCACCACATAGTACAGCGCGCCGGCCAGTGCCAGCCCCGCTGCCAGCCAGTTCACCCAGATACCGAGTATCAGCACACCGGCGGTTATCAGAATCAAGCCGTATATCAGCGCGTTATTGGGCGCAACGCGGCCCGATGGAATCGGTCTGCGGGCAGTGCGCGCCATTTTCGCATCCATATCCCGATCCAGATACTGGTTAATCGCGCCCGAACCTGCCGGGGCCAGAACTCCACCAATCAGGGTGGGCAGCAAGATCGCCAGCGGGGGCACGCCATTCGCTGCAATCACCATCGCCACGAGGGTGGTAAACAACAGCAGCAATACAATACGAACTTTGGTCAGTTCGAGGTAGGTACGAAGGATAGTGGTTAGTTCGGTACGATCTTGGATTGTGACTGCCATGCCTGTCTATCTTGTCTATCGGTCAAAGTCCGGGTGTTCAGATATTCCATGACGCTCAAAACCACCAGCAGTGCCCAGGTCGCAGCCGCCAGTCCGACATGCGCCGCGCCCCACACAGGCAGCGCCCGTGTCAGCACATACAGCGCGCCCACACCAGCCTGTAACAGATAGACCACCAGTGCCAGAACTGCTGCCCGCCGCGCAGATGGCCCACGCCCCGCCTGAATCACCTGCCACACCAGCAGGACCAGTGCAATGCCCAACGCGACCACCGCAAAACGGTGCAGCATGTGGATCATGGCAGGCTGACCCTGTGACACCGGCAAAATATCGCCGTTACACAACGGCCAGTCCAGACAGGCGAGAGTCGCGCCGCTGCCCTTTACCAGCGCTCCGGTCAGGATAATCACAAAAGCCAGAGCAGTGGTGATATAAGACAGCCATGTGACGTAGTCTGCCTGAAAGTTTACAGACGGGCGATAAACGGACGCAACAGCAGTGACGATCAGCGCGGCCAGCAGTAGAAGCGCTGTTCCCAGATGCAAAGCAACTGTCGTCGGGGGCAGTTCTAGAAGCACGACGATTGCGCCAAGCGCACTCTGGACCATGAACAACAACGCGGCAGTCACAGTCGCCCGAAACGCCAGGCGCTTTTCATGCCGCACGTGCCATCCGGCGGCCAGTGTCGCCAGGCCCAATACACCAATCAAGGCGGCAAACAGACGGTGCAGCCATTCAATCCAGGCGGTGATATTGTCCAGCGGCGGGAGAATTTTACCATCGCACAGCGGCCAGCTATCCCCGCAGCCCAGCCCGGAATCTGTCACCCGCACCACCGCTCCAAACACAATCAGACCCACCGTAAGCACGGCGGTTACGACTGCCAGAGTCGAAAATAAGGATAGGGGTCGCCTGTCTGCCGCTGACATGAATAAACCTCAACCCATACGAAAAAACTTTGCCCTTGTACAAAGAGAGTGAAGCTGAGAGGCTGTTCGCTTTCAGATTAGTTATTAGCCAAAAGCAAGAACAGAAATCACTCGATCTGTACGTTGATGCGCGAAACTATGAACTGGTTTCCTGAGCGGTTGTAACCGAGGTTGCAGTCGACTGGGACTGCTTCACACCCCGGTGTAAGAACCACATAATCACAGCAATAGTCGCGGCGATGCCGATCAGGTTAAACACAATAAAGCCGATAAACAGAACAAGCTGTTCTGCCTGCCAGGGGGATACCGTCAGGGTGGATGCGTCCGGCATATCGGTCTGTACCAGAACAGGCAAATCAAAACTACCGCTCGCAAGCTGCGCTGTCAGACCGCCGCCGATTAACAGTACCACGACAATGACAACCAAAATTGCCAGATTTTTCACCCCGACCTCCAAATTTGCACAAATAATTGGTGATCTGTCAGCCTGAAATACGCATTGTACCTTTTATCACAACCTATCGCAAGTACAATTCAGACCACATCACTGCTCGAATCAATCTCTTTGGACCCGCGAGACTCCTGCGTATTATCGTCGATGACATCCACTTCCTCAATGGATGCTTCATCATAAGAGCTGTGGCGGGTATCGTTTCCTTCGCTGCTGGTGCTTGCGCCCACAGCCATCACATCTGTGCCTTCACTCAACTGATTCTTGCGCGGGATCGTGAAGCTGAAAACACTGCCTTGGCCCTCTACGCTTTTGACCCAGATATACCCGCGATGGCGCTGGATAATGGTCTTGACGATTGCCAGCCCTAACCCGCTGCCAGAGGCCCGTGTCTGAGCGCTGTTACCTGCCCGGAAAAACTGGTCAAAGACAAACGGCTGGTCGCTCTCCGGGATACCCACGCCGTTATCACTGATGTCCACACGCACAAAGTCCGGCTGGTTGGTGACACTGACCGAGATGGCCCCGCCCTCGCGGTTATACTTGATCGCATTGGTAAGCAGATTATTCATGACCTGCCCCAGCATCCGCCGATCTCCGCTGACCATGCCGAGGTCCTCATCCACCCGAATGTCCAGCGTGATTTCGCGCTGTTCCGCCAGGCTTTCCACCAGGTCAGCGGCACTGAGCGCAATCAGACCCAGGTTGCAATCCGCAAATTCCAGTGATTCGCCCTTCTCAAGTTGGGCCATATCCAGCAGCGCAGTAATGAGGTTCTCCATGCGTTCCAGACCCGAAAGCGCGCGCCCGCAGTACTTTACCTGAACGTCGTTCAGCTCACCTGCCTGCTGGATCAGTTCAATGTAG
>CAZKIB010000032.1:10680-22117 GCA_964552425.1 uncultured Anaerolineaceae bacterium | reverse complement strand
TCAGTAGGTGAATGCGCCTGTGGTGTGCAGCCGGAACATCCAGTTTCTCGAACAGCGGCAGATGCGTCTCGTTAAAGGCGAAGGGTTCGCTCGGCAGCAGGATCACATCAGGCTGTGCCTCAACCACTTCTTCCAGGGCAATGCGCGGATAACGGGTGTCGAGTCCCTGTGTTTTTTCTTCCAGGTAGGCTTCCGCCTGGCCCAGGTCCGCTTTCAACGGATACAAACGCTGGCGGCTGGCAAACACATTCAGCCCACCGCACACATGCAATAAATCGTGAATATAGGTATCCGCGTTGAACGTCATGAGCGGGTCCACCCAGATCGGGGCAAACACCCGTGTGGGATGGTCTTCATGTGCTTTGCTGATACCGAGAACCCAATCCATCGTCTGCTCGATCAACCGGACACGCGGCACCATCACCGCCTCATCGAACACGTGCATGATATTCCACAGCAGATTAATCGCCTCGATCACCGTTCTGGGGTATGTCACCCAGACGGGCACACCTGCCTGCTGAAGTGCCTCAACGTCTTCCTTGCGGTTTTCCTCCACATTGGCGATCACCAGGTCAGGCTTTAACCTGATAATCTGCTCAGTGCTGGGGTTTTTGGTCCCCCCAATGCGCGGCAATTTCGCGACGCCTTCTGCCGGGTAAATACAGTAGTCCGTGATCGCAATCAACCGCTGCCCCAGGTTGAGATCGAACAGCGACTCCGTCACGCTGGGAACCAGGGAAACCACCCGTTGAGGCGGCTCTGTCACCGGTGCATCCATGTGATAGCCATAGGTTCCCATCACCGCCCCCTCATCAGCCAAATGGAATGACCTGATCCCGTTCGGGTCCCACACTGACTGCACGTACCAGTGTATCGCAAATCTCACCGATGCGCTGAACATAACTGCGGGCCGCAGCGGGTAGGTCCGCCATATCCCGGATTCCACTGATGTCTTCCTGCCAGCCGGGAAGTGTTTCATAGATGGGCTTCGCGCGAGCCAGGTCATGCAGCATACTCGGTGGATATTCGAGCCGGCGTCCGTCAATCTCATAAGCGACTGCGATTTTTAACTCGTCGAAGCCGCTCAGAACATCCAGCTTGGTCAGGAACAGATCCGTAAACCCGCTCAACTGCGCAGAATAACGAAGGATCACTCCGTCCAGCCAACCGCAGCGCCGGGGGCGTCCGGTAGTCGTTCCAAATTCATCCCAAAAATTTTCCCCACTGCCGCGCAATCGATCCCCCAGCGCGCCCTCTAGTTCCGTCGGCATCGGCCCGGAGCCAACACGAGTGGCGAAACACTTGGCGACACCCGCCACTCGGTCCACATATAACGGCCCAATACCCAGCCCGGTCAGAGCGCCCCCAGCCGTAGGGGACGAACTTGTTACGAACGGGTAATCCCCATGATCGACATCCAGCATCGTCCCCTGAGCGCCCTCGCATAAAACCCTGTCGCCGGCCTTCAGACGAGTATTGAGATAGACACTCGTATCCCCCAGATAGGGTTGAAGCCGCCTGGCCGCGTCGATATACGCCAGCGCCGTCGCATCTGCATCCAGCGTTTCAAAACCCTGCCGGCTGAGGGTGCTGTTGGCCTGTTCTATCGCCCCATGAACCGCTTCCGCGAACTCCTCATCATTCAGCATGAGTCCGGTACGGATACCGCGTCGACCCGTTTTATCGAGATACGCGGGGCCAATACCACGCAGGGTCGTCCCGATAGCCCCTTCTCCCCGCTCTTTTTCAGAGGCCCGGTCCAACGCAATATGCGCCGGAGTGATGATATGCGCGCGGGTACTGATCATCAGTCTGTCAGGCGAGACCTCAATGCCCCGCGCCACCAGTTCATCAATTTCCTTCAGCAGGT
Organism: uncultured Anaerolineaceae bacterium; assembly: GCA_964552425.1. GTDB lineage: Bacteria > Chloroflexota > Anaerolineae > Aggregatilineales > Phototrophicaceae. The sequence continues at coordinate 20,247 of CAZKIB010000032.1, read as the reverse complement.
TGACCGGGTTGACTACCATGCCATTGCCAAGCACACAAAAAACACCCTTGTACAAAATCCCCGATGGCATGAGGTGGAGTTTGAACACTTTGCCGTCCACCGCAACTGTGTGTCCGGCGTTATCCCCCCCGGCAAAGCGCGCAACCACCGCAGCTTCGGCGGCAAGGCGATCTGTGACACCGCCTTTTCCTTCGTCGCCCCATTGAGCGCCGACAATAATTGTTGCAGGCATGATGCTTTTCTTTCTGAACAACAAAAGTCTCTGCGGCGCACCACAGAGAACTCATGAGTAAATGTGAGATACTTTCAGCGAGAAATTATGCGCCGAAGTTTGGCCCCAGTGCAATAGCGACTTGCTGCTCACCCCAGATTTCAACCTCACCGTCCGGCCCAAGCGCCAGTGCGGATTCCAGCCCGATACCTACCGCCAGCGCGGACGGCTGCGCAGCCAGAATTTGACGTGCCGCCGGCGCTTCGGCAGCCCGGTTGATACCGGGAAGCACAAAGCCGTTCACAAGCCAGTTCAGACCTGCCACCACCTGTTTGTTTTCGTCCAGGGTCCATGCGCCAAACGCCATCGCTGCCGGACCTTCGGCCAGGATGACCGCGCCATTTTCAAAGGCAGTACGAACACCTTCGATACCCGCCCCCAGCAGCGAGGAACGCACGTTGTTCACACTGCTGTCCGCGCCAATGACAATAATCCCCGCCTCACCCAACTGATCCCGAATGACCGCATCGTCTTCAGTCAGCATATCGACCACATAACCTGAACGCGCACCCAGGTCTGCCATATCTGCAAGCAGTTGATCGGTGTCCGCGTTAGCCCCCTGTGTGGCGACATAGGCAACCGCGCCGTCTGCTGCTGCTATCGACAGGGCATGGGCGCGGACCGCGTCCGCCGCCGGGGTCGCGCCTGCCAGCACCAGCCATCCCCGGCCATTCAGCCAGGTGAGCGCCGCGTTACGCGCCATCTTGCAGCACAAACTGAGCAACTGCCGCCGTCGCCAGCGCGACCCCCAGCGGCAAGGCGTCCTCGTCGAAATCAAAGCGCGGGTGATGATGTCCGAAGGTCAGCCCGCGTTCTGCATTGGACGACCCTACAAAAAAATACATCCCCGGCGCACCTTCCATCAAAGACGATACATCTTCAGAGGCCATCGTGCGGGCGCTGCGATCCAGGTGATCTTCGCCGACGATCCCGGCAAACACCGGACGCAGGCGGGCTGTAACCCCGGCATCATTAATCACGGGAACAGTCTGATGTGTGACCTGGACATCTGCCTTCGCGCCCACTGCGTGGCATACGGCTTCGCTTGTTTCCCGGATATAACCTTCCATCTGAAGGCCGGCTGCCGCGTTCAGCGTGCGAAAAGTGCCGCGTATCCGAACCTGATCGGGGATAACATTCGTCGCGTAACTGCTGGTTTGCACGCCAGTGACAGACAGCACCACAGCGCCGTCCATCGCGTCAAATTTACGGCCCGGCAGCGTGTGCAGCAGGCCAATCAGTTGGCTGGCGCAAACCACCGGATCAATCGTCTGATGCGGCATCCCGGCATGTCCACCCCGACCCTGAATGGTAATCTCAAACACTGAACAACCCGACATGACGGAGCCATCCGCCGCGCCGACTGTACCGACAGGCAGCGGATTCCACAGATGAAGGCCGAGTACCACATCCGGCGCCGGGTCGTGCAGCACGCCATCTTTGACCATCGCCTTTGCGCCAGCGCCAATTTCTTCGGCAGGTTGAAACACAAACTTGACCCTTCCCGCCAGTTCACCCCGGCGGCGCGCCAGAAGTTTCGCCACCCCCAGCGCAATGGTCACATGGCCGTCATGGCCGCAGGCGTGCATAACACCTGGCGTTTGCGAAACATATTCGACCTCATTCTCTTCATGAATGGGAAGCGCATCCATATCCGCCCGGTACAGCACAGTTGGCCCATCCGCCTCACCTTCGAGGATGCCTACGACGCCGGTCCTGCCGATGCCAGTCTGCACTTCCAGCCCAAGGCGAACCAGTTCATCCGCGATCAATCCGGCGGTACGGACTTCCTCAAAAGCCAATTCCGGGTGCATGTGCAGATCACGCCGGCGCGCAACCAGTTCGTCCCGCAGCGCCTCCGCTTCAGCCTGAAAGTCAATCCCGTTCATCGCAGCGACACAACATGAAAGGACTCGATGTGGCGCGGCGCATCGTCCGGCGATTCCGGGTCACGTTTGCGTTCCCGCAGCCGCTGGGCCATTTCCTCCATGTCCCTGATCTGACTCTTGTGTTCCCGCAGCGCCTTGATCTGCGTTTCGATGTAATCGGTCACATCCACCTTTTTGTTGGGTCGTGGTGTGCCGGCAATATACAGCAGGGACGTTTTATGCACATCCAGCCCTTCATCCCGTTCCAGTTCCAGAAAATTGAGCCGGTCACGGGCGGTTGGGTACACCGCTGCCAGAGTCGCCTCGCCGATTGCCCGATGATCCGGGTGGTTCACCGATGTCTCGCTGTACCAGGCAGTTGGGTCAGTCGTGACCACGATATCGGGTTTTTTCTGGCGAATGGCACGCACAATATCACGCCGCAGTGGCAAGGACGGTTCGAGTTCACCGTCACGGTAGCGCAGAAAAATAACCTCTTTGACGCCGAGAGCTGCCGCTGCGCGACGTTCTTCCTCTTCACGAATCTCCATCAGACGCTCGTGAGTCATCTCCGGGTCTGCACTGCCTTTATCGCCGCTGGTCGCCATCAGGAATGTGATTTCCGCGCCATTGGCAGCCCAGCGCGCAAAAGTGGCCCCGGCGAAAAATTCCGGGTCGTCCGGGTGCGCAAACACGCCCAGAATGCGTTTGGCCCCGTTACCATTGTCTGTCGAGTTCATCCTCACTCATCCTCTGTTGTCTGGTCGCTGCGTCGTTCACCGGGTTTTTGACCGCAATCACACGGCCCATCACCGTGTTTGTCACAGGGTTCCTTCGCTTTCTTTTCCAGCGCCTTCAGTTCATCCAGTGGGATCAGTTCTTCCCGCTGCACCAGCCGCCGGCCATCTTCAACCAGCACAGTGACGGCGTCCTGCAAAGGATGCACGTCAATGACCTTGCCTTCGCCAAACGGCGTGCCCACCCGTTTGTTCTTCTTGGGGAGCTGCTGGCGCGCAGCCACATACTGCTCATATTCATAAACGAGACAGCAGCGCAGCCGCCCGCACATGCCGGTGATTTCCGACGGATTCAGTGAAATCCCCTGTGCCTTTGCCATCTTGATGGAAATCGGGCTGAAATCGGTCAGAAAGGTACTGCAACAGCGCAGTTCGCCGCAGGCCCCGTAACCACCCAGCAGCTTGGCGACATCGCGCGGCCCAACCTGACGCATCTCCACCTTAGCGGTAAACGTCTTACTCAGTTCTGACCACAGTTTGCCCGGATTCACACGATCCTCAGCGGTAAACATAAAGGTCAGCATACTGCCATCATAATTGTACTGGGCCGCGACAAACTTAACGTCTTTGTACCCCCCCAGTGAGTCTGCTTTCTGCTGGCAGGTGCGCAGCGCTTCATCCTCCTGGGCCTCCCAGTGCTGTCTTGATACCAGGTCGCGCGGCGTGGCGGGACGCAGGATGGGAACATAAGTCCGGTCAGAACCTGGCTCCGGCGCTACAAAGCCCATAATCTGACCCATCTGGCGACCCCGTGAGGTCTCCACGATGACGTAATCTCCCGCCTTCAATTCAGGATGATTCGTATGATCGAAATGATACAACTTGCCGACTTTTGTAAAACGGACACCGGCCACCGTTTGAACTGAAGTTGATTCAACCATGTTGAAATTGGCTTCCAGATACCTGAACAATTAAGATGATACCTGCCTATTTTATACCACAGACAGGCAAAGCCCAATATATTGACAAATATATGACATGATGCTAAGTTTCTGACATCATATTTGTGCATATTGTAACACTTCCACCACCCGGCGCGAGATCATGCGCGCTGCCTGTCTTCATCGAGGTCAACATGGCAATCCTGGTTATGAAGTTTGGTGGGGCGTCCGTTGGGACAGCGACAGCCCTCACCCAGGTTTTGAGCATCGTGCTGCAAGAGCATGAACGATGGGACGACCTGCTGCTGGTGGTGTCCGCGCTCGACGGCGTGACTGACGCGCTGATCGAAGCCGCTCAACTGGCACAACTCAGTAACCGGCGCGGCTACCGGCGCATCGTCGCCACACTGCGCACCCGCCATCTTGCCCTGGTCGAACAACTGCCGATTGGCCCGAACGAACGCCACGCCCTTCAGGCAGATATTGACCGCCTGCTTTTCGATATGCTGGGAACCTGCCAGGACCTTGCCAACCGCCCTGGCGATGAACCGATTTCAGCCGTGTTTGACGAAATTATCGGCGTGGGCGAACGCCTCGCCGCGCGCATCGTCGCCACCCTGTTACGGCAGAACCACCTGCGGGGTGTCGCTGTTGACGCAACCGACATCATCGTCACGGATGATGATTTCGGCCATGCCCACCCTGATCTGGAACTCACCCGCAGCCGCATCAACCAGCATCTGTTACCCATGTTAAGCCGCGACATTATTCCTGTCGTGACCGGTTTTATCGGGGCGACTGCGAGCGGACGTCCCACGACACTGGGGCGTGGTGGCAGCGATTACACGGCGTCCATTCTCGCGGTTTGCGCCAATGCTCAGGAAGTCTGGATGTGGACCGACGTTGATGGCATCATGACCACCGACCCGCAGGAAGTACCGGATGCCCGCAATATTCCAGAACTGTCTTATGACGAAATGGCTGAGTTGGCCTATTTTGGTGCGCGTATTCTCCACGCCCGGATGATCGGACCGCTGCGAGAAAATCGTATTCGACTGCGAGTCAAGAATATCTTTAAGCCGCGTGACCTGGGTACACTCATCCATGCCATGCCACCCAACCATCCAGATACAATCAAGGCGGTCACTTCCATACAGGGTATCAGCCTGACTGCCGATTACAGCGGCCCGCTGACAAATGTCACCTCACTGATTGACCGCGCCCTCTATGCCACCACAGGCAGCCACACCGAGGTGATGATCTCGTCACAGTCTTCCACGCGCACGTTCATCTGTTTTATGATTCCGACAACTATCGGGCCTGAAGCGCTGCGGGCCACACAAACCACACTGCAAAAATGCGTTCAGGAGGCAGAACTTGGGGAGATGTGGAAAATCAGCCCGGTCAGCGTCATTACGGTAGTGGGCACACACCTCAATCAGTTTAACAAGCGTGTCACCACAGTGGTCCGGGCAATGGATAATACCCCGATGCTGGCAGTCGCTGAAGGCCCTTCAGGCCATAACCTGACGATTGTAGTCGCCTTTGAAGATGGCGAAGAAGCGCTGGACAAAATCCACACCGCGATTATCAATAACGGTTAAGATAATGTTCCAGTTCCCACGTCGTCACCTGACGATTGTAGTCATCCACTTCCTGGCGTTTGGCTTTCAGGAAGCTGTCGCTGATATGCGGCCCCAGAGCGGATAAAATCACGTCGTCTTCTTCCAGCGCGGCCAGCGCTTCGTCCAGCGAATTGGGCAGCACTTCAGCATGGCGCAGCCGGATGCGATCCTGCCCCAGCAGTGTCTCTTCCAGAGCTTCTGGCAGCGGCAAACGTTGATTTATCCCATCCAGCCCCGCCATCAGCATGACCGCTGCCGAAAGATAAGGATTGCTGCTGGGGTCCGGGCAGCGCAGTTCAAGCCGGGTATGTTCTTCATCACCGGGCATCACACTGGGGACCCGGATCAGCGCCGAACGGTTAATATGCGCCCAGGTGACGTACACCGGGGCTTCGAAACTGGTTCCCAGCCGCTTGTACGAATTCACCAGCGGCGCAAGCACCGCCGCCATTCCGCGTGCATGATGAAGCTGTCCTGCCAGAAAATACCGGCCCGTTTCCGAAAGACCGTATTCGTGGGCAGAATCAGCAAAGACGTTGCGCCCCGTTTCAACATCGTGCAGGCTCTGGTGGGTGTGCATTCCCGAACCCGGCAGGTCACGGCGCGGGCGCGGCATAAAGGTACAATGCAGGCCATTGTGCTGTGCAACGGATTTCAGAGCGACCCGCGCAGTCAGGATATGATCGGCAGATACCAGGGCATCATCATACGCAAAATCAATTTCGTGCTGACCCGATCCAATTTCGTGATGTGCCGAATCCACACTCATGCCCATCGACATCAGCGTCGACACCATCTTACGGCGAATAGACTGCGTAAAATTGGTGGACAGATCAAAATAGCTGACTTCATCGTGGGGAAGCAGCGGAACCTGAGCGCTGTCCTGAAGATGGCGCTGAAACAGGAAAAATTCCAGTTCCACGCCTGTTTTGTAAGTGAACCCCATCTCACGGGCCTGCTCAAGCGCGTGGATCAGAACGGTGCGTGGATCACCGAGAAAGGGATCACCCTGTGGTGTCTGGACTTTGCAGATCAGCCTCGCGACCCGCTCTGCCGGGCTGTCCCAGGGGAGAATGGTAAAGGTATTCAGGTCCGGCAGCAGCAGCATATCGCTTTCAACCGCGCGCGCACCCCCTTCAATGGACGAGCCATCAAACAGAACACCCTGATCGAGTACAGACTCGGCTCGATTGCTCGGAATAATGATACTTTTGACACCACCTGTGATGTCTACAAACCACAGGTTAATAAACTGAATTTGTTCTTCGTGGATCCGTTGTAAGAGTGTCTCTCTGGTTGCCATCAAATGTGACTCTCTATTATGCACCTAGTCTCAAGTATAAAGGGCTGTCACCGGAGTGTACCCGGTGTACCCCACCAAAAGCCGCCGTGAAGGCGTTAGTCAAATTTCACAATGCCGGATCGGTCTTGATCCCCAGATGACCGAACAGGGCGTCAATTCCCAGAACATAGCTGCGCCAGCCAAACCCGCAGATCTGCCCGATACACACAGACGCGAGATAGGAATGATGGCGGAAAGTCTCACGGGCATGGATATTGGATAAATGCACTTCCACGACTGGCAGGGCTACCGCGCTGATCGCGTCACGCAGTGCCAGCGACGTATGGGTGTAGGCCCCGGCGTTGAACACCACCCCATCTGCCCAGTTGCGCGCCACATGCAGAATATCCACCAGATCACCTTCATGATTGGACTGCTCGGCGCGCAGGTCAACCCCATACTTCCGGGCATAACGCTGGGCCATATCGTTAATCTGTTCGAGCGTCACGCTGCCGTAAATTTCTGGCTGGCGCGTGCCAAGCAGGTTGAGGTTAGGTCCGTGCAGAAGCAGGATTTGTTTGGACATCTGGTTTATTCCTGTACGTCACGCAGGGTCCGGTCACAGTCCGAACACCCCAGAATATTCGGTGCGTAAGTCAGTTCACAATTCGGACAAATCTTGCGCCTGTCACCAATCGCCATGGTCACAATGTTGCGTGCCACATCCAGGTCCACGCTGTCATCCGTCAGGTCGCGAATCATATATTCAACCGGATACCCGTTTTCAAGGCGGGCTTTTACATTGTTAAGCAGTCTGGCGACATCAGGCTGTGGCTTGGAAAGTTTCTGCTTCAGCACGTCCGGGTGATAGCTGCGTCCACAGTGCTGGCATTCAATAAAGTCGTTGGCTTCACCAAGCGGAAACAACGCCACAAAATAGAGCGCGAAGTAATTCTTGCCCTTTTTGTGGACATATTTCCGCCGCATCTGGCAGGATGGGCAGAAGAACTCGCCTTCTCCAACCGCTTCGGTTTTGACCTTTGTGCCGAAGACAATGAATAACATGTTATTGCAACTGCCTCAACACCTCGATAACCGCTGATCTGGGAGCATGTTCGACAATATCCGGCTGGCCGACAGCGCGCAGCAGAATAAACCGGGAGCGTCCATTCTGCCACTTCTTGTCGGTGCCCATCGCCGCGTAAATCGCCTCCGGGTCCAGCCCATCCAGGCGACACGGCAGGCCAGTAGTCGCCAGCAGGTCTTCCACTTCTTCGGGCAGGCTGGCATCGCACATCGCCAGCGCATAAGACAGGCGAACCGCCGCCAGCAGCCCCACGCCCACCGCCGCGCCGTGCGCCCACGCATACTGTGTCACCTGCTCGATGGCGTGGGCAAACGTGTGACCCAGATTGAGATGCGCCCGGACACCCTTTTCAAAAGGATCCTGCTGCACCACCTCCACTTTAACCTGAACCGCCCGCCGAATCAATTCAGCAGCATGTTCGCGTGAATGCAGCGCGGTATCCAGCAGCCCCTCATCTGCCAGCAAACCATGTTTGATGACTTCCGCCATGCCGTTGCGCCATTCAGTCTGGGGCAGAGTATCCAGCACGTCCGGGTCGATCAGCACCGCGTCAGGCTGCTTGAACACACCGACCAGATTCTTGCCTTCGGGTAAATCGACCCCCGTTTTGCCGCCCACACTGGAATCGACCATCGACAGCAGCGTGGTTGGAATCTGCACCAGGCGCACACCCCGCATAAAAGTCGCTGCCGCAAAACCCGCCGCATCCCCCACTACGCCGCCGCCCAGCGCGATCACTGTGCTGCCACGATCCAGCCGCGCGCGCACAAAATCACCATAGAGGCGGGCGACTGTCGCCAGTGTCTTGTACTGTTCGCCGTCCGGCATCGTTACCAGCGCCGCGTCAGGCAGCGCCCTGACCAACGCTTCGCCGTACAGCGCGGCCACTGTGGCATTCGTCACCACCGCCACACGCCCATTCAGGCCAAAATCACGCGCCAACCGATCAACCTGCCCCAGCAGCCCGCGCTCGATAAAAATGGAATACTGGCCTTCCGGGGTATTTACCGGGATTCGTTCTGCCATAACGCAAGAATTTCCTTCACGATAGTGTCCGGTGACAGGTCAGAAGTATCAATCTGGTGCGGGATTTCGGCGTAAGCCGGCGCGCGCCGGTCATACAGGGCTTCCCAATCGCCCGAAAATAAGGGTCTGCCAGTCTGCCCGGACAGCCGTTCACGAATGGCCTGTTTACTGGCGGTCAGGCAGATGACCAGCCCGGAAGCCAGCATCACCCGGCGGTTATCGGCATCCACCAGCATTCCGCCGCCAGTAGCGATTACATAGCCGCTCTGCCCGGCATAAAACCGGCAGACACGCCGTTCATGATGGCGGAATACAGCTTCACCTTCATTCGCAAAAATCTCAGGGATCGTCTTCCCGGCCTGCTCAACAATCGCATCGTCAGTATCCACAAATGGCCGTTCCAGACACTCCGCAACACGCCGGCCAATCGTGGTCTTGCCGGTTCCCATAAAACCGGTAATGACGATGTTGCGATCAGACTTCGTAACCAAAGCGCCACTCCACGTTGTCCATCGGCAGGTCTTCCAGCCGGGCGCGGCGCAGGGTTTCAAAACGCGGTTTCATCTCCTCCAGGCTGTCACCACCCAGTTTCATCATCAGTTCATCGGCGATGACCAGCGCCATCATGGACTCACCGATGGGCACGGCACGCGGCAGCGCGCAGAAATCGCTGCGTTCGTAAGTCGTCGCTTCAGGTTCGCCGGTTGCCAGATTGACCGAGTCAAGGGCC
>CAZKIB010000032.1:10344-10635 GCA_964552425.1 uncultured Anaerolineaceae bacterium | reverse complement strand
GGATCACCCGTTGAAATACCCCCTTCGATTCCCCCGGCGCGGTTGGTCCGGCGTGACAGTGTCCCGTTGTCGCCCGAAAGGACAATTTCATCGTGTACCTGACTGCCGCGTTTACCCGCGTTCTCAAAGGCAGGGCCAATCTCCGCGCCCTTCATGGCCTGAATGCTGACCATCGCAGCGATAATGCGCGCGTCCAGACGCCGGTCATAATGCACATACGTCCCTAACCCCGGTGGCACATGCAGCGCGACGATCTCCATTACCCCGCCGAGTGTATCCTTGTCGATAATC
>CAZKIB010000032.1:7302-10329 GCA_964552425.1 uncultured Anaerolineaceae bacterium | reverse complement strand
TTTCCTGGTGCATCTGCTCGGCATAAGCCGGGTCCGGGCAGCGCACATCATTTTCTTCTCCTCTGGCGAATCGTTCTGGAAAGGGCACATCGTCGGAAAGTTCAACCTTAACGCCGCCGATCTGCGTCACATAGCCGCCGATGACAACGCCAAATTCACTTAGGAATTTCCGACAGATGGCCCCCGCTGCCACGCGCATGGTCGTTTCGCGCGCGCTGGCCCGTTCCAGTGAAAGCCGCAGTTCGCGGTAACCATATTTGATCGCGCCGGTCAGGTCGGCATGTCCGGGTCGCGGCGTGGTGATAGGCTTAATGTCTTTTTCCTGCCAGTTGCGCCAGTCGCGGTTGAACACAGTCAGCGCAATCGGAGCGCCGGTGGTCTTGCCATTCATCACCCCGGCGGAAATCTGCACCGTATCCCGCTCAATGCTCATGCGTCCCCCCGCGCCATAACCCTGCTGGCGGCGGTTCAGTTCCTGATTAATGTCCTCCGCCGTCAGCGGTACACCGGCCGGCATCCCTTCCAGAATGGCGGTAAGCTGCGGTCCATGACTTTCCCCAGCGGTTAAAAATCGAATCATGCAGTTTATCCTTTAGACAAGATGCTGCCGGAACCAGCCCAACGTGCGATTCCAGGCGTCTTTAGCCGCGTCAGGTCGATAGGAGGCGCGCTCATTATTAAAGAAAGCGTGCGGCGCTTCGGGGTAGATATGAAACTCGGCAGTCTTACCCTGCTGTTTGAGCGCCTGTTCGGCAGCCTGCACCACATCCACCGGAATACCGCCATCGGCTTCACCAAAGTTGCCCAACAGCGGCGCGGATACCTGACTGGCAGTGTCCGTATTCATCAGATCGCGCACGTTGCCATAGAACACCACCGCTGCGCCCACCTGCTGCCCCTGATAAGCCATCGTCGCGGACAGACCACCGCCCATGCAGAAGCCTACCACCCCAGCCTTATGCGGCGCGACATAACTCTGTGCGATCAGGTAATTGACAGCGCCCTGAATGTCCTTGATCGCCTGGGGGCGGTCCAGTTCCATCGCCAGTTTGCGGGCATCGTCCGGTTCATCAGCCACCGCGCCCCGGTACAGGTCCGGGGCCAGCGCTGCGAAGCCTTCCTGCGCAAAACGATCCGCAACATCCTTAATATGCGCGTTCAGACCCCACCATTCCTGGATGACCACCACTGCCGGGAACGGGCCGCTGCCTTCCGGTTTCGCCAGATAACCGGGAACCAGATCGCCGTTGCCGGCAAACTCGACCATTCGGGTTTCCATCGCCACACCTCTCAGGCTTTCTCAGCCAGCGCAGCCTCTGCCGCCTCGAACATCACATCCACCGGCGGCTCAATGCCAGTCCAGATGGCAAAGGAAGCCGCGCCCTGCCGGATCAGCATCCCCAGACCGCCAATCGCCCTGCCGCTGTGCGCTTCCGCCTGCGCCATCAAACGGGTGAAACGCGGTCTGTAGATCATATCATAAACGGTGATCCCTCGCGGAAACGGCACATCATCCGGCCAGGGGGAGGCATCCTCATGCGGCCACATGCCAACCGGGGTACAGTTCACGATGAGTGAAACATCACACTGAGCAGCTTCTTCCAGTGATCGGACGGCGACACCCTGAATACCTGCCGAAAGGGTCAGGTCCGCCAGCATAACCTGGGCTTTTTCATGGGTACGGTTTACCACCGTCACACTTGCCCCGGCCTGGACCAGCCCGTAGACTGCTGCCCGCGCCGCGCCGCCCGCGCCCAGCACCACCACATTTGCACCCTCAAGCGCCGTGTCATTGGCCCGCAGATCATCAATCAACCCGGCCACATCGGTGTTCGTGGCGGTGTCATCCCGAAAATTGATGGTATTGGCCGCGCCAAGTGCCCGCGCCCGTTCATCCGGTTTCACATAGCGCATAACCGCCTGCTTGTGCGGCACTGTCACGTTCAGACCGACGTAACCGCCTTCATCGCGCAGCGTGCGCAGGCTGTGGCCCACAATGTCCGGCGGGATGGCGATGCGGTCATAATACCACCCGGTCAGGCCCAGCGCCGCGAACGCCGCGTTGTGCATCTGCGGGCTGATGCTGTGTTCTACCGGCCAGCCAATCACACCAACTTTATATTGAATATCTGCGGTCATATGCCCATTACCTGACGAACGCGCCCATGATACCCTGCCGTGCAGGTTCCATCAAACAGCTTCCACCAGTCGGCCACCCAGCCGCGCCAGCGTATCGGCAAAGCCGGGGAAGGAATCACCCGCGCACTTCGCATCATCAACGGTTGTTTCAGCATCCGTCACCAGCCCGGCCACCGTCAGACTCATGGCAACCCGGTGATCGTCGTGCCCATCCACTCGTGCGCCGCGCAGTTTCTGTGGCCCATCAATAATGAAGCCATCTTCCGTTTCAGTAATATCCGCGCCCAGTTTGCGCAGTTCAGCCGTCATCACCGCCAGCCGGTCCGTTTCCTTGACCCGCAGTTCCTGAGCGTCACGCACCACGGTCCGCCCCTCGGCGTGCAGCGCAGCGACCATCAGCACCGGGAACTCATCAATCATGCGGACCACCATCTCCCCACCGATTTCGACACCCTTGAGGAGGCCGTGTCGCACACGAATCTCGCCCGCCGGTTCGCCCGCTTCCAGCCCCTTCTCGGTTACAGTGATGTCTGCGCCCATCGCCAGCAGCGCGTCCAGCAGGCCAGTGCGGGTAGCGTTCAGGTTGATGCCAGTCAGGGTGATGTCACTGTCCGGCACAATCGCGCCGGCCACCAGCAAAAACGCCGCTGAGGAAAAATCACCCGGCACACTGAAATTGGAGGGCTTCAGGGTGTTACCCGGCGTGAGAACAACCGCATTCCCCTCAGTCACCACATCCACACCCATCGCGGACAGCATCCGTTCGGTGTGGTCGCGGGTCGGGCCGGGTTCAACCACCGTCGTTACGCCCTGCGCAAACAACCCCGCCAGCAGTACGGCGCTTTTCACCTGCGCGCTCGCCATCGGCAGCTCATATCGAATACCTTG
>CAZKIB010000032.1:6056-7237 GCA_964552425.1 uncultured Anaerolineaceae bacterium | reverse complement strand
TCAGCGGCGCAATAATGCGCTTCATCGGACGGCGGCGAAGCTGCTCACTGCCATCCAATACACTGGCGAAGGGCTGACCAGCCATAATGCCGGCCATCAGGCGTATCCCGGTTCCGGCATTCACAAAATCCAGCGGGCCATCCGCAGCGTGCAGTTGACCGGTCCCATGAATGGTCATCTCGCTTTGGCTGTGCCGGTCAATCGCTACGCCCAGTGCACGCACGCAGCGCAGCGACGCTTCCGTATCGCCTGCTGCCAGCCAGCCGCGTACATGGGTATCGCCCAGCGCCAGCGCCCCGAACATTACGGCGCGGTGTGAGAGTGATTTATCCCCTGGTACACTGGCCGTTCCCTTTAACCCCCGCGTCTGCTGCACCAGCAGACTGTCACCGCTGTTTGCTGCCATTCACCACCCCGTTTCCATAGTGTTCCGCCCATTGAATTCGTGCCTCACGGGTTGGACGCAGTATCTCCGTCAGATGCTGCTCATCCCGCGAAATCAGCATGGCTTCCAGATGCGCAAGCTGCATCCGAAACATCGCCAGCAGTGTCGCTACTGCCTGAGTATTCGTGCTGAGAATATCGCCCATCATCTGCACATCGCTGCCAGCCAACCGCGACATATCGCGGAAGCCCCCCGCCGCCAGCCGCCACACCGCGTCATCGGTTTCGCTCTCGCGGGCTACTGTAGCCACCAGCGCGGCGCTCAGTAAATACGGCAGATGGCTGATCGCGGCAACCACACGGTCATGCCGCTCGGCTTCCATCTCGATGGGGACGGCTCCAAGTACCTCAACCAGCCCCAGCGCCCGTAAACGACCCGCCGGGGTCGTCCGCCGGGTCGGGCACAGCACGAACGGCCTTCCTTTATACAGGTCCGCGTCGCTCGCCTCTACCCCGCTGGATTCCTTGCCCGTCATAGGATGCCCACCCACCGCCTGAATGCCAATCGGCAGATCACCCATCACTCGGCAAATATCCTGTTTCGTGCTGCCAATATCCATCAGGAGGGTGTTCGAGCGCAGGTAGGAACCAATGCGCTGCCGCAGCATGTCGGCAATCACTCGCACTGGCGCGGCCAGAATCACCACGTCAGCCTCGCTCACCCCTGCCCGCAAATCCTGTGTCGCCTGATCGACAATGCCATTCGCCAGCGCATATTCCAGCGCAGCCGAACGAGT
>CAZKIB010000032.1:262-6046 GCA_964552425.1 uncultured Anaerolineaceae bacterium | reverse complement strand
CCCCTGTGATGCTATCCGCCACCCCACGCAGCGCCAGCGCCATCGACCCGCCCATCAACCCCAGGCCGACCACTGTGAGGTGGCGGCTGCGAAAGCCACCTGTCATCATACCTTGCTGCTGCGCCTTTCGTCTGTGAGTTCAATTTCCATCGTGTGTTTGAACATGTGAAAACCCAGTCGTTCGTAAAACGCCACCGCCGCTGTGTTGAACGCCAGCGTATCCAGCGCCACCCGGCTAATTCCTTTCGCACGGGCCAGATCAAAAACCGCGTCCATCAGTGCCCGCCCGCAGCCCGTACCCCGAAAGGCAGGTCGAACCGAAATCTGATCGACATAGATATATTCCTGCGCGTAGACATACTCATGCTCAGGCCGCTGCATCACCTTAGCGCAGACGTATCCGGTTGGTTCATCACCAACCAGGGCGATCCATGTGCGGCACTCAGGATCAGATAGTATCCGGTTCTGAAAATCGGCAGCAACCGGCGCGAGATCACCGACTGGCTTGTACAGCTTCGGCAGCGCCTCTACGTGAATCTGCTGCACATCCCGGTTCAGATCAGCCAGAATATGCGCGTCGTCCATTGTGGCTATCCGTACCTGCATCAATTTTCTCCTTACGCGGTGCGCCCCACCGCTTCGGCCACACGCCGGACACTCGCCATCAGCGTCTTGAAATCATCAACTGTCACGCTCTGCCGCCCATCAGACAGCGCTTCTTCAGGGTTCTGATGCACTTCGATTATCAGCCCATCCGCGCCAGCCGCTACCGCTGCGCGTGAAACCGGCTCCACATATTCACGCAGACCCACGCCATGACTCGGATCAGCCACGACGGGTAGATGGGTCAGGCTCTTGAGCAGCGGAATCGCGTTCAGATCGAACGTGAAACGGGTAGCTGTCTCGAAGGTGCGTATGCCCCGTTCGCAGATCATGACCCGCTCATTGCCGTGCGCCAGAATGTACTCGGCCGCCATCAGCAGATCAACCACCGTACTGCTCATCCCACGCTTGAGCAAGACGGTATGCTGGCTCTCCCCAGCGGCGTTCAGCAGGGTGAAATTCTGCATGTTGCGCGCACCGATTTGCAGCACATCGGCGTACTGGCACACCATTGGCACAAGGCCAGGGTCCATCACTTCGGTGACAACCGGCAGCCCGGTCACTTCACGCGCTTCGGCCAGCCATTGCAGCCCCTTTTCGCCATGCCCCTGGAAACTGTACGGCGATGTGCGCGGTTTGAACGCTCCACCGCGCAGCGCTGTGGCCCCGGCCTCTTTCACGGCACAGGCGCTTTCGATAATCTGGCTGCGGCTTTCCACTGAACACGGCCCGGCAATCACCAGCACTTTGTGGTCGCCCATCAGACAGCCGTTAAGCGGCACTTTAGAATCTTTCGGGTGAAAAGCCCGGCTGGCAAGTTTATAACCTACCTTAACCCGCTCGACCTTCTTAACACCCGGCATCTCCTGGTAATCCGCTTCGCGCAGTGGGGTGTCACTTTCCCCCACCAGCCCGATAATCGTGCCCTGGTCGCTTTCGGCCAGATGCGCTTCATACCCGTTCAAACGTACCTTTGCAATGACATCGGAAAGCTCCTTTGCCTTTGCCTGGACATCCATCACCACGATCATCTGTCAGCCTTTCCCATTCATAAGATTTTTCTGTTCGGTTGATAAATCGGGCCGCAGGACCACCGCGCCCCGCAGGAAAATGTGATTAAGTTCGTCAATACGCTTGGTCGTATTCCAGTGGATCAGGATACGAATGCAGTGCCGCACCCCCCCCGGCACATCCATTTCCTGCATCCCCATCAGCGCAGTCTGCGTCCAGCCCAGATCGCGGGCTGCTTTCGCCGGAAAGGCCGCCGTCAGGTCCGGTGTGGCGCTGAAAAACACACTGGCAACCTGTTCTTCTTCAATCCCGTTTTGCTCAATCAAGGCTTGCAGCAGTTCCCCCGTCGCCGCCCAGATCGCCTCGGCGGAGTCTTCTTCCACCGTGATTGCCCCCCGTACACCCCGTATCATCATGCTTTGCGCCTCCTTCAGTACGCAACAAAAAAGGCGCGGAGCGTTTGCTCTGCGCCTTGAAATTCCATCAACTCTCAGGAACTAACGGCTCATCTGCCAGCAGGCAACGCCCCACCCTCCACTATGTGGTTCTTAAAGTAATAGTAGTAGAGGTAGGTGTTGGCCGAAATGGACACAAGAATTGCCCTGAATTCCTGAATGATAGCGCAAAGCATAACGACCTTCGGGCATACTGTCAACTATTTGGTGTCATCTCTCCTTGAGCAGTTTACCGGCGCTTGATCGACGACTTACGAATCGAGGGCGTTTCGCAGTTTCGCAGCCAGTTCCTTCACCGCGCCAGCGCCGTTCCGCCCTGCTTTGACCAGCGCGCTGCCGACAATAAAGCCATCCATGAATTCATTCATCATCCGGGCCTGCTCCGGGGTGCTGATGCCAAAACCCATCACCAGGCGCTGATCGGTCCGGGCGCGTACCCGCCTGATAAAGTCGCGCACATCCGGCGGCAGTTCTGCCCGTTCGCCGGTCACGCCAGTAAGCGAGACACAGTAGATAAAGCCGCGCGCCTTTTCGGCAACCTGTTCAATGCGTTTGTCATTGCTGGTCGGTGCGACAAAAAAGACCAGCGCCATCTGTTCGCGTTCGCAGATTTCGGCGATCAATCCGGCTTCTTCCGGCGGCAAATCCGGCACGATAAAACCGTCCGCGCCGGCTGCTTTGGCATCACACACATACTCTTCGACACCATAAGCCAGCAGCGGGTTTAGATAGCCCATCAGCAGCATGGGCTGGGTCACACCGCGCGCACGCAGGTCACGTACCGCCCGCAGGCAGTCGCGCACAGTGGTTCCATTTTCCAGTGCGACCTGGGTCGCCGCCTGAATCGTCGGACCATCGGCCAGCGGATCGCTGAACGGAATGCCGATCTCAAAACCATCAACTCCCGCCGCTGCCATGCCGGCGATGGCATCCAGCGACTCCGCATAAGTCGGATACCCAATCGGAAAATAGGGTAAAAACGCTGCGCGCCGGCCCGCTTTGGCCTGCATAAACAACCGATCAATCGCATCCAGGCCGTTTGTCATTCTGTCACCCTCAAAATATCTACATCCACAAAATTTTCCCCATCAAAATGCAGTCGCACACCCTCGCAGTACGAAACTGCTGGCCCCCAGGCGATATGATCGGCATCTGGCAGGCAGCCCACAGCGCCCGCCTCCACGATGCCGCCGTGTGTAATCACCAGTGCGGAACCACCATCTGTAATCGACCCGGCAATCATCCGCCACAATGCAGCCTGATCGCAGGCGTAAGCGTTCGTGGTGCGTTCAAGGCGAAACGCATCCCCAAAGGCGGCGAACCCCGCATCCCAGAGAACCTCGGCTTCCACACCATGCCCCAGTTCGCTCAGTTCCTCCAACTGGTCATTGACCGCGAAGCCCATCGCAATGGCTGTTTCGTAAGCGCGATGCAGTGTACTGGTAATCACAAATTCAAATGGGCCAATTTCATTCCCGATACGCCGCGCCAGATCAACCCCCTCCTGCGAGAGATGCTGACCCGGTTTCACGCGCATCGTGTGCCGCCTGACTTCCAGATAACGCATGGCTATCCCCCCACCAACTCCCGCCGCACGGTCTCATGCCCGGTCTGTACAATTTCCGCCGCTACTGCCACGCGCATCGTCCAGTGCCGGGCGTCTTCATCGTAACGCGCCGCAGCAGCGCGCTGTGCATCCCCATTCGCCGCCGCATCCTGATAACGGTCCGCGCTCTCCCAATCCAGACCATCCACCCGCACCATTTCCACCGCGAACCCGGCGCGATGGGCGATAATCACCCACTCCGCATCGGCTCCCATCGGGCGATCCGCGCTGGCATTCGCCACAATCACCAGGGCCGCTGCCCGGCTGAAGCCTTTTGAGCCGGCGCTCAGATCCAGTTCCTGCCCGACCAGATGCGAGATCACCGCATTGGAGATCGCCTCTGTGTCCCGCAGGGCGTGCGGGTGTGTATCCCACGCCTGCGGGGTTCGCCCGATCACCAGACAGTCCGAGCGTGTAACCATGCGCACAGTTTCCCGCCATTCATCAGGTTGGGTTTCGACCCAGCGCAGCAGGCGGTCAAAATCGACATAATGGATATAATCGGCTCCGGTTTCCAGCGCCATTCTGATGGACAGATAACGACCCTGCGGCCACGAAGGCGTCACCACTGGCGCGACCTGTGGCTTTATACGCAGGTTTTCAACCACCTCAGCGTCCACCTGCGGCGGCAGAGTAATCACCATCTGGTGGTAGACCGCCTTCAACGCCGGAAAAAGCCGTTCAAAACGGCTCAGTTCCCCGCGTGGATTCCAGGCTGCTGCCAGCGCGACGGTCATTAACTGTTCTCCTGTTCGGCAAAAAACTCACGAAACACACGCCCAAAACCGAAGGCGATAGGCAGTGTATCCAGGTCATCCGGCCCGAAGAAAGCGAGTGCCTGCCCTTCGTTCAGCGTAATGTCATCCGCTTCCAGATCAATCGAACCGACATACACATACTGTTCGACCACCACACCAGTAGATGCAATCGGGTTATCCCACACTTTCCACAGGCGCATCGCTGGTTCGAGTTCAATCTCTTCCAGCAGTTCGCGGCGCATCGCTTCATCAGGCGTTTCACCAGGTTCGACTGTCCCGCCAAAAGTGGTCCAACAGCCGGGATACATCAGCCCCGGTTTATTTTCGCGCTGCTGCAACAGAATGCGACCGGCGGGATTCACCAGAATCGCGCCCACACAGGTGAGGTCAGCCATGTTTACCCAATTCTTTGATAACCGTGTCCAGGTCCTTATCGCCGCGCCCGGACAGATTGACCAGAATGATCGAATCCTTCGACAAGGTTGGCGCGCGTTTGATGGCTTCGGCTACCGCGTGAGAACTTTCCAGCGCCGGGATAATGCCCTCAAGCTGGCTGAGTTTCTGGAAAGCATCCAGCGCTTCGTCATCAGTGGCGAAGGTGTAGTAGGCTCGTTCCAGTGCCCTCAGATAAGCGTGTTCCGGCCCAACAGAGGCGTAATCCAACCCGGCGGAAACGCTGTGTGTGTTCATGATCTGGCCGTCTTCGTTTTGCAGAACGAAGGAACGTGTGCCGTGCAGCACACCGGGCCGCCCCACCGCCGGGTCCGCAAAACGTGCCGCATGTTCGCCGCCTTCAATGCCTCGTCCGCCCGCCTCGACACCAATCAGGTCCACCTGATCGTCATCGCGGAAGGCGTGAAACAGACCAATGGCGTTGCTGCCCCCGCCCACACAGGCCACGCACACATCCGGCAGTCGCCCGGCCTGATCGAGCATCTGCCCGCGCGCCTCAACCCCGATGACGCTTTGAAAATCGCGCACCATCATCGGGTACGGGTGCGGCCCCAGCGCCGAACCCAACAGGTAAAATGTGTCGCGCACGTTTGTCACCCAATCACGGATCGCCTCGTTGATGGCATCCTTGAGTGTTTTGCTGCCGCTTTCCACCGGGATCACTTCCGCGCCGAGCAGCTTCATGCGAAAGACATTGGGCTGCTGCCGGGCAATATCGACGCTGCCCATATAGACGTGACAGTCCAGCCCCAGCAGTGCCGAAACGGTGGCGCTGGCGACTCCGTGCTGGCCGGCGCCGGTTTCCGCCACGACCCGCTGTTTGCCCATGCGCTGGGCCAGCAGCGCCTGACCGAGCGCGTTGTTGATTTTATGCGCGCCGGTGTGCGCCAGGTCTTCG
>CAZKIB010000032.1:0-231 GCA_964552425.1 uncultured Anaerolineaceae bacterium | reverse complement strand
CAAGCGCTTCCGACAGCCGCTTTGCGTAGGTGATCGGAGTCGGGCGTCCGGTGTAAGTCGCCTGCAAATGCGCCAACCGCTGCTGGAAAGCGGGGTCGTTCATCGCCTCCTGATACGCAGCGGTCAGTTCATCCAGTGCCGGAATAAGTGTTTCCGGCACGAAGCGCCCGCCGAACTCGCCATAATAGCCGCGCTCGTCCGGCACGGTGGTCATGCCTACAGTAATGTACG
>CAZKIB010000031.1:39553-43623 GCA_964552425.1 uncultured Anaerolineaceae bacterium | reverse complement strand
GTCTGTCCCTTCCAGCGTTTTGCCGGGTTCACTGCCGAAGCTGCCTTCCAGCCAGCGAACTTTGATGCAATTGCGCCCCGCCTGGTTGATCTGCTGAGGCTGGATGATCTGACTTTCAGAGCGCGCTACACCGGCTCACCAATCTACCGGATCAGGCGCGAACGACTGGTGCGGAATGCCTGCATTGCGGCGGCAAACAACCAACTGGAGGTGTCCATTCCCGCGCTTGTGAGGCTGCTGGATGATTCCAGTCCGCTGGTACGCGGGAGATTGCCGCCCGGATTGATGCGCTGCGCCGGCTGGCTGTCCATGAAACCAGCCCCGAAGTTCAGGCTGAATTGCACTATTCAGGGATGTAGATTGGCTATAGCACCTATACCCACAGGGGTATATAATTGACCTGAAAAGAATGCAAAGAAGGAGTATTACCTGTGTCCAGCAAAACGTTTGTGGTTCCCAATATCGGCTGCGATGGCTGCGTGCGGACCATCAAAAATGAACTGAGCCAGATTGATGGCGTCCAGAAAGTGGATGGCGCGGTGGATACCCGGCAGGTGACTGTCGAATGGGTGGACCCTGCGAGCTGGCAGGTCATCGTCGACGTGCTGACGGATATTGATTACGCGCCCGCTCAGGCATAATTTGGTCCCTGAACCCACAAGAAAAGGACTCTGCAAAAGGAGTCCTTTTGCGTTTTTATCCGAACACAAAATACCTTTTGAGAGAGCCAGAAACATGACCTTCATGTGCATCGCCCATCGCGGCGCGTCTGCCGATGCGCCCGATAATACCGCTGCGGCCTTCAGTCTTGCCATCGAACAGCAGGCCGACATGATTGAAACCGACGTACAGATCACGCAGGACGGCGTGCTGGTACTGGAACATGACTTCGACATTTCCGGCCACCTGGTCGCGGCCAGTCGCATCAGCGAACTGCGCGCTATCAAGCCGGATTTACTGACTGTCGCGGCGGCGCAGCGCGAATTTGGAAACAAAATTCCGTTCTGTTGGGAAGTGAAAATGCCGGGCGTCGAAACTGCCCTGGCGCATCTGGTGCGCGACCTGACCACGCCGGAACGATGGGCACGGACGCACTTTACATCCTTCTGGTTCGGCAGCGCAGTCAAACTCCGAGAGGCCGCGCCAGATGCCACCGTCGGCTGGCTGACACGTGAATGGAGCGAGTCTGCCATTGCTCAGGTAAAGGACGCTGGTTTGTCGCAGATTTGCCCGCCGGCTGAAACCCTGCTGCAAAACCCGGCGCTGGTGGAAAACGCCCATGCAGCCGGCTTGCAGGTGCGTGTCTGGCAGGTGACAAAGCCGGAACTTGTGCCGGACCTCGCAGCGGCGGGGGTCTACGGCGGCACAGTCAACTGGCCCGGTCAGGCGCGAGCCGCCTTAGCGCAGCGCTGAGTCGCCCACCTTCGCCACCAGTTCGGGGATGGTCCGGGCGAGCCGCTCACCTTCCCCACACAGGCCCCAGATGAGGTTATTCAGCCAGCGAATATCGTCGGTGATACCAAAGCACGGTTTGCCCTGCGCATACATGTAGCCGAGTTCGGCGCATGTGCCGGAGTCATGATCCGGGCCGGTCAGCAGCGCCACGCACACATCGCAGGCATCCAGCGCCGCGAGGTCCGCGCGGAAAATCCGCTGGCGGCTTTCGGGCGTGATCTCGGCCAGCAGCCCGGCGTCACGGTGGGGCAGGAATGTGGTGTGCCCGGCCTGTTCCAGCGCCCCGGCGATCTGCTCCAGATAAGCCCGTTCGTGGGTGTTAAACAGTGGACCGGCAACGTAAATGTGTGCCATGTACTACCCCGCGATACAGCGCCGCACGGCCTCGACCAGAATGCGATGTTCAGCGGCGTGCAGGCGCGCTTCAAAGTCGGCCAGCGTGTCACCCGGCTGGATAGGCACAGCTTCCTGCACGATCACAGCCCCGGCGTCCACTTCCGGGATAGCGTAATGCACCATGCAGCCGCCCCCGGTCACTTCACCGTTCTGATAAGCCTCATAGGTACGCTCGATGGCGTTGATCCCGGCGAACGCGCCCGGTAAGGCGGGGTGCAGATTAATCACGCGGCGCGGAAAACAATCCAGAAACGCCGGCCCCAGAATGTGCATCCACCCGGCCAGCACGATCAGATCAGGCGCATGAGGAAGAATGGCCTGCGCGAGATCGGCATCATAAGCGGCGCGCTCCTTACCGGCGTCAGTGTAGGGCTTGAGTGGAAAGTAGCGTGTCGGAATACCAGCCTGCTCCGCCCGCACCAGCCCATACGCAGCCTTGCGATTTGAGACGACCAGCGCGATTTGCGCATCCAGCGTCCCAGCGGCGATGGCATCCATAAGGGCCTGCAAATTCGTGCCGGAACCGGAGATCATCACAACCAGACGGGCTGTCATTCCGCCCCTCCGGTGATCGTCACACCCGCAGCGCCAGCGATAATCTCACCGACGCGGTAACTTTCGGCCAGCGCCGCCTGTGCCTGCTCGACCTGTTCTGAAGGAATGACGACCAGCATCCCCATACCCATGTTAAACACGCGAAACATCTCGGCTTCGTCCACGCTGCCCAGACGCTGGATGAGCCGGAAAATCGGCAGCACCGGCCATGTCCCGCGCCGCACCAGCGCGCCGGTTCCCGCTGGCAGAATGCGCGGCAGATTGTCGATCAGCCCGCCGCCGGTCAGGTGGGCCAGCCCGCGCACGTCGACACTGGCGTTCCACAGGGCGCGTACCTCGTTCAGATAGCCGCGATGCACAGCCAGCAGCGCTTCGCCGGGGGATGTGCCCAGTTCCGGGTGCGGTTGTGTCCAGTCCAGGTCCGCCAGCACCGCCCGCGCCAGCGAGTAGCCGTTGGTGTGCAGGCCGGTGGATGGCAGCGCCAGAATCGCATCGCCCGGCTGGATGCGCGAACCATCAATCAACCGGGATCGTTCGACGACGCCTACAATCGTGCCGACCACGTCGATTTCGCCCGGCGCGTACACACCCGGCATTTCGGCAGTCTCGCCGCCGAGCAGCGCACACCCGGCCTGCTGGCAGGCCAGCGCCATGCCCCCCACCACCGCCGCGATCTGCTCCGGTTCCAGCCGGCTGGACGCCACATAATCCATAAAGAAAAGGGGTTCGGCCCCCTGCGCCAGAATATCGTTGATGCAGTGATTGACCAGGTCCTGCCCGACGGTATCCCAGCGGTTCAGGCGGGCCGCCACGCGGGTCTTTGTGCCCACACCGTCTGTCGAGGCGACCAGCACCGGCGTGTCCATTCCCTTGAGCGCGGCGGCTGAGAATAACCCGCCGAAGCTGCCCACATCGGACAGTACCGCCGGCGTATACGTGGCGCGCACCGCCGCTTTCATCAGATCCACCGCGCGCTGTCCGGCGTCGATATTCACCCCCGCGCGGGCGTACTGGCTTTCGGAAGTCACAGTGTTTCTCCTGCTGTTGTCCGGCCAATATCGCGGCGGTAGTGCATCCCGTCAAAGTGGATGTGACCAACACCGCTGTAAGCCGTGTTCAAAGCGTCGGGCAAATCCCCACCCAGCGCTGTAATCGCCAGCACACGCCCGCCGGCCGTCACCACCTGACCGTCCTTCAGCGCGGTTCCGGCATGGAAAGCGATCACGTCGCCCTGTTCAGCCAGCGAGTCCAGCCCGCCGATGGGCAAACCGGTAGGATAACTGCCCGGATAACCCGGTGAGGCCAGCACCACCGTCGCGCAGGACTGTTCATACCAGCGAAGGCTCATCTCATGCAACCGCCCCGTGATGCAGGCCACCAGCACCGCGTACAAATCCGTCGCCAGCAGCGGCAGAATCACCTGCGCTTCGGGATCACCGAGGCGGCAGTTGAACTCCAGCACGCGCGCGCCATCGGGTGTCAGCATCAGACCGGCATACAGCACCCCGACATAGGGTGTGCCGCGCGCCGCCATGCCATCTATGGTTGGCTGCAAAACGGTCTGAATGACTTCCTCTATCAGTTCCCGAGACACATCTGGCGTGGGCGCAAAGGCCCCCAACCCGCCAGTATTAAGACCATGATCGCCGTCCAGAGCGCGTTTG
>CAZKIB010000031.1:37936-39515 GCA_964552425.1 uncultured Anaerolineaceae bacterium | reverse complement strand
CGGTTTTGCCATCACAGAAGGCCAGCACGGAAATTTCCCGCCCGGTCAGGCGCTCCTCGATGATGACCGTATCGCCGGCCGCGCCAAAGACCCGTTCCTGCATGATCTGGCGCAGCGCGGACTCCGCTTCTCCAACCGTGTCGCACACCAGCACGCCTTTACCCGCCGCCAGCCCATCCGCCTTTACCACCATTGGGCGATCCACCAGAGCCACGTACCGGCGCGCCGCCTCGTAGTCAGTGAACGCGGCATAATCCGCTGTCGGGATGCTGTGTGCGCGCATAAACTCTTTGGAAAAAACTTTAGAGGCTTCCAACTGCGCGGCGGCCTGTGTTGGACCGAATACCTGAAACCCGGCGGCCTGAAAAGCATCGACAATGCCGGCGGCCAGCGGCACTTCCGGCCCCACCACTGTCAGCGCGATGTGTTCCCTCCGCGCGAAGTTCAGCAGCGCGGGGAAATCGTCTGCCGGAATATTCACATTCCGGGAGGCAGCACGCGGTTGCAGACCCGCCGCCGCGTCGTTCGCCGGCCATTCCGTCCCGGCATTGCCCGGCGCGACATAGACCTGCGCTACCTGCGGCGAACGTGACAGCGCCCAGGCGAGCGTATGTTCCCGCCCGCCTGAGCCGATTACCAGCACGTTGTTGGTCGTCATGCCGCCTACATCCACTCGAATTGCAGCTTGTTACGCTCGGTTTCAAACAGCCAGTCCGGTATTTTGATCGGATAATCGCCGGAAAAACAGGCCGTGCAGTAGGTATTCTGAAAACCGATTGTCTGGCTGATCGCGTCCAGCATCCCCGGCAGGCTGAGGTAATCGAGGCTGTCCGCGCCGATATGTTCGCCAATGGATTGAATATCCAGATTGTGGGCGATCAGTTCCTTGTAGGTCGCCATATCCACACCCATAAAGCAGGGGTGGCGCACCGGCGGGGACGACACGCGCACATGCACCTCTGCCGCGCCGCCATCGCGCACAAGCTGCACCAATGGCCCGGCAGTGTTGCCGCGCACAATCGAATCATCCACCAGCACCACACGCTTGCCCTTCAGGTTGGAAGTGAGCGCATTGAACTTGAGATGGACACCCTGCTGGCGCAGTTTATTGTCCGGCTGAATAAAGGTGCGCCCGATATAACGGTTTTTAATCAGCCCTTCGCTGAAGGGGATGCCCGATTGCAGGCTGTAGCCAATCGCTGCCGGGGTGGCTGAGTCCGGCACAGGGATGACAATATCCGCGTCCGCCGGGGCTTCTTCTGCCAGCCGCCGCCCCATGTTCTGCCTCGCCCGGTGGATGGCCTGCCCATCCAGCAGCGAATCAGGCCGGGCGAAGTAGACGTACTCGAACACACACAGTGCGCGCTTGCGGGGTTTCAGCCCTTCATAGGATGTCACCCCACTGGCGTCCAGCCGGACAATTTCGCCTGGCTCGATGTAGCGCAGGTACTCCGCGCCAATCGTGCCGAACGCGCAGGTTTCCGACGCGACGACATAGCCTTCCGCCAGTTTGCCGAGCGACAGCGGGCGCAGGCCATGCGGGTCACGCACCGCGTAGACCGCGTCGCGGGTGATGATC
>CAZKIB010000031.1:37243-37926 GCA_964552425.1 uncultured Anaerolineaceae bacterium | reverse complement strand
GCCAGCGAATAGGCGCCATCCACAATCTGCATCATGGCGCGGATGCGCGGAACCCAGTGGTCGCCCACCGAGTTCTCGACATACATCCCGGCGCTTTCCCACAACTCCACTGGCGCGGCCAGAATCTGGGTCATCATCTCCGTATCGGTGGAGGACATCAGGCCGACACCGCGCTGAAGCAGCATCTGGCGAAGCTGCAAGGCGTTGGTCAGGTTGCCATTATGCGCCAGACCCAGCGGGCCATGAAGCGTTTCGATGATATAGGGCTGCGCGTTGCGGATATGCACGCCGCCGGTGGTTGAATAGCGGTTGTGACCAATCGCCATGTGCCCGACCAGCGGGGCGAGATTCTCCTCGGTGAAGACCTGCGAGACCAGCCCCATCCCTTTGTGGCTGTAGGCCCGGTAGCCATCCCCTGTGGCGATGCCGGCGCTTTCCTGACCGCGATGTTGCAGCGCGTACAGCCCGAAAAAGGTCAGCCGCGCCACCTCGCGCCCTGGCGCATAAATGCCAAAAACGCCGCATTCTTCACGCGGCTTGTCGTCCATGTAATCCATGAGATCGTGGGTCTGTGCGCTGTCCATTCAGGCGTCCTCAGACTCAGACACCGCATACTGAATGGCAGCATCATCTTGCAGAATTTTGTCACGGCTGGCCTGTTGAAAATCGACCACCCGCGCTTT
>CAZKIB010000031.1:35888-37233 GCA_964552425.1 uncultured Anaerolineaceae bacterium | reverse complement strand
ATGGGCCATCCCTTGCGTCTGGTTAGCAGCTTCCAGCGCCAGAATTTTGGCCGCCAGCAGCGCTGCATTCGCCGGCTCCAGCACCACCGCCGGGGCCACACCGCCGGGCATCCGCAGCGAGGAGTAAATATCCGCACCGCCATAACTGGATGAAGGCGGCGGGCAGGCGATCACCGGCGCGGATACCTGGGCATCCACAAAACCGCTGAGGGCATTCGAGCGCCCCGCGATGGTGAGATACACTTTCGGGCGCGTATCCGCCTCGTACTGTTCAATAATCTTCAGCGCGTGCGCTGGGGTCTTGTGCGCCGAGCCGATGCGCACTTCCGCAGGGATACCAAAGCCCTTCAGTCCCTCGACAATCGCTTCGGCATGATCCATGTCCGAGCGTGAACCCATGAGAATAACCACAAATGACTGCACAGTACCGCCTCCTTTACGCTGTCGCGCGATAAGCTTCAAGAGCGCGGGCGATGCGGGCATCCGCGGGCTGTTCGCCGGGCATGAAGGTGAGTCCGGTCAGGCGTTCATAAGCGGCGATGTAGCGTTCTGCGGCCTGGGCGATAAACTCGGCGGGCATCGGCGGCGGCTGGCCCTCACCCCGGTAGCCATGTTCGACAAACCACAACCGCAGGAATTCCTTGTCAAAATTCTGCGGCTCCTGCCCCGGCACAAGGGTATCGGCAATCCAGTAACGGCTGGAATCCGGCGTATGGACTTCATCCACCAGCGCCAGTTTGCCATCAATCAGGCCAAATTCGTACTTGGTATCCACCAGAATCAGCCCGGCCTGCCGCGCGACCTGCTGACCGCGCGCGAAAATCGCCAGTGCCGACTGCTCCACCTGTTCCCACAGAGACCTTTCAACAAGGCCCTGTTCCAGAATTTCGTCACGGGTCAGGCGTTCATCATGCGCGCCGCCGGTGGCTTTGGTCGTCGGGGTGATAATTGGCGTCGGCAGCGGATCATTCTTCTTCAGACCATCCGGCAGCGAAATACCGTAGGGTTTGCGTTCGCCTTTATCGTACAAAGTCCACAGCGAAGTCGAAGTCACGCCGGTAATGTAACCACGCACGATCACCTCGACAGGCAGCACTTCGGCCTCATGAGCGATGGTCACATTCGGGTCGGGCACAGCGATCACATGATTTGCCACCACGTCGCGGACCTGATCGAACCACCAGGCGCTCAGTTGGTTCAGCACCTGGCCCTTGAACGGAATGGCCCCCAACACGCGGTCAAAGGCGGAAACACGGTCAGTGGTTATCAGCACCCGCTGACCGTCCTGGGAATAAATGTCGCGGACTTTGCCGGTCTGCTTCTCGCCCCATCCGGCCAGGTCCAC
>CAZKIB010000031.1:34930-35856 GCA_964552425.1 uncultured Anaerolineaceae bacterium | reverse complement strand
AGTTCCTCGTGCGTCAGCACTTCACATACTCCTTATGAATTCTGAATGCCATTTTTGAACAGCCACAAACCCGAAAGTCCACCTTCGCCGCGCTGCCAGCGAGGATGCTGCCAGGGGAAAATGTGGTCTTCAGGGTGCGGCATTAGTCCCATCACATTACCGGCCCGGTTCGTCAGGCCGGCGATACTCAAAGCCGAGCCGTTGGGGTTGCCCGGATAAACCGCCGGGCTGCCATCCGCCTCGACATAATGCAGCGCCACCAGGCCATCGTTCACCAGCGCGTTCAGCGCCGCCTCATCACGCGCGGCGACGCGCCCTTCACCGTGCGCCACCGGGCAGTAAATCGGTTCATCCAGCCCGCGCAGAAACAGACTGTGACTGGCCGGGTTCGGCTGGAGGTATACCCAGCGGCATTCAAAGCGGCTCGATTCATTGCGGGTCAGTGTCACAGCGCGCTGCCCGTCCTGCACATAGTCCGGCCCCGGCAGCAGACCGGCTTTGACCAGCGCCTGAAAGCCGTTGCAGATGCCCAGGACCGGGCGGCCCTGCTCGACAAAGCGCAGCACGTCGTCACTGAAGCGGCTGTGCAAATCCAGCGCCCACAGCACCCCCGCGCCCAGGTCATCGCCGTAGGAAAAGCCGCCCGGCACAATCAGCAGGTGATAATCCAGCAGGCGTTTTTCGCCGCTGAGAAGCTGGTTGACATGGACAATTTCCGGTACGCCACCCGCCAGATCACAGGCCAGCGCCGCGTCATGGTCGCGGTTTGTGCCATTGGCGTGCAGGATCAGCACTTGCTTTTGCGTGAATGACATGCCAAGTGCTGAGTGCCCAGTGCTGAGAGGATCTGGTTCACGATTTGCCTCTGAGCCATCAGACAGTGGGCTTAAACCCACTGCGGTATCTGAGATAACTTGATCGCGCCA
>CAZKIB010000031.1:22979-34906 GCA_964552425.1 uncultured Anaerolineaceae bacterium | reverse complement strand
ACCGGCAGGCTGAACAGGGTCGTGCTGCCTGACCGCAGGGTCAGAATGCCGCTGTGGTTCACCGTACCGAGGTAATCATAGGGGATATTTACGAGCATATTCTGGAGCGCGGCTTCATCTTCCGGCGCAACTTCCAGCACAAAACGCGCCAGCGATTCCGAAAACAGGAGTGTCACCGGCGAAACCGATTCGGGCAGTTCAATGTCCGCGCCCAGCCGCCCGGCCAGGCTCATCTCCGCCAGCGCTACCGCGAGGCCGCCTTCGCTGAGGTCGTGGCAGGCCCGCACCAGCCCGGCCCGAATCGCTTTGTGCAGCGCCCGCATGATCGCAGGAGCCTTCGGGTTCGGCTGCGGAACCCTGCCACCCTGAAGGCAGTGAATCAGGTGATAATGGCTGCCGCCCGGTTCGTCATAGGTTTCGCCGATAATGTACAGCCGATTGCCGGGCTGCTTCAGGTCCATCGTGACCGCGCGCTGTGCATCCGGCACGATTCCCACCGCTGAGATGAGCAGTGTGCCGGGGATCGCGTGGCGCTGGCCGTCGGTGTCGGCATATTCGTTGTTGAGGCTGTCCTTGCCGGAGATATACGGGACACCATATGCGACTGCCGCGTCGTAACAGCCCTGCGCGCAGCGTACCAGACTGCCGAGACGATCCGGCAGGTTGGGGTTGCCCCAGCAGAAGTTATCGAGAATGGCGATCTGATCCGGGTCCGCGCCTACCGCCACAACATTGCGCAGCGCTTCATCGACAGCGGCCCAGGCCATCGCGTAAGGATCATCATACTGCGGGCAGATGCCGTTCCCAATGGCGACGCCTTTGGGATAACCCGCGCCATTCGTATGATGTTTCGTTTCCAGTGGAACCAGCACCGAGGCGTTGCCGGGACCGTGTTCCGCAGCGCCGACAAACGGCTTGATAACTGTGCCGCCCTGTACTTCATGGTCGTAGCGGCGCACGACAGCTTCTTTGCTGCGGATATTGGGATGCGCCAGCAGTTTCAGCAGCGTACCGGCATAATCTGGTTCAATCTGATCCGCCGGACTTTCCACCACCGGCGGCGGCGACCACACGGCTTCAAGCTGGCGGGTGGGGATGCCCTCGTGCAGAAACGCCATCGCCATATCGCCCACCAGTCGTTCCCCATAATACAGGGTCAAGCGCCCGGAACCATCAAATTCACCGATGCAGACCGCCTCAACATTCTGCCCGGCGCTGATGCTTTGCAGCGCGGCCCAGTTTTCCGGCGGCACGGCCAGCACCATGCGTTCCTGCGCTTCGCTCAGCCAGATTTCCCAGGGGCGCAGACCAGGGTATTTGAGCGGCACACTCTGAAGCTGGACGCGCGCGCCAGTTTCCGCGCCCATCTCGCCGACTGCCGAGGACAGGCCGCCCGCGCCGCAGTCCGTGATGGCGCTGTAAAGCCGCGCATCCCGCGCCCGCAGCACCACTTCCTGCACCTGCTTCTCCATAATCGGATGGCCGATCTGGACCGCGCTGCCGGCTACCTCGCCAGTGGTTCCGTCCATCTCCATGCTGGAAAAGGTCGCCCCGCGCAGGCCATCACGCCCGGTGCGCCCGCCAATCACGACAATCAGATCACCGGGACGCGCGCCTGTCGGGTGCATCTCACGCGGCAGCAGGCCGAGACAGCCGCAGAACACCAGCGGATTGGCGGTATAGCCGGGATGATACAGAATGGCCCCATTCACGGTGGGGATGCCCATTTTGTTGCCGTAATCTTCCACCCCATGCACCACCCCATCGGCGATGCGGCGGGGATGCAGCACCCCTTCAGGCAGGCGCGTGGCATCCAGGTCCGGCGGACCGAAACATAAAATATCGGTGTTGGCAATCGGGCGCGCACTGACGCCCAGAATATCGCGCACGACACCGCCAACGCCCGTATTGGCCCCACCAAAAGGTTCAATCGCCGAGGGGTGATTATGAGTCTCGACCTTGAACGCCAGATCAAACTGCTCGTCAAAGGCGATGATCCCGGCGTTATCGACAAAAGCCGAACGCACCCAGGGTTTGTTCACTTTTTCCGTCGCCGCGCGAATGTAGGTGCGCAGAAGACTGTCGATGGTCTGCTGAACCGGCGCTGAATCCGCCGGCGCGCCCGGAACAGGGCCGGTGTAATGGATGGTGGCACGAAAGGTTTTGTGGACGCAGTGTTCGCTCCACGTCTGGGCGATCATCTCCAGTTCCACGTCGGTGGGGTCGCGCCCCTCCTGCCGAAAATAATCTTGCAGCGCCCGCATTTCTTCGAGATTGAGCGCCAGACGCCGCTCCGCGCTGATCGCCAGCAGTTCACCGGCGTCCGCTTCGCGCACGGGCACACTGTCCACCGTTTCATCAACGGCCTGATGCTCGACAAACGGCGGCATGATGGGCTGGTCAATCTGGTAACGCTGGATGACCGGGTTGGAAAACACATCCGTCGCCAGCCGGTTTAACTGGTCGGGGGTTAAAGTGCCTTGCAGCAGATAACGCTGTCCGGTAGCAGCCTGCTCTACCGCTGTAATGCCCAACTGGTGGGCGGCGTGGACGAGGTTATCAGCCACCGGGTCGGTGACACCGGGCAGCAGGGTGACATCAATCGTGTGGCTGGCCGGCCCAGGCAGCGGCGGGTTTTCCTCGCCCACTGTCGTCACCGCGTAGTCCTCCACGACGGTATCCGCCAGCAGAGTGCGTCCCAGATGATCCGCTTCGGCCTGTGAGAGCGTGCCCTTTACAAAAAAAACACGGGTGATGGAACAACCCGTGAGTGTGTTTATACCGGACTGTAGGGCGGTTTGCGTCCAGCCATGTTGTTGGAGAGTGTGGTCGCGCAACCAAACATCAAAACGGAAGGTGATGACCTTCACCCTGTCGCTCCCTGTGACTCGCTGGCGTCTGTGGATGAAGTCATCATAGCAACAAACAGGGGATTTGCAAGCATTGATTTCGCCCACACATCCCTGAAAAACAGGCCGGAACAGGCGGGGGTTAGAATGGGGTTTATCATACGTGTGCATTTCAATTCCGTGTAGAATAGACCTTATTTGAACCCCTTCTTACGAAAGGCTCCTTACAGAATGCCTCTGCCGCATGTACTGATTACCAACACCGTGCCCGATACGATTCTGGAACCCCTGCGTGGTCTGGCTGAAATCACCCTCGGCCCGGATGGCGGACTGACGACCCCACGCGAAGAAGTTCTGCGCCTCGCGCCGCAGTTGGCCGGCATCATCAACCAGGGCGAACTGCGCGTGGATGAAGAACTGCTCGACCATGCCCCGAACCTGCGCATCGTCGCCAATGTCGCCGCCGGATACAACAATCTGCCAACCGACCTGATGGCCGCGCGCGGCGTGTGGGCCACCAATACACCGGACGCTTTCTATGAAGCGACTGCCGACTTTACGCTGGCGATGATTCTGGCAGTGGCGCGGATGCTGGTGAAGGGGGACCGCTATATCCGCGCCGGCCAGTGGAAACGCTTCGAACCGGGTGTGTGGGATGGCCTGCTGCTGCGCGGTCAGACACTCGGCATCGTCGGTTACGGACGCACCGGGCAGGCTGTGGCCCACCGCGCCCGCGCCTTCGGCATGAAGATCATCTATACCCGGCGGAAGGCCAGTGATGACCCTGAATTTCGCACCCTGGACGCGCTGCTGCAAGAGGCCGATTTTGTCTCGCTGCATGTGCCGCTGCTGCCGGAGACTCATCACCTGTTCGATGCCAGGCGGCTGGCGCAGATGAAACCGGGGGCGTACCTCATCAACATGGCGCGCGGCCCGGTGGTCGATGAACCCGCGCTGGTCGCCGCGCTGGAAAGCGGGCATCTGGCCGGGGCCGGGCTGGATGTGTTTGAAAAAGAGCCGGAAGTTCACCCGGCGCTGCTGCATCGGGACGATGTGGTGCTGGCCCCGCATGTCGGTGGGGGCACAACCGCCAGCCGCCATGACGCGCGTCTGCTGTGCGCCCAGAACGTCGCTGCTGTGCTGCGCGGTGAACGCCCGCTCACACCGGTGAATGAACCTGTTCAGACTGAGCGTTCCTGATTGTTTGCGCCAGCGCCCCAGGGTGCTTAATGCACCACCGCGCCTCTGGTCGGGTCTTCAATCGAGCGTCCCAGTTGCAGCGAACGCAGGACTTCATCCCAGACAGGCTGGCATTTTTTCGCGTCGTCTACCCAGTAATCGAAGGTGATGAGCGTGTGAATATCCCAGCCGCGCGCCAGCGCCACCCGTGACCAGGCTTCGCGCTGCTCATCCTTGTCGAGGAAGCGGTAGGCGATCCAGACCAGTTCAAGATCATCACGCGGGTAAAGCGTGAGGCTGCTGATTTCCAGGGTATCGCGCGCGGTATCCTCGGTGGATTTGAGCAGCAGTTCCGGCAGCGGCAGGCCGGTCCAATCCACACCCGGCGGCGTCCGCCAGAAAGACACCATGATCCGGGCGTTGTCGTTGGGCGGTTCGGCATCGTGCAGTTCCAGCGGTTCCATCTTGGTCAGAATCCATTTTTCGGGTACGTTGAAGCTGACCGCGCCGCGATCCATCACCACGATCTTGTAACCTTTGGGCGCTTTCCAGGTATGGTTATCCTTCAGGCGCATCTTCTGGGGTCGGGGCAGATTTCGGTTTTTACGAGACATGGCAGCAGCCCATGTAAACGAACGACATTTTTATTGTAGCGCGACCCCGCGTTATTCACAGCGTTTACTATAGTAGGATGCGATTCTATAATTATGAATGACATTTGACAAACGGAGTGTTATAGGTTTAACTTATTAAGCAAAATTTCTATTTCAGACCGATCTGTCCGGCAGCCTCTAGGCCCACCCCTGATGGCGTGTGGAGACTCGAACCATGATCCAATCGGTGTTGAAGGCGATTGATTTGATGAATGTGTTTACACCGGAAGAGCCGTATCTCTCTCTGGCGCAGATCAGCAAACGCCTCAAAATGCCCAAAAGCACCGCCCACAATCTCCTGAATACGCTGGTCTCGCGCGGCTTCATTGAGAAGGTCAACGACGATTATTACGCGCTGGGCACAGCCGTTATCTCGCTGACCCAATCGGCGCGGGTGAATGCCGAACTGCGGGACCGGGCCGCCCCGCTGCTGCGCGAACTGGCGGATACTTCCAAAGAATCGGTCTATCTCACGTACCTCGATGGTGATGATGTGCTGTATATCTATGCCATTGAAACCAGCAACCGCCTGATGGCCCGCAGCGCCATCGGGGACCGGGTTCAGCCTCACTGTACCGGCGTCGGCAAGGCGATTCTCGCGGCGCTGCCACAGGATCAGGTCGAGGCGCTGATTCAACGAACGGGCCTGCCACGCTTTACCGAGAACACCTTCACCGACAGGAACCAGCTTTTCGAGGAACTGGAACGCACCCGCCAGCGCGGTTATTCCATCGATAATCAGGAGCATGAACGGGGTACGTTCTGCCTGGGCGCAGCCATTCGGGACGGACATGGCAAACCGGTGGGCGGGTGCAGCATTTCGGGGCTGGACCCTGAAATTATCGCCGCACGCGCCCCCGAACTCAGCGCGGACCTGCTGTACACCGCGCAGGAAATTTCACGCCGTATGGGCTATGTCCCGGCCACCCCTTCCCTGCTGGCGCGGCGCGCCAATCATCAGTTACGCTGACCAGAGCGTGTTATGCACTTTTTTCGTGCCGGACAGTGCGCAGCCTATCCGGCAAAGCACCTCAAATCCCTGCGGGATTCAGGTCCGACTGCTCCAGTCCCAGCGGGACTTGGTTTACCTTGCCGTCGATTTCAATCGGCGGCCCAGGCTGAAAAGTTCATAACAGCCTCTATTTAGTAGACCAGCCCGCGAAAATCCCTGACACGGTGAAATGTAATCAGGTTGCCATCGTGCGCTGTTTTGGCCCGGTGGTCGCCAGAACGGCTGAGAACCAGCAGATCATCACCATCAAACGTCATGCTGGCATAGTGCCGCGCTTCTCTGGGGCCGCCGCCCTGGGCCACCACGCCAGCCATCCGCCAGTCGATCATGTTCTTGCTGAAATGCAGCGCCAGCACATGCCGCTCATTATTGGGCAGGTTATAACGATCCGGCGGCAGTCTGTCGATATGGGTCATGCTGTCCCACGCCAGCGACGACAGCAGCCAGAATAACTGTGTCTGAGCGTCGTACAGCACATGAAAACGCATCTGCCCGCCAGGACAGGGCACAAACAGCACGCGCTGGCCGGATGGCACGGTTTCGATCTGAGTGGTCATTGTGCCATCAGCGTTTTCGATAACTTTGGCGATGGCCGCGCAGCCTGTGCCGCCGGTATGGGCGCGCATCCACAGATGAAAGGTGTGTCCGGTGGGATCGTGCCAGACATGATCCGGGTCCAGAAACTGGACGACGTTGGTTTCCAGCCAGCCCAGCGGAGCCATCCCGCGTGTCTCGTAGGGCGTCCAGAAAGGAAAGCCCATCAGGTCCAGGCCATCCGGCAGCACATCCTGAAAAGCCAGTTCCGAAGCGAAGGTCCAGCTTGCACGCTGCATCAGGTCAGCATCCAGCGGCGCGCGCAGCAGCACCGGGGCCATCTCATGCACCGGCCAGACTTTCTGCTCGAAGTAAACGCGCTTCTCCATGACCAGATACACGCAGCCGTTGGCGTAATGCACGTTGCAGGCGCTCTGATGCCAGTATTCCCCTTCGGTCAGCTTCACCGGCGCGGACCAGCTTTCGCCTTCGTCTTCCGAGCAGAGAATCGTCAGATCGCGGGCCTGCCCCAGAATGTAGATGCGATTCCCGGCGATAAACGGGCGGGCGTGCATGGCCGGGAAATCGCCCCGGTGCGTCCAGGTCTGGCCGCCATCGTCGCTGGTGAAGATTTTGCCGACAAAGGTAAAGCCGCGTTCCGCACGCGGGAACGAAACCGGCGGGTTGAGCGCGCCCACTTCCGGGCCGCCCAGGCCCATTGTCGCCAGAAGCCGCCCGCTTTCCAGCCGGATAATGCCCGGTGTGTAACAGTAGGCCCCGGCAGGATTGGGCGATTCGTACAGGGTGACAAAATCGTTGGCAAGCAGGGGAACTTTCGCGGTCATAAGTCTTGTGGTCACTCCAGCGCAGCGGCATAGTTTTTCAGCACGCGGTAAATAATGCGGTTGGAATCATGAAAACGGATCGCGCCGCGATAGGCTGTCCGCACCAGATAGATAAGATCATCCCCATCAAACTGCCAGTCGACATACTGGAAGCCGGTCAGCCGGATGGAATCCTCATGGCTGAGGCCGGTATCGTCGGTCATCAGCGTTTTGACGACTTTCCAGTGCCATAAATCCTCGGAGGTCGCCAGCGACAGCACGTTACGCTGGTTGGGCCAGGCCGGGTCGGTGTTGTTGTTCACCAGCGAGAGGTACAGGCCGCTTCCGGGGTCGCGCCGGATGCTGAACTTGGTCATGCCGCCCGGAAAAAACTGAAAGCCGGTGGCGGGGTCAAACGAAAGCTGTTCCCCTGCGCCATGAATGCGGACAAAGGCAGCTTTGTCCACCAGCGGGCGTGAGTTAAACCGCAGGATATTCCACAGGCTGCCATCGGGCGCGGCCACCACATTGCCTTCCAGCCAGCCGGGATTTTCAAGCTGGCCCCACTCCGCAGGAACCCAGGCCGGGTCAAAGGCCAGTTTGTTGGTCATGCGCCAGTTGGCCGCGTCGAGTAAATCTGCATCCACCGGCGCGGACACCACCAGTGATTGAAATCCCCGCCCCCAGTTATTGGGCGTGCAGTCCTCAAAGGCTTTATACAGACGCCCCTCGTGGAACAAAATCGGCATGGCGGCGCAGTGGTAATTGGGAGGTTCGCGGAAGGCCCCGCCCCGGAACAGAAGGCCGCTCTTGTCATCCACCGGCTTGGTCCAGGTAAAGCCGCCATCATCACTGCGGCGGATCACGATGGAGCCGTACTGCTGGGAGACACCAAAGATATACACACTGCCCTGATGCACAAACAGCGTACTCCAGTAGCAGTTCATGATATGGGTGATATTCTGCCACGTCCCACCGTTGTCTTCCGAACGGTACACGCTGGTCAGACTTTCTTCAGCTTCATGGTTGCGCGGGCAGCCGGGGCCAAAATAATCATGAGTCGCCAGCAGCGATTCATCCGGCAGACGCACAATGCTGGGGCTGCCCAGAAAGGTGCGGGCAAGTTCTGGCTGATATTTAACTTCGTTCCAGTGCATGGGGGAGATACCTTTTGTGGAGACGCAGGGGCGCGCTGCACAACGCCCCCGCGTTTCAGGAATGCGAGATTATTCGCTGACGTACCACTGGTCAGAGTGGCCGCTGCGCAGGTGATTGATGTAGATCGTGCCATCCACCGGCGGGAAGTTGTGCAGCCGGTTCGAGCGAACAAACACCTCTGGCGCTTCGCCGACTGTGCCGATATGGTACATACGCTCGACAGTCCGGGTGACAACCTGCGTGCCCAATTCGAGATACTCTTCCGAGCCGCGTTCGGTCAGTTGGAACTGGGCCACCAGGTCCATCTGCTCGCTAAAGTACGGGTCTGCCGGTTCTTCGCCTTCCGCGCCTCCTGTCAGCCACCAGGTACGCCAGGCCAGACCGCCGCCCACCGGGGTTGAATCAATACCATAGGGCGGGCGGAACCAGATCGGGTTCAGGTAAATATCGAGTTCGGAAACGACATCGGCGAACCAGACCGAGGCATGAACCTCGTTCGCCAGCAGCGCCTGCTGGAAGGCTTCACGCGTGCTGGGGTTGATCTCGACATTCACGCCCACCGCTTCCCAGTATTCCGCGACCAGTTCGGTCAGAGCGGTACGGTTGATAGCGTCCCACAGCACAATCGACAGCGGTTCGCCATCGGGGCGCAGCCGCATCCCATCCGCGCCGCGTTCCAGCCCCATTTCATCCAGCAGGGCGTTGGCCTGGTCCGGGTCATAATCCGCAAAGTACGTGCCCATCCAGTCTTCATAGAACGGGGACGCCGAAGGCACACCCCACTGGCGCGGGACCGCCAGGTTGAAGAACAGCACGTTGTTGATTTCATCGCGGTCAATCGCCAGCGACATAGCCTGCCGGAACCGCAGGTCGTTGAAGATTTCATTCAGCACCGGGTCGGCAACCGTAATGTTGAACTGGTACTTGCTCATCGCGCCCTGGCTGGCCGGCCACAGAATCGTGGTGTAATCCCCATCTTCCTCGCCAGCTTTGAGGACCGGCAGGTCGCTCACGGACATGTTGTAATAACCATAGTCAATGTCGCCCGACTGCACATTGAGGATCACGACTTCGGGTTCCGCCAGCAGCGCCCGCACCTGACGGTCCACATATGGCAGTTGATTACCGGCGGTGTCCACCTTCCAGTAGTACGGGTTGCGCACATAGAACTTGTTGCCAAATTCGTCAATCGACTCCAGTACCCAGGGCTTCAGTACCGGCAGAGCAGGGTCAAAGTCAAGCTGGCCGGTCTGCCCGTTGTAATGAAACTCGAAGGCAGCAGCCCAGGTATCATAGCCTTCATCGGCGGCGACCTGAGCGGCGTCCTCGTTATAGGCGATATGCCATTTTTCTAGTTATTGGCGCGGCGCGAAGGGGGCCAGGCTGGCCGCCAGCGGGATCGCTGCCGGGTAGGGCTGTGCGTAGGTGAAGGTCACGGTAAAGTCGTCCACCTTTTCAACAAGCACAGGCTCCCCGCCGGGCTGCTGCTGCGAGGGCAGGTTCGGCAGTTCTTCGTTGAGCATGATGTCCTCATACCAGAACATCACATCATCGGTGGTAAAGGGCGTACCGTCGCTCCACTTCATGCCTTCGCGGAATGTCACCGTCATCGTCGTCAGGTCTTCAGACATTTCCAGGCTCTTGGCGATCTGCGGGAAGATCACCTCCCAGTTGGTTGAAAGACCGGCAAGCTGCTGATCCCAGGCCGAAAACCCGGTGTTGCCAAAGGAGTTCGGGTTGGTGGCGTTAAAGCGAATTTCGCCGCCGTACTGCCCGATGCCTTCACGCGGCTGCACAACCTGAATATCCTCACGAACCGGCAGGCGTTCTTCCAGCGGGGGCAGTTCGCCTGCTGCGACCCTGTCGGCCAGCATAGGCGCTTCGCTGAAGGTCTCAATCGTGCTGCCGGTCTCGGCTTCATAATCGGACAGGTTCCAGACACGGTACGCATCCAGCGGCGAGAACCCTTCCATCTGCGCGGAAACGGTCAATGGCACAAAGCTGAGTACCAGCACAAACAAGATAGCCCAGTACCGGGCAGCTATCTTCCTGATCGTCATAATGAAATACTCCTTAGCTTCTATTTTTAGTTGAATGCAAACGATTCGAACCGCGTGTTGTGTCGATAGGCCCGTCCCTTTTGTGCGACCAGAATAAGCGTCCCCGTCCAGCGCCGCTGACCGACTGCGGTCTGTTCCCAACAGCCCAGGCCCCTATCTTGTATATCACGATCCCTGACCCGGAGTCAGTATGGATCATTGATAAATTCGCAGCAGGTCCCGCTGGCGATCTGCTACAACAGCAATGGCATCCAGCACCCGTTTGTCATAGGCTTCGAGCTGCGCCTGCGAGACGCGGCTCCCGGTCAGAATATCCATCCCGGCGCGCTGGCGATAATACTTGGCGCACACCGGGTACTTGTAATGCAGCGCCACATCTGCCACGCCCATCGCGGCCTGCACCTGCGCGGCCATTTCCGGCTCGTCCTGAAAATGCGCGCACAACCATACCAGCAGATCAGGATAAAAATTCGCGGCGATTCCGCAGTAGCCGCGTGCACCGGCCTTGAGGGAGTCCAGCAGCGAGGTCGTATCAGCATTAAACAGGTGTAGCGGGGTTCCTGCGCTGGCAGCGATTTTTGCCTGGATGGCATCCAGTGAGCGTGATGTTTCTTTCAGGAGGAAAAAGCGGCCTGTCCGTGCAGCCCAGCCGAGCAGATCGGGTGAAATTTTGCGGTGATAGGGTTCCGGGCATTCGTACAGCGCCAGTGGAACAACGCCGGTCTGTTCCAGAAGCTGCCCGGCGCGTTCCTTCCAGGTGTCATCGCCTTCCGCGCTGTCCGCCAGTTCGCTGATAATCACCGTAACCGCGCGCACGCCCGTGTCAGCCATCTGCTGGATAAACCGGGCCTGCTGGCTGATGGGGCCACCAAATGTACCGGAAGCCACCACCGGGACCCGTCCCGCCGCCCGGCTGACCACCCGCTGCGCCAGCGCCAGCCGCTCTTCATCACTGAGTTTGAACATTTCCCCGGACTGCCCGACAGCGAACAGCCCGGCCACACCCATTTCAATCAACCAGTCCGTCATGGCGTCCACGCCGTGCCAGTCAATCGACAGGTCCGCTTTCAATGGGGTAATCATCGCCGGCCAGACACCGTCGGGTAAAATTACTGCTTCCATGACACACGATCCTCTCGTACAGCCCATAAAAACTTCGACGATTACCAGGCTGATCGCAGGCAGCCCTATACCGGCACGCCTTCCAGACTCAGTTCACTGGCAAAATGGCACGCTGCAAAATGCCCCGGTGTCACCTCGTTCAGGGGCGGCGACTCGCGCTTGCAGATGTCTTTGGCATACTTGCAGCGCGGGTGAAAATAACAGCCCATCGGTGGATTGGCCGGGTTGGCGACTTCACCCGCCAGAATGATCGGCTCTTCCTTGATGCGTGGGTCCGGCTTTGGCACGGCGGACAGCAGCGCTTCGGTATAGGGGTGTTTGGGGTTGAGGTATAAATCCTCGGTTTCGCTCAGTTCGACAATGCGCCCCACATACATCACCGCCACACGGTCCGCGATATGTTCCACCACGCTCAGGTCATGGGCAATAAACAGGTAGGTCAGGTTCAGTTCTTCCTGCAAGTCCTGAAGCAGGTTGAGAATCTGCGCCTGAATGGAGACATCCAGCGCCGAGACCGGCTCATCCGCCACAATAAA
>CAZKIB010000031.1:9282-22957 GCA_964552425.1 uncultured Anaerolineaceae bacterium | reverse complement strand
CTGGCGCTGTCCGCCGCTGAAGGCATTCGGGTAGCGGTTCAGATGCCCGGCGTTTAGCCCCACCCGCCCGGCCAGTTCGCGCACCCGGTCTTCCAGTTCGCTGCGCGAGACCCCCTGCGCCCACAGGGGTTCACCGATAATATCCAGCACCGTCATACGCGGCGAAAGGGACGAAAACGGGTCCTGAAAAACCATGTGCATCTCTTTACGCAGCGCCCGCATCTCGCGTTTGTTCAGCCGGGTAATATCCACCGTCGCGCCGCTGCGCGTTTTGAGCAGCAGTTCGCCAGAGGTGGCTTCTACCGCCCGCAGCACACAGCGCCCCAGCGTGGTTTTGCCGCAGCCGGATTCCCCAACCAGCCCCAGCACCTCACCTTTTTTGAGCGCAAAGCTGACATCATCCACCGCCTTGACATGTCCAACAACATGCCGGAAGAAACCCTTTTCAATCGGGAAATATTTCCTGAGCGCGCGGACTTCGAGGATCGTTTCGCGGTTATCCATGAGCGGTCCTCTCCGGTACAGCGGCGTTCGCCGCGCTGACGACTTCGGGGTACAAAAAGCAGGCGGCCCGGTGACTGCCTTCCACTTCCACCAGCGGCGGATTGACCCGGTTGCACAGCCCCTCAATCGCCACCGGACAGCGCGCATAAAAGCCGCAGCCCACCGGCTTGTTGATCGGAACCGGCACAGCGCCCTGAACCGATTCAAGCCGCCGCTTCGACTTTTTACCGATCCTGGGAATCGATTTGAGAAGCGCCTGGGTGTAGGGATGTTTCGGGTTATGAAACAGGCTGTCGGTGTCGGTGTATTCGACAATCTGGCCCAGGTACATCACCGCGACTTCATCCACCATGCGCGCAATCACCCCCAGATCGTGGGTGATATACAGAATCGCCATGCCAAACTCAGCCTGAAGATCGCGCATCAGTTTAAGGACCTGCGCCTGCACGGTTACATCCAGCGCAGTGGTCGGCTCATCAGCGATCAGCAGGTTTGGCTCACATGACAGCGCCATGGCGATCATGGCCCGCTGACGCATCCCGCCGGAAAGCTGGTGCGGATATTCATCAATACGCTGCGCCGGGCTGGAGATGCCCACGCGCCCTAACATTTCGATGGCAATTTCGCGGGCCTGTTTCTTATCTGCTGTGCGGTGCAGCAGAATGGCCTCGATAATCTGGTTGCCAATGGTATGCAGCGGCGAAAAAGAAGTCATCGGCTCCTGAAAAATCATGGCGATCTCACCGCCGCGAATCGAACGAATTTCCGAGCCATGCGGGTCCAGCGGGACAAGATCAACCGGCGCGCCGTTCTTGCGATGAAAAATGACCTGCCCGGAAATCTGCGCGTACAGCGGGGCGATGCGCATGATCGACAGCACCGTCATGCTCTTGCCACAGCCGGATTCACCGACGACACCCAGAGTCCGCCCGCGCCGAATCTGAAAACTCACGTCGTCCACCGCCTTCAGAACGCCTTCATCCAGAGGCAGGTGGGTTCTCAGATTTTTGACCTCCAGCAGCAGAGGGCTATTTTCGGTCATGGCATATCCTAAACGTGCTTATACGGATCGGCAGCATCGCGCAGCCCATCCCCCAGAAAATTAAAGGCGATGACAATGATGATGACCAGCCCGCCGGGGATCAGCAGCCAGGGGTTGAGTGTGACCGTCTGCACATTCTGGGCGTCTTGCAGCAGGGTTCCCAGGCTGACCGCCGGGGGGCGGATGCCCAGGCCCAGAAAACTCAGCGAAGTCTCGCCGAGAATCATGCCCGGAATTGCCAGGGTCAGATTAACGATGAGATAGCTGGCGAAACCGGGCAGCAGATGGCGGGTGATAATGGCGCGTTCGCTGACACCCGAAAGCTTCGCCGCCATCACATAATCTTCCTCGCGCAGGCTGATAAGTTTGCCGCGCACTACCCGCGCCAGCCCGGTCCAACCGACGGTTGCCAGCACCAGCGAGATACCAAAATACACCTGGATCGGCGTCCATTCGGGCGGAACCAGCGCGGCCAGGGCCATCCACAGGGGCAGAGTGGGCAGAGATTGCAGAAATTCGATCATCCGCTGGATCAGGGTATCCACACCGCCGCCGTAATAACCGGAAATGCCACCCAGAAACAGCCCCAGGATAAACCCGAAAGCGAGGCCCAGCAGCCCGACAAACAGTGACGTGCGCGCCCCCAGCAGCATCCGGCTGAACAGATCGCGTCCCAGCGAGTCCGTCCCTGCCGGGAAAAACACACCCGGCGCATCCACACCCACAAAATGGATGTCGAGATCAATCAGCCCCAGCAGTTGATACGGTTCGCCGCGTGCAAAAAACCGCAGATAATGGATTTCGCTGGTGTCTTCGGTGTACTCGCGCTGGAACGTATCCATATTCAGTTCGTTGACGATCTTGTAGACGAACGGGCGCAGGTGAAAGACGCCCTTGTCATCCACGAAATGAATGGGCGTAGGCGGGGCGAGCAGATAATTGGTCTGCCGCTGAAAGGCCCCGTAAGGCGCGAAGAATTCCGCAAATATCGTCAGAGCATACAGCAGGATCAGCACATACAGGCACACATAAGCGACCCGGTGGCGTTTGAATTTGCGCCAGATCAACTGTCGCTGCGACAGAATTTCGTAGGCCGGTTCCGTCTTGAGCGAAGCCACCGGCAGCGGCTTTCCCGCGTCGCGATCAATGGTCGCCATGATCTAATTCGCCCTTTCGAACCGAATGCGCGGGTCGAGCCACATCAGCAGCAGGTCGGAAATAAACACGCCAATGACCGTCAGCAGACTGAGCATAAGCAGCATACTGGCGGCGGCATACGTGTCCTGCGCGATCAGGGCACGCAGCAGCAGCGGCCCGGTGGTCGGCAGCCCCAGCACAATCGACACAATGGTCGAGCCGGACACAATTGACGGCAGCAGCCCGCCAATCCCGCTGATAATCGGGTTAAGCGCCATCCGAAATGGATATTTGGTAATCAGGCGGCCTTCCCGCACCCCCTTCGCGCGCGCGGTAATAACATATTGTTTCTGAAATTCGTCCAGAAGCTGGGAACGCAGCACCCGAATCAACCCGGCGGTTCCGGCGGTTCCCACCACAATCACCGGCACAGGCAGATGCGCCAGCAGGTCCAGAAACTTCGCCATGCTCCAGGGTGCGCGCAGATACTCCGGCGAGAACAGGCCGCCCGGTGTCACGCCAAACACGCGCAGCATGACCACCATGAAGACCAGCGCCAGCAAAAAGTTGGGGGTCGCCAGCCCGATCAGCCCAATGAACGAAAAAAAGTAATCGCCGGGGGAGTATTGATGGGTCGCTGAATACAGCGCGATGGGGATTGAAACGGCGTAGACAAAGACCAGCGACGCCAGCGATACGATAATCGTCAGCAGCAAACGTTCCTCAATCAGCGTCCAGACCGGCTGCCGCCATTCAAATGACTGACCAAAATCGCCCTGTGTGACAAGCGGAATAATCCAGCGAAGATACTGGATATGCAGGGGTTCATCCAGCCCGTAGCGCGTGGTCAGAAAATCCAGTTCGGACTGGTCCGAAATGCTGCCTTCAGCCTGAAGCTGGAGCGCATAATTTTCGATCCAGCTTCCCGGCGGCAGATTAATCAGATAAAAGGAGAGAACCGAGACCAGCGCCAGGACCACGAACATGTAAATCAGACGTTTGATCAGATAACTGCCCATAGCGCCCCCAGGGTTGCAGCGGCAGAACAGACCTCGCCGGGTTCAGCGAAGGATTGGCGGTTACTGAGGATCGATGCGCTGCACCCGTTCACTTTA
This sequence comes from uncultured Anaerolineaceae bacterium, assembly GCA_964552425.1. Taxonomy (GTDB): domain Bacteria; phylum Chloroflexota; class Anaerolineae; order Aggregatilineales; family Phototrophicaceae. Next base: position 19,159 of record CAZKIB010000031.1, on the reverse strand, counting down.
TATGTGGTTGGAGAGAGTCGAATTTTTGACGAAACTGGCATAATTCCGAAAATTGTTCATCATGACAAAATGCTGTTTTATCTATTTGAACACATTTTGCCCTGTCTGTCAAAAATACCGTCAGAAGTTAACAAAATCTCAATGCTTATCGCAAACCAGACCATTCCTGGCGCGTAAAATTCGATACAATATAATTTATGAAGAATTTTCCAGGTCTGGCAATGGAAACCGGCTTTTTGAATCACACCACTCTTGAGCGCCTGCGACGGCTGTCCGTATTAACTGGCGGCAGCGCTGACGATCTCGTGAACCTGCTGCTCGACCACTATGAGGACAAAACTGGTGCGGGCAGCGTGTACGATTTTGCAGCGCAAGGGGGAGTTATCACCGACAGCCGGGTCTTTAGGATGCTCACGGACTATGCCACCGACCTGCTGTGCCTGCACGCGCCGGATGGCACTTACCTGTACGTCAGCGCCGCCAGCGCGCAGGTGGGCGGTTATCAGCCCGAAGAGATTGTCGGGACGAACCCCTACGAATATTTTCACCCGGATGATCTCTCCCAGATTCAGGCATCGCACAGCCAATCCCTCACCGGAGAACGGGTGCGCAGTGTCATCTATCGACTGCGGCGTAAGGATGGCAGCTATGTCTGGCTGGAAACCATGACCAATCCGGTGCTGGGTGAAGATGGCAGTGTGCAGTATCTGGTCACGGTCAGTAGGGACATTACGGAACAGAAGCACACGCAGGAAGCCTTGCAGCAGGAGCGTGATCTGCTCAGTCGCATCATGGAAACCAGCCCATCAGGGATCACGGTAGTCGATCACACCGGGCAGATTGTCTTCGCCAACGCCCGCGCACAGGAAATTCACGGTCTGCCCAAAGACGACATAACGGCACGTTCCTATGACGCGCCCACCTGGAAACACACCGATTATGAGGGCAACCCCTGGCCGGAGGAGCAGCAGCCTTTTGTGCGGGTAATGCAGACCAAACAACCCGTGTGGGATGTGCGTCATGCTATCGAGTGGTCCGATGGCCGCCGGGTCTATCTGTCCATCAATGGCGCGCCCATCCTTGACGAGAACGGCGAGGTCAGCAAAGTGGTCTTCACCGTCGAAGATTATACGCAGCGCAAACTTCAGCAGGACGAACTCGAAGCAGCCCTTCAGCGCGAGAAAAAACTCAACGAGCTGAAGTCTGCCTTCGTGTCGATGGTTTCACATGAGTTTCGCACCCCGATGGCGATCATCATGACCTCCACCAACCTGCTGCGCATGAAACGCAACCGCATGACCGAAGCAGAATTCCTGACCCGGCTGGACAAAATCGAAACGCAGATTAATCACCTCGACGCCCTGATCGCTGACGTGACCTTTATCAACAAGGACGATCATGTCGGCCATGCGCCCCAGCGCGTCTGCATCAACATCGCCTACTTTTTCGCGCAGCTTGCCGACGAAATCCAGACCTCGTACCCGGATCACACCCCAATCCAGATTACGTCTGCTGGATCATGCAACACCGCCCTGGTGGATCTTTCGCTGATGCAGCATATTTTCGTCAATCTGCTGTCCAACGCCATGAAATACTCACCACCGGAAAGCACCGTCATCTGTGCATATACCTGCGACCAGCACACCCTTACCGTCAGGGTGTCGGATCAGGGTATCGGGATACCGCCTGAAGATCAGAATGCCCTCTTTCAGCCTTTCCAGCGTGCCCGCAATGTTGATATGATTCCCGGCACGGGCCTGGGGCTGAACATCGCCAGACGCGCCGTAACCGCGCTCGGCGGCACAATCACGCTGGAAAGCGAAGTCGGTTCCGGTTCGGTCTTCACGGTAACACTGCCGCTAGCCTAGATCTCCACCAGCTTCCACTCGCGAATCACTTTCTCCGTGAAGGCGGGAATACCCAGGATATCGCGGATTTGCGCGACAGGAACATCCGCGTAGGGTCTGTCCTCCGCCAGCGCCAGAGCCGAAGCCACCCCCGCCGCTTCGCCTAGCGCCATCATGGAACGGGACAGGCGGCATGATGAAGCCGCGATGTGTGAAAAAGACGACCCGCGCGACGCCATAATCAGGTTATCGTATTCCACCGGCAGCAGACAGTCGTAAGGGATGCCGTAGGGCTGGGCCAGTTCGCCAAGTTTGGGGCCTTTCACGCGGCGTTCCCCATGTGTATCCAGCGCATGATCCGCAAAGGCGATTACCTCGTCCGCCCGGTCCTGATGCAAAATGCCCGCGCGCGCGTCCTGTTCGCGCAGCACATAACGCCCCACCAGCCGGTGCGATTCGCGGATACCTACCAGCGGAAACATGCTGTGAAAACGGTAATGATCGAAACCGTACTGCGTTTGCAGACGATGCCAGTGGGCATACATCCGCGCCTGGGTGATGCGCTGCGCGTCCTCATAGGGCATACTGTGAAACTCGCTGCCCTGCATGGTCGGCAGGGTATTCAGGCACAGATCGCCGTTGGGATACTCGGTGATGAACGTCGCCGGGTTATTGGCCTCCAGCCAGGCCTGTATCTCCGGTTGCAGCGCCTCCTCCGGCAGCGGATCAACACCTGCCGAACCGGCTTTTGATACCCGAAAGACCTGTGTCACCCCGTTGACGATTGGTCCCGGTGTATCGGGCGCGGATGGTTCCTGATACGCTTCGTAAGGTTCTTCGCCAAAGGCCATATGGCATTCCGCCGCGCGCGCCAGATGCCCGCCGCCAGAGCAGTCGATAAACAACCGGCTCTGAACCTGGAAGGCATCACCGCTGTCCAGCGGCTGGACAACGACAGACACAATGCGCCGGCCCTGCACCCGCACATCGGTAAAGCGCGTGCGCAGCCGCACATCCACCCCGGCTTCGACCAGCATCCTGTACATCATGCCGGCCATCAGGTCCGGCTCGAAATGCACCCGCCGCCATTCTTCGCGCGGCACAGACGCCCGCCGCAAAGAGCTTTCATAGGGACTTTCAGGGTCAATCTGAGAAAAGCCATAGGGTTCTTCTGGTTTGTAAAAGTGCGTGGTCTTCGCCACACCAATCGCCAGCGGTTGTTTCGACATCCGTTCGTAGAGTTCATAGTGAATGCCCGGCCCGCCGATGCCCGGTTCCCAGTTATTTACCCCGCCCACAGTCGATGTCCCGCCAAGCTGAGCCATCGTGTCAATTAAGAGAATTTTCGCTTCGGGGTGCTGGCGTGCCGCGCGGATAGCCGCCCCAAACCCGCCAGAGCCGCCGCCCACAATGAGTATGTCCGTTTGATAGGTTTCCATATGATATACAGGGCGCATGATGAGTGTGTCATGCGCCCCGATCCTTCCTGATTATTGGGACAGCGTCGCGTTGATTGCGTCGATGCTGTTGAGGTTGTTCATGGCTGCGGTGACTTCCGAAAGCCGGTTCTGTTCCAGTTCACTCAGGAAGTTTTCAAACTCCGCTTCGACATCGAAACCCGGTGTGAGAATGGCCTGCGTGACGAACTCGTCTACCAGAGAGCGAATCGCCTGAAGATTGTCCGCAATCGCGGGATCATTGGTGTTCACCCCATAGTTAATCACCCGCACGTTGTTGACCTCTTCCAGTACACTGGTCACGTAGCTGAACATTTCATCACCCACGTCGTTCCAGGTGGGGTTCTGGCGAGAGTAATCGAAGTAGAAAGGCGGCTCGGCAAAAAACACGCGGTCCAGCATGTACAGGTCATAGGGCGGGTCATTTTCAAGCACCGCATCGCGCCCACGCCGGCGCGGGACACCATCTTCACCCACATCGAAGGTTTTACCTTCCACACCCAGTGACATCAGTTCGTAGCCATCGGTGTACTGCCAGGACAGCATACGGAAGAAAGCATCAGCTTCCGCATCCGTCGCAGAAGTGGTCAGGGATGAGCCGAGGTCCTGCGAATTGGGGGTGAGCATCGGGCCGCCCTGCGTGCCATCCGGCCCGGTCAGTCCGGTGATGTAACCGATTTCCGGGCTGGCATCCGGGAAGGCGCTTTGAATCGCTTCGAGACGCAGATGGCTGTACTGCGGCCAGTCGGTGGTCGCGCCGACGATCCCGGCATAGAACTTGAACAGGCCGCGTTCTTCCGATACACCCCAGGTCTGGTCCAGCAGGCCCGCTTCGTACAGGCCGCGCGCATAGACCAGCGCGTCCTTAAAGGCCGGCAGCGTGTGCGACAGGACAAGCTGGTTCGGGTCATCTGGCGACGGAACCCAGGCCATGTAGTTAACACCGAAGGGACTTGTAATCGGATCAATCCACTGGATGAAGCCGTCACCGCTCAGACGATTGGGCACGAACGGAATCATCGCCTCGCCCAGACCGCCGGGGTCCTGTTCCTGAAAGGCTTGCAGCATGGCCTGGAATTCATCGAGTGTGGTGGGCTGCGCGATTCCCAACTGATCGGCCCAGTCCTTGCGATAGGCAATCGTAATCGGGAAGAAGCCAGTGATGCGCGGAATATGGTAGATGTTGCCGTCCGAGTAGGTGTTGGCTTCCCAGACTTCCGGCGGGTAGGCATCGCGCACCGCCGGGTAAGCCTCCAGCAGATCGTTCAGCGGGCGCAGCAAACCGGCTTCGACATACTCGGCATACACGCTTTCACGCGGGCCGACACGCAGCGCATCCGGCAGGTCGCCGCTCGCCATCGTCACGTTGCGCACTTCAACATATTCCGAACTGGGGACCATGCGGTAATCCAGTGTGATGCCAACGGCTTCTTCAATGACCGGCTTGTAGTAATTGTCCGGGTCCCAGCTATCGCCACGCGCCAGAATACTCAGCGTGATGGCCTCGTCCTGCGCCGTCACCGAGCCAATCGCGCCCAGCAGCAGCGTCAAAATCAGAATAAAATGCAGCTTTTTCATCGTTTTTTCTCCCTGGTAAATACGTCTCTGGCAAACAAAGTCAGCATACTTTTGTCAATAACCTCACCCTTTCTCAGCCCCCAGCACAATTCCCTTGATAAAGAAGCGCTGGAGAAACGGGTACAGAATTGCAAATGGGGCCATCGTGACGACAATGGTTGCCGCCCGAATAGTCAACTGGTTAATCGTCTGGCTGCCGTACAGGTCGCGGTTGGTCATGCCCAGTTCATTCAGGTCCGCCTGCACCACCACGTTGCGCACCAGCACTTGCAGCGGCCAGTTCTGTGGGTCAGTGATGTAAAAAATGCCCCGGAAGAATTCGTTCCAATAGGCGATGGCGTAGAACAGGCCAATGGTCATCATGGCGGGCAGCGCCAGCGGGATCATGATGCGAAACAGGATCGTAAACTCGCCCGCGCCGTCAATGCGCGCGGATTCCACCAGCGAAGCGGGAATCGTCTCGAAGAAGTTGCGCATGAGAATGAGATAAAACGAGTTAATCATCGCCGGCAGGATCATCGCCCAGACGCTGTTAATCAAACGCAGATCGCGGATGAGCATGTAACCGGGGATAATGCCCGCGCTGAACACCATCGGAATAATAATGAAAATCATCAGAAAGTTACGCCCCGGCAGGTCCTCACGCGACAGCGCATAAGCCGCCATCGTCGTGGTCAGCAAACTCAGGGATGTACCCACCACCGTGATAAACAGCGTCACCAGAAAAGCGCGCTGCACCGACCCGCCCTTGAATACGAACTGGTAGGAATCCAGCGTAAAATCCTGCGGGATCAGCATCAGGCCGGAACGCGCCACCGCGTTGGGTGTGCTGAACGACACGCTGATGACGTGTAAAATCGGGATAATGCTGATGAGCGCCAGCCCGATCAGCGCCGCGTAGATCAGGGTTTGTGCGACACGGCTGCGTTCGCTGCGTTCCAGCCGGGTTTCTTCAATTCGGAAAATACGTGCCAGTGCCATATTTACTCCCTTACCACAGCGTCTGGTGGCCGAGCCGTTTAATAAACTGGTTAGAGGTCACGATCAGCACGAAGCCGACGATGCCCTTGAATAAGCCGAGCGCAGTGGCGATGCTGAACCGGCCTTCGACCAGACCAATTCGGTAGGTGTAGGTGTCGATAATGTCAGCTACCGAATAGACCGCCGGGTTGTACATCACAAAGACCTGTTCAAAACCGGCATCGAGGATGTGCCCCAGGTTGAGAATCAGCACAATCACGATCACGCCAGTGATGCCCGGCAGGGTGATAAAGCGCATCTGCTGCCAGCGGTTGGCCCCGTCCACCCGCGCCGCGTCGTACAGTTCAGTGTCAATCGAGGTCATGGCAGCCAGGTACAGAATGGCGCTGAAGCCGAAACCCTTCATGATGTCCGTGATAACCAGAATGCTCCTGAAGTAGCGCGTGTCCACCAGCAGCGTGTTCCCGTTGATGCCAAACATCTCGGCAAAATCGGCGATAATGCCGCCGGGGGCCAGAAACAGCACCATGATCCCGCCATAGACCACCCAAGACAGAAAATGCGGGAACAGGGTGATGGTCTGCACGGCGCGCTTGAACAACACAAAGCGGATTTCATTGAGCAGCAGCGCGAACATGATCGGCACAGGCATCCCGATAAGCAGCTTCATCAGGCTGATAACCAGCGTGTTGACAAACACCTCGGAAAAAGCCGGCAGCGAAAATAATCGCTCGAAGTGCGCAAAGCCTACCCAGGACATTTCAAAAATGCTGGTGGCCGGTTTGAAGTCCTTAAACGCCAGCGACAGGCCCCAGTAGGGGTAATAGCGAAAGACGATAAAAAAGATGATGCACGGCAGCAGCAGTACATACAGCGTCCGCACCTTCCACATACGCCTGAGCAGTATCTGCCAGCCCGACTGCTTGACGCTTTGCGCTGGCAGCGTGGTGGATAATTCAGCGCTCATAAGCCCTCCTCTTCCTTTCGATTCAGCTTCCGCCAGGGTTCGCGCATGGCGGCTTCCAGCGTGCGGTAATGCCCATAGCGCTCCATATAAACCTGGTGGTGGGTCGCGTCCGGCTCATGCGTGCGCACCAGCGAGACACTCTGTTCGGCAGCTTCGGCGTAATCCGCATAAATTCCCGCACCGATGCCCGCCGCCAGCGCCACGCCGCGTGTGCCACTTTCGTAGCTGTCGGTCACTTCCACCGGCACATTCAGCACGTCCGCAAACATCTGTGACCAGACCGCGCTGCGTGCCCCGCCCCCGGTCAGCCGGGCTGTGTCAAAGTCGGCCCCGGCGTTTCGCAGGCGTTCCACATGCGCCAGATGGCCGAAGACGACCCCTTCATACAGCGCCCGCAGGACATGCGCCCGCGTATGCCAGCCGACCAGTCCATAAAACCCGGCGCGGGCAGTGGCCTGCACGTTCGAGCCGTACAGAAACGGGTGGAAAACCGGCACAGAATCTGTCACCGGAACACCGGCGACCTGTTCGCCGCACACATCAAACACCGAGGCCCCCCGGCGTTCGGCTTCCTGCCGATCTTCGGCACAGAAGTTGCGCACGAACCAGTCCAGATTGGTCGCCCCGGCGGTGTTGGCCTCCACCACCAGCCAGCGCGCAGGGTCGGCGAATGGCGCGGTCAGAAACAGGTCCGGCGATGTCACCGGCTGGTCGGCGATCACCTCGTTGATGCTCCAGCTTCCGGCGATGAGGCACGCCTGCCGCGCATGGTTGACGCCCACGCCAATCGCCCCGGCGTCAATGTCGATCATCCCGGCGACTACTGGCGTCCCCGGCATGAGTCCGCTGGCTTCAGCCGCCTGATGGGTGACTGTGCCGATCACTTCCGCGCTGGAAGCCAGCCGGGGCAGCGCGTCGTAGATTTCCGGGATGCCATACAGTTCCAGCAGATCGCGTGAGTAGGTTTTCTCCGGCACACGCAGCAGCGCCGTCGTGCCCATATCGGTGTAATCGGTGGCCTGCTCGCCGGTCAGGCAGAAGTTGATGTAATCCTTGCACAGCAGCACCGACCCGATCCGGGTATACGTTTCCGGTTCATAGCGCTTCAGCCACGCCAGCAGTACCGGAACCTGCCCGGCGTAGAAGTTCTGCCAGATGTGCGGGAAAGCGCGCGTATGGACCTCATGCGCCAGCCATTCATCCAGCAGAGCGGCGGCGCGGGTATCCAGCGATTGGATGCCGTTCCGCAGCGGCTGGCCGTGTTTGTCGAGCAGGTAAGCCCCGTTGCCATGCCCGGTGCAGCCCACCCCGGCGATTTCACGGGCCTCAATTCCTGCCCAGGCGATCAGATCATGGATCACGCCAGCGGTTTCCCGCCAGAGCGTGTGCATGTCGCGCTCGGTCCAGCCGGGCTGTGGCTGCTGCGTGTCGATGCGGCGGCTGGCCGTGTGCAGTTCACGCCCGCGCAGATCGAACAGCGCGGCTTTGCACACCGTATTGCCATTGTCCAGCCCCAGCAGATAACGCCCCATCGAATACCCCTGCTACCAGATTGTCATGGAATCGAGAAACAGAGCGCGCAGATCATCGGCGCTGGCCGGGCGCGGCGACAGCTTGGTGACGCGGTGCTGTGGGATCGTACCCTCCACCAGCGCCGGCACATCGTCTGAGGTATAGCCAATCGCGCTCAGGCCGTTGGGTACACCGGTCTTTTTCATCAGGTCGATAATGGCATTCGCCAGCACCTCGCCCGCCGCTGCTTCTGGCACATCGCGGGTGTCCACGCCCATCAGTTCTGCCGCGTACAGATGCCGCTGCGGGTTGGCCTGCGCCGTGAAGCGGAAGACCGCCGGAGCGTTCAGAATGACGGACATACCATGCGGGATAATCGGGCGCTCGGCGGGGTAGTCTTCCGGCTGGAAGCGCCGTACCATGCCCGAAACCGGGTAGGACATGCCATGCGGCAGGTGTACGCCCGCGTTGCCAAAGCCAATGCCGGCGAAAGCCGACGCCAGTAACATCTGGCTGCGTGCCTCGTCATCTTCGGAATCTGTGACCGCCCGCACGATGTACTGCGACACCATGTGAATAGCCTTTGATGCCCAGATGTCGCTGATCGGGTTCGCGCCCTGGTAGGCCGGGCGCATCTGCGGTGAATCCGGCGCAGGCCGCTGGCTGTAAGGCACGGCGGTCAGCGATTCCAGCGCGTGACTCAGCACATCCAGCCCCGAACTGGCGGCAACCATCGGCGGCAGCGTGCGCGTGTTGTCCGGGTCGAGGATGCCCATGACCGGGCGCAGGGCGCGGTGGGCGATGCCGGTTTTGGCGTGCATCTCGGTCAGGTCGAAGATGGTCACGCCGGTGGTTTCGCTGCCCGTACCGGCAGTGGTCGGCACAGCGATCAGCGGTTTGAGCGGCCCCGGCACAGGTTTACCCCTGCCGATGGGCGGGTTGACATAATCAAGGAAATCCGCCGGATAGGTGGCGTACAGGTTGGCGGCTTTGGCGGTATCCATGACCGATCCGCCGCCCACCGCCACGTAACCGTCAAACTGGCCGTCCACCGCGAAGTAAATCGCCTGCCGGAATGACCCGTCAGTGGGTTCCACCCGCACCTGATCGTACAGCACGGCGTCGATCCCGGCTTCGCGCAGCGCGGTCAGGGCCACCGCTACCGAACTGGACTGCGCCAGATTGGGGTCCGTGACGACCATCACCCGTCGCACCCCGAAACGCGCCATATCCTGCCCGACCTCACGAGTCACGCCGGGGCCGAACTTGATGCTGGAAGTATCCATCGTAAACGCGGTTTCAAATGTCATAAAAACGCCTTTTATCCAATGCTCTTCTCAACAATGCGCCCTTTTCCAAAGGCGACACCTTCTGTTCCAGGCAATAATCACCTGACAGGGGGACCCGCTAACTCCCTTCATAAATTGCCCAGGCTTCGGCAGGTGTCACATTCTGGTGGATCATCGCCATCAGTGCGCGCACCACCTGCTTCGGGTTGGGGTGCTGGTAAATATTGCGCCCGTACACCAGCCCCA
>CAZKIB010000031.1:7765-9272 GCA_964552425.1 uncultured Anaerolineaceae bacterium | reverse complement strand
GGCCATATACCAGGCCATGTGCCCCCTGCTGCAAGAAGGCGTAGCTGCGCTCGAAGACTTCCTTTAAGTCGGCCTTGCCGCCGCCGCGCACCAGCACCGGGCAGCGCGCCGCTTCGATAACTTCGTGATAATCCTCCGGGTGATTGGTGGGGTCCGCTTTGATGATGTCCGCCCCAAGTTCACGCGCCTGCCGCACCAGTGGAACCAGCTTCGTTTTATCGCCATCGACCATATACCCGCCCCGCCCGGTGTTGACCTGCATCACCAGCGGCTCGACCATCAGCGGCATTCCGTATTGGTCGCACACGCCGCGCAGCCGGCTGATGTTGGCAATCGTCTGGCCGTGCAGTTCCGGCTCATCCGGCAGCAGCAGCAGGTTGACCACCACGCAGGCCGCGTCCATGCGCAGCGCTTCGAGGATCGGTTCCTCGGCATTCTGTAAGATATTGAACATGACCCGGTGTGTCTGCGGGTTATAGGGGTTGCCCACGTCCGTGCGCAGCACCAGTGCCGGTTTATCCTTACCTCTGATGGTTTGCAGCGCGTCACACTGGCCGTAATTCATCTGAATAGCGTCCGGGCCGGCCTCAACCAACTGGTGAACCACCCGCTCGACATCTTCCAGCCCGTCCAGAAAGCTGTATTCGTTAAATACGCCGTGATCGATTGCCACATCCAGACATTTCCCGGATGGGTTAAACAGCCGGTTCAGCCGGACTTTATGCGAGTCGCGCATGGTCAATGCACCCCTTCGATGTGCGGCAGGTGAACGCCGTGCCGCGCCTGTAAAATCGTCTGCGTTCGCTCAAGCTCGGCCTGTGCGTGTTCGCCCGACCAGCCCAGCAGACCTGCCATCCACTGCGCCAGTTCCACCAGCAGCGCATCAGTCAGCTCACCGGAAAGCGCCAGCACCGTGCGCCGCAGCACCACATCGTCCAGCCGGCAAACCGCTTCGCGCTGAACCATAAAGGCAATTTCGCGGCGGCTGTAACCGGGGTGATGGGTGAAAGGCGTGTCAACCCCGGCTGTAATGAACGCTGCCACCTGCGCCGCGCGCGTGCCATAACGCCCCAGCAGGGTGCGCAGCCGCTCCACAGGCAGGCCGGTTTGCTGGCGCTGCGCACTGAGCCAAGCCTGCACAGCCGACTCGGACTGCGGATAATCCGTGCCGCCGCCTATGGGCAGTGCTTCGGAGGAGCGCAGACGCTGCTTCGCCAGCCGTTGCAGCAGCCTATCCGTCACCTGTGCCGCGAAAGCCCGAAAAGTGGTCCACTTGCCGCCGATCAGGTTATAGATGGGAAACTTGAGCGAACCAGCCGGTTCCATCACCGCGCATTGGTGATCGCGGCTGATCTGGCCGGTGGTAGAAGTCTGCATCCGGGGTAAAGGCCGCACCCCGCAGAAGTGATAAATCACGTGACGGCGTTCCACCGCGATACCCGGCAGCACCTGCCGCACCGATTCAAGGATGTAAGCGATTTCATCCGCATCACACAGCGCCGCATCA
>CAZKIB010000031.1:7509-7747 GCA_964552425.1 uncultured Anaerolineaceae bacterium | reverse complement strand
TTTAATGTCGGTGGAACCTGCCAGCACCTTGCCGAACAGCGCGAACAGGATGCAGATGCGACCATCGGCGTTTTCATAAAAGAGCATCTCATCACCCACCGCTGACAGCAGTTCCGGGTGGTCAATCATCAGATGGGAGCCTTTTGTGCCGCCGATGAACCCGGTGTCCTGCCGGAAGGCGCGATTCACAAAGTCGATCCACGCGCCGCTGGCATTCACCACAATCTGCGGGCGTACT
>CAZKIB010000031.1:0-7476 GCA_964552425.1 uncultured Anaerolineaceae bacterium | reverse complement strand
AAGAGTGACGCGGTCCCCATCTCCATCCACCAGACTGACGTAGTTGAGCGCGTGGGCCTGCGGGTGGATGATCTGCGCGTCCAGCGCCAGTTCCAGCCCCAGCCTTTCCGGGTAGGTAATCGAGGCGTCATAGTAAGTCGCGGTACAGACAATCTTCGGGTCAAGCTGTGGATGCGCCGCCAGCGCCTGTGCCCGCGTGTTGAAATGATGCCGGGGCATCATGCCTTCGCTGCCGGCGAACAGGTCATACAGCGTCAGGCCAAGCTTCACCAGCAGCGCGCCTCGACTGACAGGGGGCTGCTCAAAACCCAGAAAGCGCAGTCCTGCCGGGAGCAGCCCGGAAAAACGGTTATAAACAGGCACTGTCGTCGGCAGAGGCCGGACATAGTGCGGCGCGTTTTGCAGCAGGCGGTTGCGCTCCCGCAGCGACTCGCGCACCAGCCGGAACTCGCCATTTTCCAGATAACGCAGGCCGCCGTGAATCATGCGCGAGGGCGCGGCGCTGGCCCCTGAACAGAAATCGCCTTTGTCAACCAGCAGCGTGTCCACGCCTTGCAGCGCCAGTTCACGCAGCAGGCCCAGGCCGTTGATGCCGCCGCCGACAATCAGGACAGGGACATCGGGCTGCTGTTGATAATGGGCGATCACGGCAGCGCGGTTCATGATCTACACAATCTCCGGCCCGTGCTGCGCCAGCAGGTCGTTCAGCGCCTGCACATCCTCAGCGGACAGATGCACAGCCCCGCCCCGCGCGTTCTCAAGCGCCTGCTGCGCGTTGCGCGCCCCGACCAGCACATGCGTGATCCCTGGCTGCGCGGCGGTCCAGGCGATCACCAACTGCCCCACGCTTAGGTTGTATTTCGACGCGACAGGCTGGAATTGATCAACCAGCACCGCCACCCGCTGGCGATTTTCGACACTGAAACGCGGGTTATCAATGCGCAGGTCGTCGCCGGTAAAGGTGCGTTCCGGGCCGATTTTCCCGGTCAGCAGGCCAAGCGCCAGCGGCGAATAGGCCATCATGGCGATGTTCTTCTCCCGACAGAACGCGAGCACCTCGTCCGGCACGCGCCAGAGGATCGAGTAGCTTCGATAGCGCGGTCAATCATGCTGAACTGTTCCTGCGCGGCGTCCAGCTTGCCCACAATTTCATAATCTGCAAGCTGCCCCACCTCGATATTGCTCACGCCAATCGCGCGGATTTTGCCCTCGTCCTTCAGTTTCAGCAGCGCGGTCATGGTTTCTTCGATGGGCGTGGTCGGGTCCTGCCAGTGGGTGAAATAGATGTCGATGTAATCGGTCTGCAAACGTTTGAGGCTTTGTTCGACTTCATGGCGTATGGACTCGGCTCCCAGATAACGGTGAACCGGCCGGCCATCCTCATCAAAAAAGTGATTGCCGCGCTGCGTATGCCACACCAGCCCGCACTTGGTCGACAGCACCACCTGATCGCGCTGCCCGGCCAGGGCTTTACCGACAATTTCTTCTGACCGTCCCAGACCGTAGGCCGGCGCGGTATCCACCAGAGTCACCCCGGCGTCCAGCGCGGCGTGAATGGCCGCAATCGAATCGGCTTCGTCCGTGCCGCCCCAGCTCCACCCGCCAATCGCCCAGGCCCCCAAACCGATCACAGTAGCCTGAATGCCGGATTGTCCCACAGGTCGTGTATCCATAGAGTCCTCTCTAGCTTGCCAGTTCAAGCACACCTTCGGCGGTGGCTTCGTCTGTAATCAGTGTCTTCAGATACTGTCCACTCAGCGCGCCGGAAATTGGCAGCACTTTTTCCGGGGTCGCCGCCACCCCGATCACCAGCGGAATGGCTTGCAGATCGTCCAGCGCCAGCCCAACCACCCGCTCATTAAACTGCGGCATACACAACTGGCCCCGGCGGTTATACAGATAGGCGAAAATCTCGCCACAGGCGTCTTCATCACGCAGCAAGCGCTGCCATTCGGCTTCGTTCAGCGCCATCGAAGCCATCAGATCGAAGTAGCTGGATGAACGGGGAATGACCGAGCCAATGCCCACCAGCGCGATCTGCGCATTACGGGCCAGGTCCAGCACCTCGGTGATGTGGCGCATCCCCAGCAGCAGGTCGCGTTCTTCCACACTGTCCACAAACACCGGCGCGTGAATCTTGTACGCCTCACCGCCTAATCGTTCGGCAAGCTGCGCCGCCAGATAATTGACATCCGTGTAATGTTTGCCCTGACGCGCGCCGGTGGCCGGGACCACCCGCACATCATATTTCCGGCGCGGCTCAATGGCATGAACGATGGCGTTCATCGTTTTGCCGCCGCTCACGCAGATGGTGTCCCCACTGCGCAGATGTTGCAGCAGATAATCCGCCGCCGCACGGCCCACCGCTTGCAGCGCCATCGCCGAATCCTGCGCAAAACTGGGGATGATGACCGCTTCAGGAATGCCACAGCGGTCCTGAAGCCGTTTTTCAAGTTCAAACAAATGCTGAAAGGGGGTGCGAATCGTGATCTCAACCAGCCCCTGTTCACGCGCCTGCTTCAACAGCCGGTTCACTTTGGCGGTGGACAGGCCCAGCTTTTTGGCAATATCAGACTGGTTCTCTTCTTCGAGGTAATACAGCATCAGCACCTTGCTGATCAGCCGCATGGATTCATAGTCGTTGTTGGATAACACTGCCGCGTTCCTCCGCTCCATTGGTGAAAATCACAGCTTAACGGATGCGCCAGCAGCCAACAAGTTCAGGGATGTTTCAAAAAAATCAGTGCCAAATGTCATGTGAAATTTATTTCATTGACCAAAATTTATTGCAGGATATGCAAATAATATCAGGGATGAAATTTTTGTCAAGCGCTTATAAAAACAAAAAACAAAACAGGCCCATCGCCATATCCTGGAAATGTGGGAAAGGGTGTTGCGGGAGGTTCAGAAACGCGGCAGCCACCGGGCCAAACGCAGTCTGATTGCGTTATTCGCCCTCGTCGAGGTCGGCGTCGATAATGTCGTAGACTGCATCCAGCAGGTCGTCAGCGGTTTCCAGCGACTCCAGCGCGGCTTCATCCTGCGACTGCATCAGCAGCGATGCGGATTGCAGAAGCGCGGCGGCAGCCATCGTGATGAGGCCGGCCACGTCCTGATAGTCGTGATCCGCGATGAGATTTTCAATGGTATTGGCAGCCTCGTGGGTGGTCGCCAGGGCCTGTTGCAGCAGTCTGACCGCTTCGGTGGATGTGTTCATCAGCATAACCTCGCTAGTGCAATCTCAGCCTGTAAGAATTGAATGTTGCCCGTCAGCAAAAAGTCCATAAGCGATCATAGCAAATATCCAGAGTCGTTGAAGGTCACAGCCGGAACTGGCGACTGATGACTGGCAACTGGTAACTGCACTAGGATCGGAACCCGCCTGACTCTAGCTTAACCGTCGCAATCCGCCAAACAGATACTGCTGACATGCGGTTTATGCGCCATCTTCCAGATACGCAGTTATCGATTCGAGCAATTTCGGTTTCTCAATGTCCGTTAATATGCCCGTCGTTTCAGGCCCAGACATCGTATACTGACCGCCCACACCTCGTCAGCCGGCGCTGCAATTCTGAACTGCTGGCAGAGCGATGGCGCGTAACATATACTTTGCGGATGAGCGTATTCCTGGAAAAGGTGGATGATGATGACTAATCGGAAAGCGCGCGTTGCAGTCGTGGGCACAGGTTGGTGGTCCACCACTACGCATATCCCGGCCGTACTCGCCAACCCGGATGCGGAACTGGTCGCGCTGGTGGACCGGCGGCCCGACACCCTGGCGAAGGCGGCCCAGGCTTATCATGTCCAGCGCACCTATACAGATGTTGACCACCTGCTCAACAGCGAATCGCTTGACGGGGTGATTGTGTGCGTCAACCACGCTGCGCATTATGAAGTCGCCAGAGCCTGTCTGCAAGCTGGCCTGCCTGTCCTGCTCGATAAGCCCATGGTGCTGTTCGCCAGCCATGCCCACGAACTGCGCGCCCTGGCTGAACAGAAACAGGTTGAACTGATTATCGGTTATCCCTGGCACTACACCTCCATCAGCCGCAGGGCCAGGGAAGTGATCCAATCCGGCGAACTGGGCGCAGTGCAGTTTGTGTCCTGCC
The DNA here is from genome assembly GCA_964552425.1 of uncultured Anaerolineaceae bacterium. Taxonomy (GTDB): domain Bacteria; phylum Chloroflexota; class Anaerolineae; order Aggregatilineales; family Phototrophicaceae. Next base: position 3,367 of record CAZKIB010000031.1, on the reverse strand, counting down.
TGTTCAGTTCGATGGTGGTCGAATTTCTGCGCGGCAACGATCAGGCTTACCAGCCAGCTTCTGGCTATGCGGTGACTGGCCCTGGCAGCGCCTATGCCGACCCCAAACTATCTGGCGGCGGGCACGGCCATCTGCAACTGACGCACTCAATCGGCTCCACCTTGTTTGTCAGTGGTTTGCAAGGTGATCGAGTATCCGCGTTTATGCAGAATTTCGGCCTGAACGTTGATCTGGCGGTGGCGATCAGCGTCCAGTTTCAGCCAGTGGGCGGGTATGCCCCGGTAGGAACCTTTCAGGGATCGGGCAATATTCAGCGCGGTGACAGCAGCGTCTTCGATATACATGTTTTTTGTGAAGGTGGCCGTCTGGCGCTGAACCCCATTCAAGGCACGCTGCATGTCCGCCGCCCGGATGGTTCTGAGGAAAACATCGGCCCGCTGCAACCCCAGGAACGCTACCCGAACCACGCCCCGGCTAATAACCTCGTCGGCGTCATCCTCAGGCAGGAGGCCAACGGCTCACCTGCCGATGTCGGGGTGCATGTGGTCGAAATTCTGGATGCCGCCTATCGTTCCGCAGCGAACAGCGGCGCGCCGGTCAGCATTGCCGACCTGAAATGACCGGGGGATACCTGATCCTGACCTCATCTGCCGGCCGCGTCCCTTTGCAGAAGCTCCGGTTTCATCCATACCACCAGCGCGATCACCAGGACCACGCAAGCTGCCAACCTGAAAACTAATTTCTTCTAAACAGCGTTCGGTAAGGGTGTAATAATTACAAGGTACAAAATTTAGGTATCTGATAGGCTTGCTCCATAAACTCGGTTTTGAAGGGAATAATCTGGTAGAAACGGCAGCGTGGGGGAATTTACCAACCCAACCCAAAGCCTGTATAAGCCTCACAGGCAGGTGGATCAGGAAAAACAGCGACGTACATTGCGGAGGTGAGACCATGAAGCAAATCATCGAAACCAGCAAGGCATCTACAGCTTACGGTGACATCATTGCTTCGCCGGTGGGTCCTGGGGCGTCCTCCAGTATGCGCTAGTTTTTTATCCGATCAATCACGCGCGGTTCCATCTCCAATTTTGTAACACTTTCCTGTCACTGTCTGTATCGGTGGATAAATGAATAAGCAGAAGTAGATTTTGAATTTGCGCAGGTTTAGCCGTATTTATTGACCATACTTATCCGATCACAGGACGCAGCCATCTCAAACTTTTGGGAGGAAACGCAATGCAAGACGAACTTATAACCCTCATCCTGGAAACGCTTCAGGGTATGAATGAGGGTGACGACGTGGACTACAGCACTGTCACCAGCGATACCGCGCTTTTTGGGCCAGACGGTGTGCTGGATTCCATTGGTCTGGTTACGCTGATCGTCGCTGTGGAGCAGGCTGTCGAAGACCGCTATGGTGCGGTAGTGGCCCTCGCCGATGAAAAAGCTTTCTCCCAGAAAAACAGCCCCTTTCGCACCGCCGCGTCTCTGGCAGAATATGCCGCCCGGCTCGTGCATGTTGAGGAACAATGAGTTCACCTGTCACCCTGATCACCGGCAGCCGCAAAGGAATTGGTCACTTTCTGGTTGAGCATTATCTTCAACTGGGCCATCAGGTCGTGGGTTGCAGCCGGTCCGCGCCGGAATGGAGCCTGGATAACTATACGCATTATGAAGTGGATGTCACCGATGAGGGGGATACCCGACGGATGTTCGGGGACATCCGCCGCCGGTTCGGACATCTGGATAACCTGGTGAACAATGCCGGTATTGCAGCGATGAATCACGCCCTGCTGACTCCGGTATCCACTGTGCAGCAGGTCCTCAATACCAATGTAGTGGGCACATTTCTGTGCTGCCGCGAAGGGGCCAAACTGATGCAGACCCGCAAAAGCGGGCGCATCGTCAATCTGTCCACTGTGGCGGTCCCGCTCAATCTCGAAGGCGAATCCATTTATGTCGCCTCCAAAGCCGCTGTGGAAGCCTTTACAAGAGTCCTGGCGCGCGAGTTGGGTGGATTGGGCATTACAGTCAATGCTGTTGGCCCTGTACCTGTGGAGACTGATCTGATTCGCAACGTCCCTCGTGACAAAATCGACAGCCTCATCGCCCGCCAGTCTATTCACCGGCTTGGTAAACCGGAAGATGTGGCCCATGTGGTGGATTTCTTTTTAAGTCCTGCCAGTGATTTTATAACAGGACAGATTGTTTATCTGGGAGGTGTCAATTGAACGCAACTTACATCGAATTTCTGCTTGAGCGTTTTGCCTCTCACGCTGAACAGGATGCGATTGTGTGGGGCGACCAGCCTTATTCCTACGGCTGGATGGTGGAAGCGGTTGCCCGCTGGATGCAGTCGCTGGATGAACAGAATGTCCCGCGTGGAGCCGTTGTCAGCCTTGAAGCAGATTTCTCCCCCAATGCAGTCGCGCTGCTGCTGGCCCTCGTGGATCGTGGGTGCATCCTCGTTCCGATTACCTCATCCGTTGAGGCTAAAAAACCGGAATTCCGGGCCGTCGCTGAAGTCGAGTCTATTCTGGAAATCACCAGTGATGACCAGGTCGTGCATCGCCCTACCGGGGTCCAGGCCAGTCACGAACTCATTCTGAAACTCAAGGACGCTGGACGCCCTGGTCTGGTCCTGTTTTCATCTGGCTCGACAGGCAAAAACAAGGGCGCGCTGCATGACTTCGTGCCCCTGCTGGAAAAATTCAAGGTCCCGCGCCATTCTCTGCGCACGATGACCTTCCTGCTGTTCGACCATATCGGTGGGGTCAACACCCTGCTCTATGTCCTGTCCAATACCGGCTGTGTCATCACCGTTGCGGATCGTTCGCCGGAGTCTGTCGGAGCGGCCATCGAAAAGCACAAAGTCGAACTGCTGCCCACTTCTCCCACTTTCCTGAACCTGCTCCTTCTCAGCCGCGCCCATGAACGTTATGATCTGTCTTCACTGCGCAGAATCACCTACGGGACCGAGGTAATGCCGGAAAGCACCCTGCAACGAATGCACGAACTGTTCCCTAATGTGGATTTGCTGCAAACTTATGGCCTGTCCGAAGTCGGCATCCTGCGATCCAAATCCAAATCCTCTGACTCTTTGTGGATGAAAGTCGGCGGTGAAGGTTTTCAGACTCGTGTCGTGGACGGGCTGCTGGACGCGAACCGGGCCGGTCCACCGGCTCGACTGATCCTCGGTTGGTCCACGCCGGGACCGGCCCGCGGCCCACAGGAGTGCGACGGCCCACACCGCGGCCAGGACGGCGAGGGTCGCGAAGCGGACGGTGCGAGACATGGTCACTCCTCCCCAGATGCATGTGGACGAACGCCGCCGGCCGGCGCGCCATTCCCGGCGGCGCGCCGGGCGA
>CAZKIB010000030.1:43097-43762 GCA_964552425.1 uncultured Anaerolineaceae bacterium | reverse complement strand
AGCTGTTGTAGGTCAGCGGCTGCGCCAGGTGCGGGTTAATCAGCTTGCGGATCGAAGCAATGTCCAGATTAGCGCGCAGGTAGACCTTGATCTGCTCCCGGTGAGCGTCCAGAGGCCGGTCTTTGTTGCGCGTCCCCTTCGGGCGGCCCAGCGTCGTGCCTTTGGCCCGGACCGCCGCCGCGATGGTACGGCCCGGTGGGATGATTGCGCTGGAAGTTGTTATAATGGGGGCATTCATGCGAATAACCGCAGAACCCTATGATCGTATCGGTAAACAGGAGCCAGCTATGACTTTTGATTCAACGAGATTGCTCGATGCTCTGCATTCAGTGACCAGCATCCCCCTTATCCCGTTTCATGGTAAACATATTGATTATGATGGACACGCCAGAAATATTGCTTATCTGATGAACAATAATTATCTGTCGGACAACCGGCCCCGCGTGATTTCGCTGGCCGGGACCAGCCTGATCCATCATGTGCAGATGGAAGATCAGCTTCGGCTGCTTGACGTAGCCGGGCTGTGTATGGGTGATGCGGGCGTACTGGTCGCGGCGCTGGTTCCTAACCCGATTCGCGCAGCGGGCGATCTGATCACGTCGGCGTCGAAATTAAACCGTCCCCCTGATGTGTACCTCATTATGCCGCTGACCGGCACATACAGC
>CAZKIB010000030.1:29595-43087 GCA_964552425.1 uncultured Anaerolineaceae bacterium | reverse complement strand
GGAATTTGAAACGATGCTGGATCGGATTAAAAAGGAAGGCGTGTACGAAGGCATGATGGAATTTGCGGAGGAATACGGCAGCACGTATGGCGCGCGTTTCCTCTACTATCACCGCAGCCGCCGTGACCGTGACTGTGTAATTCGCCTTATCAAAGAGTCTCCGCACTTTGTTGGGGTCAAAATCGGCACCGATCAGTCCGATGTGCGCCCGTTTATTGATGGGGTAGGCGAAAACAAAATTGTGATCTGGGGCATCGGGGACCGCTCCACCGATGCGGCGGAGTTGGGCGCAAAAGGGCATACGTCAGGCATCAACATTTTTGTCGCCAGAGCGTCCGACGAGATCAACAACGCCCAGCGGGGCGGGGATTATGCAGCAGCGCGGCGGATCGAAGCCATCATCAGCCCGCTGGAAGACATCCGATTCATGAATGACCGGGCTTACAATTATTCCGCTGTGGTGGAAGCCATTCTTCAGTCCGGGTTTGAGGATGTGGCGGCAGGAACAGGTGGTCCCTTTAACCCGCGTGTGCCGGCTGAAATCGCCAACACGATTGCCAAAATCGTTGAGGATATTAAAGCGTATCACTGACGAAGAGGGTATTGCAGCACAGACAATCACCAGAGTGCTGTGCTGCAACCGATTTTTACTTCAGATAGAGTTTGATGACCGGCACTTCGACGGGCGGCTGGACAACCGGCAGATGCAGTTGCAGGGTGCTGCGCTCGTCATTCGCCACTGTCTGGAACTTAATCTCGCTGCCATCATGCAGGAAGCAGGCATAGGCGACACGATCTCCCAGACCATCCACTTGTAAATGCCGGAACGGGTAGGCAAAAATGTGGATGTAGACGTGCTTGTCGTTCTGTGTCAGGCGGCAGTCCTGCGGCGGCGCAAATTCGCTTTGGGTACAGCCATAAATCGACTGGCTGTTCTGGGACATCCAGTTCTGGTACACGCGCAGCGCCTCCACCGCGCGATAGTCAAATTCGCCCTCGGCGGTTGGCCCCACATTCATCAGCAGATTGCCGCCGCAGGCCACACTGTTGACCAGCATTCGGATTAACTGGCCGGGGCTTTTCCAGGTCTGTTCATCGCGATAGTAGCCCCACGAACCGCTGAAGGTCTGGCAGGTTTCCCAGATGACCGGCTCCCCATCAATTCTGACCCATTCACGCGGCTGCACCTGCTCCGGGGTGTAAAAATCGCCCATACCACGCGGCAGATCGAGCCGGTTGTTTACCAGAATACTGGGTTGCAGGGAGCGTGTCAGCGCCAGAAGTCCTTCGCTGTCCCAGTCATTGTGACCTTTGCCGTTCTCGCCGGGATACGAAAAATCGTACCAGATGACATCAATCTGCCCGTAACTGGTGAGTAGTTCGCGCACCTGATTTTTCATGTAAGCCCGGTAGTTTTCCATGTTGCGGCCGGCGTTCAACTGCGCTTTGTCCGGGTGGTTGCGCAGGGGGTGGCGGCTGTCAATCGTAAAGTCCGGGTGATGCCAGTCAATCAGGGAATAATAGAAACCGATCTTCAGACCTCTGCGGCGAAAGGCTTCGACATACGGGCCGATGAGGTCTTTTCCATAAGGTGTATTGGTCACTTTATAGTCGGTGTAGGCGGTGTCCCACAGGCAGAACCCTTCATGGTGTTTGGAAGTCAGCACCACATATTTCATCCCGGCGGCCTGGGCGCGTTCGGCCCACTCCTCCGGGTTATAACGCTGCGGATTAAAATGCTGAAAGTACGGCTCGTATTGTTCGATGGTCAGTTCTTCGCGGTTGCGTACCCACTCATGGCGCGCGGGCAGGGCATACAACCCCCAGTGGATAAACATGCCGAAACGGTCATGAACAAACCACCGGGCTTTTTCTGGGACCGGCACAATAGACTGCATGATCCATGATCTCCTTCGGTTACAGGCGACGAAGCGCCGCTCAGAATGTGACTGTCACCACGTCGGATAATTCACTTGCTGCACCAGCGGCATTCACTGACTGCACCTTATAGCGATAAGTGCCAGGAGCCGCAATATCCAAATCGGTATAAACAGCGGTATGGAGAGTTAGCTCTTCGGTGATGGCTTCAAAGTCGCTGTCGTTTCGGGATCGCCACAGGCGGTACGGGTGTAGTCCACATTGGCATAACCCACTGCGCAGTAGAAATGATTAAAGGATTTGACCGGCTGCCCGGCATCAATGCTGATCTGAATGGTTTCCACGAAATTGTGCCTTTTGGAATGCCATTCAGACACAGGCTAACATGCCGCCATCGACGTACAGGATGTGACCGTTGACGTAGCTGGATGCCTTTGAGGCCAGAAAAACCGCCGCGCCAACCAGTTCTTCCGGGTTGCCCCAGCGATTTGCCGGTGTTCGAGAACGCAGCCATGAGTCGAATTTTTCATCATTGACCAGCGGTTGGGTCATCTCGGTGGCGAAATAGCCCGGTCCCAGACCGTTGACCTGAATGTTATGTTTGCCCCACTCGGTTGCCATGCCTTTGGTGAGCATCTTCAGCCCACCTTTTGAGGCTGCATACGGCGAAATGGTCGGGCGGCCCAGTTCACTCTGTACCGAGCAGATGTTGATGATTTTGCCGGACTGCCGGGCGATCATGCCCTGAACGACAGCCTTTGATACCCGATACGCCCCGGTCAGGTTGACATCCAGCAGCCGCTGCCAGTTGGCATCCTCAAAATTTTCGAGCGGGCTGCGGATCTGAATACCGGCGTTGTTCACCAGAATGTCGACTGGGCCGACTTCGGACTCAATCCACTGAACACTTGTGTGGATCGAGTCGGGTTGGGTGACATCAAATGCCGCGCCATGAGTGGTGATGCCGCTGGCGCGAAGGGAGTGAACGGCAGAGTCCAGCCGGACGGTATCAATCCCGTTGAGGATCACGACTGCCCCGGCACGGCCCAATCCTTCAGCCAGGGTTTTACCAAGACCCCGGCTCGAACCCGTCACCAGCGCGACTTTTCCAGTCAGATCAAAGAGTTCGAGACTCACAAACGATACTCCTGTTTGCGGCTACCGATTGTCAACATTCGGATCATTAATTGCCAGATCATAGCGCCGGCTGGCGCGGGCGATGCGTGTGCCTGTGTCGCTGCTGCGCGCACCTGGCATCGCCACTGTCGGGTGGTAACCACGCGGAATTACCACTAACTCCCCGGACGATACCGGGTGGGCCGACTCCAGAATGTCGGGCGCGGTATAGCTGAGATGCAGCGTCAACCTGGGGGGCAGGTCAAAGTAACAGCAGAATTCTTCCAGGTCTTGTCGTGCTAGTGGGAGGCCAGCTTGTCCACGCGCCGTCATCACCCCAGGTCAGACCGCAGATCAGACATGAGCCGGGCACTTCCTGATTGGTGGTCATGACCACTTCCCGCCGATAGGAATGAGGGTTGCAGGACAATCTCCTCACACTGGTCATGAGTGAGACCCACGCATCTTCGGCTGCATCCGCCATCGAAATCCGGCGAACCATCACCTGCTCCAAAGAACTGTTAACGCTAATAGTAACGTTAACGGACAATAACATGCCTGAACGCCACTGTCAAACTTTTGCAGAGGAAGCCTTAACGTGTGTGTCTGTACTGCTGTGGCTCTAGTCGGGGGGGAATCTCGCAGTATGATCCTGGTATGTATGGGCGGCATAAAGCGCGCTTGTTCACTTATCTGCGCGGGCATCAAGGGGAAATCATGAAAAAAACGGAAGCGGTGGTGTTTACCGGGGTGGGTGAGGTTCATATTCAGGAAGTTGAACTGCCGGAGCCAGGGCCAGGTGAGGTACAGGTCCGTACCTCTTTTTCAACGATCAGCGCTGGAACGGAAGGTTGGATTCTTCAGAATTTATTCACCTGGCAGCCCACAAGGTATCCGTGTATACCGGGCTACCAGCGGGTCGGGGTGATTGAAGCGGTTGGGCAGGGTGTAGAAAAGTGGCGGGTCGGCCAACGGGTAATGGCGACGCGCAGCCAGTGGACCGGCAGCGTGAATGCCCAGAGTGGATCACACGCGGCGCGCGGCAATACACCTGAATCAGAAATTTACGCCCTGCCTGACGAGGTGGACGATGTGGATGCCGCTGGTACAGTCGTCGCGCAGGTCGGTTATAACGCGGCCAGCCGCGCTGTGATCGAACCGGGGAACTGGGCAGTTGTCTATGGGGATGGTCTGATCGGGCAGTCAGCAGCACAGGCGATGCGCGCACGCGGGGGACGAGTGATTCTGGTGGGTCACAGACCTGAACGACTCCGTCTGGCAGCGGCGCACAGCGCTGACGCGGTTATCAACAATCATGAAACGGACGTGCTGGCGGCTGTTCATTCATACACCGGCGGCCAACCCGTGACTGTCGTGCTGGATTCGGTACAGGACGAAAAGGCGGAGCAGGAGTATATTCCCTTACTGGAACGTACTAAAGGGCAGATTGTCTACTGCGGGTTTACACCGGGAACCACCTGGGCGGATATGGGCCTGCTTCAGCGCCATGAGCTGACCACCCACTACATTTCGGGCTGGACACGCCCCCGCATGGAAGCCACGATCAAACGCTTCGCTGAGGGGAAAATGCGACTGCGTCCGTTGGTGACGCACCTCGTTTCTTACCAGCGCGCCCCGGAAATGTACCGGCTGCATCAGGACAAGTCTGTGGATTTTCTGGGTGTGACACTGGACTGGACAGGGAGTGCATCATGAAAGTATTGATTACGGGCGCGTGCGGTTTTATTGGACGAAATTTAATCACGGAACTTGAAACACGGGGTCATGAACTGCGCCTTCTGGATATGACCCGCCCGGAGGATGCGACCATGTTCGCGGGCAGTCAGGAACGGGCGCGGGTTCCCCTGGTAACGGACTGGCCGTTTATTCAGGCAGAAATTACCGACCCTGAAGCGATGCTGCCAGCCTGTGAGGGGATGGATGCGGTTATTCACCTGGCTGGTGAGCCGCGCGGCCTGCCGGAAATTGGTGTGGCAACTTTTCGCAGCAATGCCCTGGGCACATTTGTCGCCATTGACAGCGCGCATCAGGCAGGCGTGCAGCGCTTTATGTGCGCTTCCAGTATCAACGCTTATGGCACGTTTTACTGGCGTTTGAGTGGTAAACCCGCGCCGTACACCAGTCTCCCACTGGATGAACGTTTCTCACCTGTGCCGGAAGACCCTTACAGTCTGAGCAAGCTGGTCAATGAGGAAACCTGTGCCGCTTACCATCGCGCTTACGGGATGACTGCTATCGCGTTTCGCTTTGCCGGGGTGTGGTCGAGTGCCCGGCACGAACAGGCGCTTCAGGCTGGCCTGCAACCTGCAACGGCGTGGTCCGACGACCTGTACCAGTGGGTGCATGTGGCCGATGTGGTGCGGGGTATCCGGCAGGCGCTCGAACGTGAGGATTTGCCGGGGTTTGGCGTGTATACTCTGAGTGCCGATGATACCCGCTGCCCCGAACCGACGATGGAACTGCTGGAGCGTTTCCGGCCTGATCTGGCAAAGCATGTGACCGAACCGCTTCCAGGACGATCTCCACTGCTGTCGATCAATGCTGCTCGACGCGCCTTTGGCTATCAGCCGCACTTCCGACTGGGAGACTAAATTGTCGTGTTCCAGAAACGATTGTTCCAGCGCATGAGACCCCTGCGCGGCAGGGATATGGAGATGGCGTGCCCATGAATGTGCCGGTAGTGAATGCCGCACTGCTGCGTCATGTGGAAGCCTGTTCACGGCGAGTCTGGCTTGAACGTGATTCGCGCCCCGAAACCCGGCAGATACTGCCGTTCATGGCCGAAACTGACGCAATTCGAAAAGTCCCGGCCACAACTCCCTGGTCTGATGCCCTCCAGATCACAGCGGATTGGATGGGGCAGGGGGTCAGGTGGATTGGCGGAGCGGCCTTCGAGCGTTCGCTGGAGGTTCCCGCGTTCGTTGTGGTACGTGAGCGGTTTGATGGCTTACTGAGAAATGGGCGTATCTATGAACCGGTCCTGATCAAGCACACGCCGGAAATTACCGATGCAGACCGCCTGCACCTGGACCTGTACCTCTGGCTGGTGGCCGGTGTGGGTGCGCCGGACCTTACTGGCTGGTTCTGGATGGGAGAGGATGAACGGATAGAGCATATCTTTCGGCGGGAAGAATTTCTGGCGGCGCTTGAGACTGCCGTGCAGATTCTTTCGATGGAAAGCCCACCGCCGGTGTTTCTCGGATCACATTGCCAGCAGTGCCGCTGGCAAAAACCCTGTACAGAGCAGGCCAGGGCGGAACATAACGTCACCCTGCTGCCACGCATCTCACACAAGACACGCCGGCATATCTGGGAAACAGGGGTCCGAACTTATGACGAAATTGCGCAGATGTCCGTCGATGAATTGCAGCGTTTTCAGGGTATTGGCCCGGTCAACGTCCATGATATTCTGAGCGCTGCGCAGGCGTTTACTCTGAACAGCCCGGTCTGGCGAGGGGAAGTGCCCGATAAGCTTCACCAGCCGGGTATCATGTTCGACCTTGAAACGGATTTGAACATCGGCGCGCCCTGGTCGTTTGGCTGGCAGGTCACGGACGATCCTGTTCAGATCGTGGTGGTGGATCGTTATTGTGAACCGGGCCAGATCAGACTGCCGGGCGGACTCTGGGTGACGATGGTTGAACACAGTGATGATGCCTGGACACTGCTGGCCCAGGCCGCTGAACAGGTTCCCGGTCTGATCTGCCATTGGACGGACTTTGACCGGGGTGTGATGCGCAAATCGGCCCCCGCTCACCTCGTCGAGGTGCTGGATGAACGGATGCACGACCTGCACAAGACTCTGAAGGCGACAGTCAGCCTGCCCGTCGCTAGCACCAGTATCAAGGTTGTGGCGGCTTATCTGGGACACACCTGGCCGGAAGGCTCCAATGCCTTTGCAGCCTGGGATGATTACAAACGCTGGCTGCTGGAAGGCGATAAATACGCGCTCAGGCAGGCCAGCGATTATCTTCAGGCTGATGTGATTGGTCTTAGTGTCGTCCGCCATTGGCTGCTGAACAACCGGACCTGAAAGCGCGAACGGTACACCAGATGTTCAGCCCGCGCTCCATTCCGGCAGATCATCCAGCGGATAGATCGGGCGCGGCAGTTGAGTCCATTTGAATTCATGCAGGGGGGACATGGTGGCCCCTGGCGTATTGACCCGGATCACCTCAAAGGTCATGTCCCGATAGTACTGCCAGTTGCTGGCGGTTTTGACCACCAGCATCTTGGCCTCGGCTGGCTCGATCCCAAAGTGTCGGAAGACAATCGGGTGATTGCTGCCCACGCCGCGTTCTTCGGTCACGACGATGTGGATACTGCCGGCTCTTAGCAGCACGGCGCGGCCCATATCAAAGGATTCCAGACCGATGACAATCGCTTCGATGCGCCCGCCGCCGATTTTTTCAACGACAGCGGTAATTTCCACCGGCTGGCCGAAGTTGTGATCGAGTTTGCCGCCCAACCGCACGGTAATGGTGCTGCCTTCACCCTCGCGAATGGCGATGTCCACCACCTCCGGGTCTACCATCGACAGAAAGGCAATCTGGTTAATCTGCTGGCGCAGCATTTCCTTGAGGATCGTGGTGCTGTCGCCGGTTGCCCCACCAAAGACCGCATCCCCGGTATCCGATAGAATCACCAGACCTTTTTCGGCTTTGACTGCGCGCTGGATGGCGGCTTCCGGTGAGATGCTGTCCATTTTCCAGAATTGTTCGCGCAGTTCCCAGGCTTTGTTGGCGAGTTCTGTGGCGAGTATGCGCGCCAGTGGCAAATCATTGTTGGTCACGACTGCCACCGCCCAGCCACCTTCTGGTACATCCAGCCAGGGCTGCATGGGAAATGTGGAGGCGGATACCACACCGGGGCGGGTTTCCATCTCCCGCGCCAGATCAAACCATTCCTTCATTGGCCCGTGACTGGTGAGGAACTGTTCCTGATGCGTAATCATGGGGATTTTCTGCCAGGCCATTGTGGGTTTGATTTCGCCACGAAGCTGCGCGAACAGCATCCTGCCTGCCAGTTGGCCGGTATCGAACGGATTATGGGGTTGTGTGCGGTGTGCTACCAGACCATTGCAGTGATCGACCATCATCTGTGTCAGGTTGGCATGATGATCCAGCGCGATGATAATCGGCACATCATCCCCTAAAATCTCCCGGCTGATTGCCAGCAGATGGCCTTCGGTATCGGGAATATCCTCGGACTGCCCGGCTCCGTGTAAATCAAAAAAGAAGGCGTCGACAGGTTTGGCGGCCTGTAACCCGGCGATCAGCTTGTCTTCAAAAAATTTAAGTGTGTCGTTGGTGATAACGCCGCTGGCCCCGGCCCACGCCCCGAACAGCGGAACAGGTGTCCATTCGATTCTTTCGGTCTCAGCCGTGTCCAAAAAGCCGCCGATTGCTCCGACGCCTTTGGCTTTGGTCAACATCTCCTGACCTTCATACAGACCATAAAGCCTGAAGGTGTCGACTGTGGTGGCAACCGGGCTGAAACTGCTGGTTTCCTGCCCAAATTTGGCAATCGCAACGCGCATATCCATTCTCCTGAAAGCTGTATTTTGAGAATAAGTAAGCTATAACACCCCGTATTTTGCATAAACCACTTTGGTCAGTTGGCCGCTGCGCAGTTCTTCGCGGACCACATTCTCAGCGCTCACTTTTTCGAGCGCGGCATCAATGACACTTTGCTCAACCTGCTGGGGGATCACGACCAGACCATCCATATCCGCGACTACCAGATCACCACTCTGGATGGTCACATCCTCAATCTGAATAGTGGTCCGATAAGCGATCACGCGGCCCCGGCCTTTCTGATCCTGCGGGCTGCGGGCTGTGCAGAAGACTGGAAAATCCATCGCCAGCAAACCCTGTGTATCGCGCACCGCGCCGTAGAATATCGCGCCGACGGCCCCTCGTGCGCGCGCAGCTGTCGCCATGAGTTCACCCCAGAGCGCATAGTTGTGCGCGCCGCCGGTTTCCAGAAAAATTTCATCCGGTTTGAGGTCATCAAGCGCATCAAACATGACGCCATAAGGGTCATCCGGCGTGTCAATATCTTCGCCCAATACCGTCATGGCGTGGCCCACCAGTTTCCAGCTATCGCGCAGCGGGCGGATGCTGGCCGGCAAAGTCTGGTGAAGATAGCCGTGATCGTCCAGCACATCGGCGATAACGGCTGAGAACAACTTATCTCTGATAAGGGCTAATCGTGCTGCATCATGCGATTGAGTCATTGTATCTCTTGTCTCCTATGGCTGGGGCGCAAATGAAAAACATTGTTGTGCGGCCTGAAAGTGACTGGTTGCTGGACATTCATGGTGTCCAGCGCATCATGCCACCTTCACTGGCCGAGGTCGCCAGATGGGTGTACAGACCGCCCAGACCGGATTTATATTTGGCCGGGGGCGCCTGCCATTGTTCCAGACGCTGGCTCAGAAGGTGGTCAATCTCGGCGGGGGAACGATGCTCACCGCGTGTGCCGACCATATTGAGGGTGCGTTTATGCAGGTTGATTTCGATGAGGTCGCCATCTTCGACTACCGCCAGCGGCCCGCCAACGGCTGCTTCGGGGCTGATGTGCCCGATCACCGGACCGCGAGAACAGCCGGAAAAGCGGCCATCGGTAATCAGAGCGATGCCAGTGTTCAACTCGTGCTTGGACGCGATGGCTTCAGTCAGGATGAACTGCTCCGGCATTCCGCTGGCTTTTGGCCCTTCATAACGCACGACGACCACATCACCCGGTTGAATGGTGCCGTCAAAGACCGCGTCATAGGCCGCACGCTGGTGTTCGAACACGCGCGCCCTGCCGGTAAATTCCCACATCTGCGGGTCTACCGCGCTGCGTTTGACCACTGCGGTATCCGGCGCGAGGTTGCCCCGCAGGATTGCCAGCGCGCCTTCAGGGTGTACTGGGTCATCCACCGGTTTGATGAGATCGCGAACTTTGAGCCGGTAATTGGAAAGCCAGCGAGCACTGTTGAAGAACCAGCCGCTTTGATCCAGGACTTTAAGCTGTTCCTCCAGCGTTCTGCCGGTCACCGTGAGCGCATCCATGTGCAGCAGATCACGCAGTTCGTGCATGAGGCGCGGGACACCTCCGGCGTACCAGATTTTGTCGGTGGCATGTGGGCCGAAAGGATGGACATTCATGATGACCGGGGTGCGATCATTGATGCGCTGCACGAGGTCGAAGTCAAAATCGAGGCCCATCTCTCTGGCGAAGGCCACAAAATGCAGCAGGAAATTGGTTGATCCGCCTACCGCCGCGTGAAGCGTGAGCGCGTTTTCCAGCGATTTTTGCGTGACAATCTGGCTAAAGCGAATGTTTTCCTTGACCAGCCGGACAATTTCAACCCCGACATCGCGGCACATCCGGTTGATGGCTGTGCTGGACGAGGGAATAAAGGCGGCCCCCGGTAGGGTCAGGCCGAGCGCTTCAACCACAATTTGCCCGGTATTCTGGGTCCCCATCACGGCGCAGGCCCCGGCAGTGTGGCAGGCATGTTCCTGAAAAAAGTTGTAATCGGCTATCGGGATTTCGCCGCGCTTGAGCTGTGCGTCAATTGTCCCAAGCTGCTCGACGGTAATCTCAGCGGGGCCAGCCTGCATCACGCCGGAGGTCATGTAGATGGTGGGGATGTCCAGCCGGGCGGCTGCCAGCAGATGGCCTGGGGCTGATTTATCACCGCCGGACATGAACACCAGGCCATCGAACAGGCCGCAGCGCACGTGCATTTCTGCTGCAAAGGCCAGAATTTCGCGGGAGGCCAGCGACAGGTCCATCGCGGGTGTCCCCTGATGAACCCCATCGCAAATATCCGTACAGGTGTAATAAGCCGAACTCCCGCCCGCTTCGATGATACCATCGCGGACATGGGTACGCAGGTGTATGAGATCGCTGGCGCAGGGGTGGCTGTCACCTTCGGGGGTTTCGACGACGATCCAGGGCTTATCCAGATCGCGCGTGTGCCAGCCGCAGCCCAGGCGCAGACCATCCGCCTCAGGTGATAACTTTCGCATTTTTTGACTGTGACGTTCGTTTTCAAGCATAATCTTTTCTCGATGAAAGGTGGCGACTCTAAACAACAAGGGTCTGATATTCTTTGTGACTGCCAGACTGGCAATGCTGACGGAGACTATACGCCACTCGGAAGTTCATCGCAAGCACCATCCGTCTGAATTCGCAGACCGCATAGAATCGGGAGAACACCATCATGCGCCTGGCTGGTCGTGTAGAGACCCCTTATCTGGAAAGTTCCCTGCTCAGGAATAATCTGCCCGGAGACCCGACGGAGCGGATGCTGCCGGTTTATTTGCCGCCCGGTTATGACAGCGAACCTGACCGGCGCTACCCGGTCATTTATGTGCTGGCGGGCCATGGTGGCAGCGGACCGCTGATGCTCAACCGGGACCCCTGGGGTGAGTCCTTCCCGGAACGGATTGACCGCCTGATCCATACCGGTGCAATGGGGCCGGTGATCGCGGTGCTGCCCGACTGCTGGACCATTTTCGGCGGCGCGCAGTATCTGAATTCCTCGGCGCTTGGCCCGTATGAGGATTATCTCAATCAGGAACTCATGCCTTATGTGGACCACAACTATCGAACGCTGGCAGACCGAAAACATCGGGCGATAACCGGAAAGAGCAGCGGTGGCTACGGCGCGATGGTCCAGGCCATGCGCCACCCGGAATTATACAGCGCGTTTGCGTCGCACAGCGGGGATATTTACTTCGAGTTTGGCCTGCTGCCTGATCTGGCGAAACTTCATGCGAACCTGATGCGCTTTGGTGGGGTAGAGGGTTTTATTGAAAAAATTCCTTCGATCAAACCCAAAACGCATGATCCGTTTTTCTCGGTGCTGGGTATGTTATGTTATGGGGCGGCCTATGCTCCCAACCCGGACGCGCCGCGTGGTTTTGATATGCCGGTGGATATGGAAACCGGCGCGCTGCGGGAGGAGGTATGGCAGCGTTGGCTGGCATGGGACCCGGTTCGCATGGTGGATCAGCCGGGCTATGGGGATGCCCTGCGCCAGATGAATTACATTTACCTGGACTGTGGATTGTGGGATGAACTCAATTTTCAGGTCGGCACACGAATCATGAGCCAGAAGTTGAGCGCGCTCGGCATTCCACATGACTGCGAGTTTTTTGACGATGGACATATTAATGTGCCGTATCGATATGACACGTCTCTGCCGCGCCTCGAAAAGGTGATCCGTCTATCACACTGACTGCCGTCTGATTGCCGGACAGGACATTTCGCCAAACAATCCGTGATGAGGTTTTGATGATGACCGGACAGAATATGCGGGTTTCCAGCCCCGCGCCGCGTGATGTATGGCAGGCATTGTTCGCGTCTGACCCTGAAGCGATCCCGTTTCAATCACCTGCGTGGGTGGACAGCATATGCGCTGCCGGGCACTACGAGGATGCCAGCCGGCTGTATGAACTGCCCGGAAACCGGCTCATGGTTCTCCCGTTGGTTCGTCGAAAAGGTTTGCCCGTCACCTTGAGCAGCGCGGCTTCAATGCCGCATAGCTGGGGTATGGGCGGGCTGTTGAGCAGCGCCCCCATACAGACTGACGACATCGCTGCTGTATTCGATGACCTTGCCAGATTGAATATGATGAGCATCAGCCTGTCCCCGAACCCGCGTCTGGGGGCGGTCTGGTCCAGCGCGGCCCCGGCAGAGGTGGTCAGAGTTCCCCGGCGGGCGCATGTGATTGACCTTGAAGGTGGCTTTGAAACCGTGTGGAGCAAACGGTTTACCAAAAAAACGCGGTCCAGTATCCGCAAGGCAGAAGAAGCTGGTGTGGTAATCGAGTCTGATACGACGGGGAAGTTTGTGCCTGTGTTTTACGATTTGCTTACCAAGTCGATGGATCGTTGGGCGCGGCGACAGAACGAACCTGTCCTGCTGTCACGCTGGCGCACGCGAAGCTACGATTCTCTGCGTAAATTTCAGGCGATTACCAGCGTTCTTGGCGCCGCCTGCCGTATCTGGGTAGCTTACTTCAAAGGGGTTCCTGCGGCTGCCAGCCTGGTCATTCAGTACCACAACGTCAATTCAGTGCGCAGCGTACTTGACGAACACACCATTGAGGATTCGGGAGCGAATGATCTGATAAAGAAACATGCCATCGAAGCGGCCTGTGACGCCGGCTGCCGGTTTTTTCATCTGGGCGAGTCGGGTACGTCGTCCGGGCTGCACTTTTACAAAAGCCGGTTTGGGGCGGAAGCGTATTCTTATGAGGAATTTCGCCTGGAAAAGCTGCCGCTCACACGGACGGACAAAACAATTCGTACCCTGATCAAACGCGCAATCGGCTTCCGTGATGCCGAATAGTTCTGCTACCGGATGATATGGGGGTTTGACCGGGAGCGGATTTTACGGACTATTCGCCAGGCTACAGCCGCAGTCGGTCTCAGGGTACGTTCAATCAGAGATGCGCTTCTGGTAAGCAGTT
>CAZKIB010000030.1:17430-29557 GCA_964552425.1 uncultured Anaerolineaceae bacterium | reverse complement strand
GGCGCGGGATGGCGAAGAGATCATCCCGTGGAACCAGCCCGGCACAGGCTGATGTAAACCCGGCTTCGCGAACGAGGCGGCGCACGACAGCGTTTGAATAGGTGTGCGGATAACAGAAGCTGGTGATTCTGTGGGGGAGGTGATCTTCGAGCAGTGTCTTTGACAGGATGATTTCTTCGTGCGCGGCAGCCAGACGGAGTATATCCATTTCCGGGTGCGTATGGCTGTGCGCCCCAAATTCTATTTTGCTGCTGGAAATTTCCCGGATGTCTTGCCAGGTGAGGAGGGGGCGGTTGCCTTCACCAATCGAGTCCATCCAACGGCTGGTATCGCCCACATATTTTGTGGGAATATAGACTGTCCCCGCAAAGTCATAGTGGTTGAGTACTGGCAGTGCATGAGTTTTGAAATCGGCAAATCCATCGTCAAAGGTGAGGACTACCGGACGGGTCGGCAAGGGCTTTTGGCTGGCAACGGCGGATGCGAAGTCAGTGGTGGTCAGCGGTGTGTAGCCGTTTTGATGCAGGTAACGCATCTGCTCAGCAAACTGAGCCGGTGAAATCGTGAAGGTGCGGAAGTGAGGCCCGGTGTGATCTGAGATGCTGTGATACATCAGCACGGGTGTTGTCCGCAGTTCCTTTATGGGCATGTTGGAACCTCGTGTTTTGGGGCTGCTTGCAGTATGGCGCATTCTGATCTGCTTGATTATCCCGGTGGATGCGGTATGATTCGGCAACCTCCTGGTTGATTATCTGGCATGTTGATCGTCATGATCCCTTATCTTGCTCAATCCAGTTCACCCGCTGCACTTAATGTCGTTTCGACTGAATTCCTGAGTATTGTGGCCCTCAGCGCGCTGCTCATCCTGAAGATTGTCACCACAGGCTACCGGCGTCCTTACTTGCAGCGTTTGAATCGCATACTCAACATCGCGATTGTGCCCCTGCTGATTGTGTTTCTGGTGACCACTGTTTTCAAACTTGTCGAAGTCGCCGCTTAAATGATGGCGTTGGCGAACTCATTAAATACCAATGACTTGTGGTAGGGGCAGTTCGCGAACTGCCCTGGGCGCATCGCGATGCGCCCCTACAAGTTTAATTCGCCAACAACACCTTAAATCAATTGAAATCCGGTTGCGATGCAGAAAATCAGGACAGAATTTGCCAGGACATGTGAAACCAGCGCGCCGAGAATGCTGTTCGTTTTTACTCTCACCAGCGCATAAAACAGTGCCATGACCAGTACGGCTGTCACGCCCGGCGCAGAACCATAACCGATGTACATGACCGCGTAAATGATCGACACGTAGACACCAGACCAGGCCCGGAGGGTTGGCTGTGCGATTCTCTGAAAGACGCCGCGAAAGAGCAGTTCACTCAAGATCGCGGCGCTGATCAGGATCGCCACATTGGCAGGGTTGACTTCATCCAGCGGCAGGCGCTGCATCGTGGGGGTTGAGGCCCATATCAGGTATTGGACATAGCCGAATACAATCCCGGTGGGCGCAACAAGGATTTGGATAACCAGCTTCCTGAATGAAACGCCAATGTCAGCGCGGGAAAGTTTCACCATGCGGGCGAGCATCAGGGTGGAGGTGAATACACTGAGCAGGATAATCAGCAGCCACGAACTGTATGGAAAATTCGCAGGTGGGGTGGTGAAGGTCAAAAGGCGCATGACGGCCACGAGAATCAGCCCCAGCAGCGTTCCATACAGGGGATGGGCCGCCTCGCGACTCGCGTGGAGCAGCAGTAAACTGAGCAAAGCGGCATAAAATATGAAACCAATGGATGGGCTGAGTAGAACGGACGCCAGTTCTGCCTGAATAATCCCGATCAGATAAATGAGCGCAATCAGAAAGTGCAGGCGATGCCGCGCCGACCCACTCCGCGAAGGTGAGGGTCGGACAGGCGTAAGTTTCCTGTTCAAGTAATCCTCATAGGGTATCGCAAAAACGAACTGAACCATTGTAACACACAGCCAGAGGGGGCAACCACCGGACATCAAACGAAAACAAAAGTTCGGAATCGAGACGGTCAGTACGTCAATGCTGGCAGTGAGTGGCGCAGGCGACTGGCTTCGAGATCGAAACCGGGCTGTTTCCCTTCATATCCCCAAACAGATCCTCAATCCACAGGTGGCTGCTGATCGCCGATCTCTACGCTGGCTCCGATCTGCTGGCGACGCCGGAGCGCGCCTACGTTTATGCCTACGATCCGGCAGGCAACTGCCTGAGTGACTCCCTGGCGCTGAACGGCGGGTCGCTGACCCTGACCGAGTACCACTACAATGCCGCCAACCAGGTCAGCCAGAAGCGGATCGGCGGCGGCTCCTGGACGGCCTTCACCTACGACGACAATGGCAACCTGACCGCTGATGGCGTGAACGACTATTCGTGGGATAGGGCAAATCGTTTGCTGGAAGTGGATACCGGCACACCGGCTGAACTGACGGCGTATGCTTACGATGGGGTGGGCAACCGCATCTCGCAGGCAATCGGCACATCCAGTCCCGTCGTGACGCAATATCTGCTGGATACACAGCCGGGGCTGGCAATGGTGCTGCGCGACAGCGACGGGGTGAACACGAATCACTACGTCCATGCACCAAGAGGTGTCCACAGCCGCTTCGATGGCTCGGACTGGTCATACTACACCCAGGATGGGCTGGGTTCGGTGCGTGGGGTGGTCGATGCGGTCGCGGCAGTCACGCAGGCCGTCAACTACACACCCATCGGCGTGCCGGACACTGCCATTCTTGGACCAGCCTTCACCGGCGAATGGCGTGATGAGAGTGAGTTGCAGTACCATCGGGCAAGGTACATGTCACCGGAGTTGGGGACATTCCTGAGCATAGATCCATTTGAGGGTATGGCGAGCAGGCCGATGAGTCTGAATGGCTATATGTATGTTGAGGGTGATCCTGTGAACATGGTGGATGCTAGTGGCCTGATAGGTGAGTTACCCAGCATGTGGGATAAATGTAGTCCGGCGTTGCCTGTTACCTCACCACGTATGTTCCCCAGTTTCCAGCTTATTGGGCAAAGTAATTGTATTCCAACATTGGCCAATCCGTTCTGCATTTCTACTGGATTGGAGCCAGGCCCTGATAACCAGATAGGTATCATCACATTCCCGCCTGAGCTACCTGATAATCTTGGGGAGATAATCAGAGGAAATATCCCAGACGATACGATATCACTCAGCCCATCAATTGCTGAGAGAATTCAGGATTTAGGACAACGATGCTATAACTTGGATCTGGAAGCATGTGGAGAGCTATCACGACTTTGCGATGCAGGTTCTCAAGAAGCATGTCGACAATTGAGCAGAGCTTACCGAGGTGATTGCAGCCCGTGGGCTTACAAACCGTTACGAGAACAACAGAATAAATTCTGTCGTCCTGGGGCAAGTTGTACGGGACGTGGTACTCCCGAGAACTGTGCCAGGTGGCTTGAAACTATCAATATGATCGAAGGCTGTATCACCGCAAGAAGAAACATCAACCAGACTTGTTACCGTGGGGAAGACGAAGAAGGACACGAACAACAGATTCGAAATCGCCAGATAAATTTGGAAACGTGCAGGAGGAAGTATCTTGCGGAGTGTGCGAACAGGCTGTTTGTGTAAACACTACTTTACGTACTACCATTGAGCTAATTGAACCGTAGCAACAGTGTCCACACCAAAAGACATGGATTTGGGGAGATGCTTCTCGCGTCTCCTCATCCCATATCGATACATTGTGTAATAACGGATGGAACAAAAAGAAGGCTCATAATCGACAAAGCGGCTTTAGCCCCTTGTCGGTATCATTATTCGGAGTCTAATTGGTTTGTCCATAAGTTAAGGGTGATAACTCTATGACTATTAATAAACATCAGATGTTGGCTCAGAAGATCAGAAAAGCATTTGGGAATCTTGAATATCCCGGAGACGAAAATATCGTCTATGACAACAGCAGTGATTATGACGAACTTGTTGAAACTGCCCAATCTTTTAGGGGAATCCACTGGACAGAAGCATCGTTGGAAACCCTTAAGACGAACTTTGAGCGCATACCATTTTTTTCTGATGAAGCAACTCGCTTCTATTTGCCGGCCTACATGATTGCCACACTATTGCATTTTGATGAGGTTGGATCACTGGCTTGGAACACGGTGCGTTCTCTAACACCATATGAGGATAGGATAGAAAGGCTAAATCATATAAAGACAATTTCTGATGCACAACAAAAAGCTGTAATCCGAGAGTTTTTGCAGGCGTATGCTGATCTTGATCCTGATTTCTATGAGTATTCTGAAGACGAAGGCAAATTAGACAGACTCCTGGAATTCTGGCATTAAAAGGTCATAGAGCAGGGCCTAACCTTTGGCATGAGCATTTCGGACAGTATCCTGAGCGAACTGAGCTGCACCCCAAAATTTGAACCAGTGTATAAGGTCCAATTTCTAACCGGGAAAGGGCTTGAATATGACTGGTATGAGGAAGCGGCATAGCCGCGAGATTAAACTGAAGGTTGTGTGCGAGGCGCTTGGCGGGCAGAAGCCGATGAGTTAGCTATCGAGCGAGTACGGGGTTCATGCGACGCAGATCAAGGAATGGAAGGATTAGGGGATTGAGGCGATGCGGGATCGCTTCAGCCAGCGGCGCGGGCGGAAGAAGCGCGACGAGATAGAGGAAAGCCGCCTGTTTGAAGAGATCGGGAGGCTGAAGGTGGAGCTGGATTTTTTGCAAGGAAAGCTCGGCAATTAAGCCGCGAGGCAAGGCTTTCCCTGATTGATCCACGTTCTCCCGTTCCGGTGGCGCGGCAATGCCAACTGCTGGGCGTTGCGCGCTCCAGCGTCTATTACAAGGCGCGGGAATCCGGGCTGAACGCAGCGCTGATGCGTCGGATTGGTCACATACACGGTGCGGTCTTTGCGCCCATTAGCGGACTAAGTCTTATCGAAAAAAGGCTCGTTTTTAGTATCATTTTTCTTGACTGAAAACCACTGATATTCGTATCATTATTCTTATACTGGACTGGGTTTTCGGTTAATTTTTATGAACAAGCCTCGCACCACCGCCTATTTGCGCGTCTCCACCAACGATCAGGACCTCGACAAAAACAAAGCCGATATTCTTCATCTGGTGAATGATAAGGGCTTAGGGAAGGTGGCCTGGGTACAGGAAACGGTCTCCGGGCGCGTCTCCTGGAAGAAACGTAAAATCGCCGCCATCCTCGATCAGGCCCGCCCCGGCGATGCCATCATCGTCAGCGAACTCTCGCGCCTGGGCCGCTCCATGCTGGAGTGCATGGAAATCCTGGCCCTGGCGGCGGAAAAGAAAATTAAGGTCTACGCGGTTAAGGGTGACTGGCAGCTCGACGGCTCCATGCAGTCCAGGATCATGGCGATGGTCTTTTCGATGGCCGCCGAGATCGAGCGCGAACTGATTTCGCAGCGCACCAAAGAAGCTCTGGCGGCGAAAAAGAAACACGGCCTGAAACTGGGTCGGCCCCATGGCCCCGGCAAAAGCAAGCTGGATGTGCATCGGGTGGAGATCGAGGCATTGCTGGCAAATGGCACAAGACAGAAGTTCATCGCCGAACGCTACGGCACCACCGAAGCCAACCTCAGCCGCTGGATGCAAAAGCGCGGTCTGGAACGCAAACGGGATTGCGGGGAAAACAAAAACCAGCACATCGGCTGGTCAATGATTGAATAACCTGATACCCCCGACAGGACTCGAACCTGTGCCTCAGCCTCCGGAGGGCCGCGCTCTATCCACTGAGCTACGGGGGCATGAATAGCCACCATCTTAGCAGATTTCAGGGCGATGGACAAGTGCCGCTGCGGGTGAAATCCACGTTATAATACAGGCACTATGAAGCGACTCACCTTATTCTGTCTGATAGCAGGGTTTTCCGCGCTGGCAGTGGGCTGTCAGGCACTGGGCGCGCCGGATGTACCGGCGACACTCCAGGCCGAAAATGCGCAGATTGTGCGTGAAGCAACCCTGATTGCAGAGGCCAGCCGCAACGATCAGGCTGCTATCGAAGCGACAGCCGACACTGTCCAGACCGAGGTGGCCGGGGTCCAGCAGGCGAACCTGGTGCTGCTGGCAACCGTGCGCGCCGGTGATCCGCCGGATGCGGGAGTCGTTGCCAGTACCGATGGCCGTGTACCGTTTCTGACGCCCGGCCAGCGCTGGTTTATGAAGACCGGTCTGTCGCAGTTTATCAACGAGGCGGACGGTTGTGTGGTGTCCCCGCAAATCAGCTTTGATGCCAACACGCCCATCATTTACAGCACCATGCGCGTGTATAACATCGAGTCCGGTGTTCAGTTGAGCGCCCAATGGGAATTTGAGGGAGCTGAAGTATTTCGGGATAGTTTTGTGCTGTCCAACAGCGCCTCAGAAATATGTCTCTGGTTTTCCATGTCTCAGGAAGACGCTGAATTTCTGCCCGGTAACTGGTCTGTAAGGCTGTTTGCCGATGGCTTTCAGCTTGAATCACCAGTTTCGTTCACGATCCGCCCACCCGAAGCGATCATGGCGGAGGGCGGCTAAAGCCTCACTTGGTACAATATGGCTGGCATGGTACTATAATGACCGCTGATCTCTCGTACCGGAGTGCCTGTTTTGAAACACGCGGTCTGGTTGGTGCTGGTGACATGGATGTGGCTTGCGCCGGGCGCTGCTCTGGCACAGGCTGATCTCGCCACGCCCACTCCGGCTTCCAATGTGGTCCTTGTGACCGATATTTTTGTGCGGGGCGGGCCAGGGCGCTTTTTTGTGCCGGTAGGTCGTCTGGAAGCGGGCGATGTCCTGCGGCCTGTGGGACGCAGCGCGGACAGCACCTGGGTCATGATTGTGTATAACGCCGGCTTTGGCTGGATTCGGCGTGATCTGGCTTTCTGGGCCGATGATATTGAAGCGCTGCCGGTAGTGGACCCGGAGAATCTGACCCCAAGTCCGCCGCCCGGCGCTGAAACCGCAACACCATTCTTCCCAACAGAAACCCCTGTCGGCAACTGGGTACAGGTGGAGGAAGATGGCGCGTATGTACGCGCCGGGCCGGGGCGCACTTATCTTCGGTTGGGGACACTCTACAGCGGCGAAATCATCGAGGAACCGGTTGGACGCAATGAAGAGGGTTCCTGGATTTTATTTCGTTTTGAAGGCGGTTTCGGCTGGATTGCGCGTGAACTGGTGCAGTGGGTGGACGAACTTGATCCTCTGCCGGTGCTGTCGGAGGACGCCCTGACACCCAGCGCAACCTTTACGCCCAGTCTCACACCCTCGGCCACGCCAACCGCGACGGCGACCTCCACACCCAGCGCGACATTTACATCCACCTCAACTGCCACATCCACGCTGACGGTCACGCCATCGCCCACCGTTACAGCGACGCCCACTGTGACACCTTCGGTAACGGCATCGCCCACCGAATTGCCAAGTGTCACAACCACTCAAACACCCACTTCGACTTCAACGGCCACTCAGACGGTGACAGCATCTCCAACTGCTTCGGCTACTGCTACGTCGATCCCTTCACCGACACCCACCAATGAGCCAAGCGCAACTGCAACACCAACATTCACCGAGACCATCACGCCAACTCTGACGGCAACCGCAACAGTGACGCTGACCGCGACCAGCACGCCCACCGATGAGCCAACCGCCACCGCAACACCAACGTTCACCGAGACCAGCACGCCAACTCTGACGGCAACCACAACGGCGACACTGACCGCGACCAGCACGCCTACCGATGAGCCAACCGCCACCGCAACACCAACGTTCACCGCGACCAGCGCGCCAACTCTGACGGCAACCACAACAGCGACGCTGACCGCGACCAGCACGCCTACCTATGAACCAACCGCCACGCCTACACTGACCGCGACACGCAGACCATCGGTGACACCGTCAAACACGCCGCAGGCAATCGAAACACCAGTATCAGCGGCGCTGGCAGATACTGGCACGCCAACAAATACACCTTCAGCGAGTCCAACTGCAACGTATACCCTGACACCGACGCCCAGTCCCACATCCACACAGACGGCAACTGCGACTCATACACCGACGGTCACAGTGACAGATACTTCTCAACCGACGG
Organism: uncultured Anaerolineaceae bacterium; assembly: GCA_964552425.1. Classification (GTDB taxonomy): domain Bacteria; phylum Chloroflexota; class Anaerolineae; order Aggregatilineales; family Phototrophicaceae. The sequence continues at coordinate 21,448 of CAZKIB010000030.1, read as the reverse complement.
CCACAAATACGAGCAGTCCGACAGCTACACTGACTGATCTTCCGACTGAAGCGGCCACTCTGACACCGAGTGCGACCATTACACATACCGCTGTGCCAGCGGCTGTCGCGTTAACCATCGAACCCACTTCGGGAGCGACACTCGTTCCGCAGGTCGTCGAACCGGGCAGCGGTGGCACTGGCTTTCGAGTGCCGGCCGAAGCTGTCGTAGGTGGGCTGGCTGTGCTTGGGGTGGCGATCTACATCGGGTTGTATCTGCGCGGTGTCGCGGCTGTGGATCGCTACAGCGGTGGTTTCGTGATTGACGAGTGCCCGGTCTGCCACAAAGGTTCGCTTATTGTCGATACGCGACAAACCCGGAGATTTGGTATCCCCAGCCCGCGCCGAACCGTCCGCTGTGACAACTGCCGCTCCGTGCTGCGTGAGACAGGACCCCGGCGCTGGCGTTATGCGGTTGACCCCTCTGAGAATCCGGCCTTGTATCAGCGTTATAATGGCCGGGAACTGGAAGAAGACACGCTCATCGAACTTAAACAGCAGCACATCGAGATTAAACCACGACCCCCTGTGGAGCCGCCCACATTTATTGACCATGATAACGACTAACAGGATCAGATTCCGTATCGGGTTAACGGTCATGCTGCTTCTAGCGGCCTGCCAGCCAGCGTCGCAGAGTACGCCCTTTGCGCTCACCCTGCCGCCGACGGTGCAGTCGGTTCAGATTGCGCAGAATGTGTCCACGCCAGTTCCAACGGCTGATCTTTCGACTCTGACCCCGACACCCACCGTGACCCCCAGCGCGACAGCGACAGCCACACCAACGGCTACCTTTACGCCCTCAGCCACACGTACCGCGACCCAGACCTGGACTCCCAGCCCAACGCTTGATATTTCGGATTTGCCCACCAACGGCGCGGATGTCACCGCATTGCCTCCGACATGGACGCCGCCGCCGGATGACCTTTCCGTTCGCATTGACGACCATTATCGCCTGCGCCGCCCGATAGCTGATGGAGGCGTGAACTGGGTAGATCGAACCTATCCGTATGGAAATACGTCAGGTGGACGTCTGCAAATTCATCATGGGGTCGAATTTGTTAACCCGCGCGGCACACCCATTCTTGCGGCAGGGGAGGGTACAGTCGAATTCGCCGGCAGTGATTCCGCGACGCAGTTCGGCCCATCCACCGATTATTACGGCAATGTGGTAGTCATACGGCATGATTTTATGTCGCCAGAAAATCTGCCGGTGTTTACACTCTATGGTCATATGGACAAAATTGAAGTTGAAACCGGCCAGCGTGTCGCACAGGGCACACAAATCGGCAATGTGGGCGCTACTGGCATCGCCTATGGGCCGCATCTCCATTTTGAAGTGCGTGTCGGCAGCCCTTTCGATTTTGGCGCAACCCGCAACCCGGAACTCTGGATATTTCCATTCTTCCGGTTTGGGACACTGGCCGGACAGATTACCGATGCCAGCGGCAATATCCTCCGTGATGCGACCTTACAGGTCCGCTCAACCGATATTCAGCGTTACGCCTTCAGCTATGCGGGCGACTCCGTTAACAGCGACCCCGTGTTTGGTGAAAATTTTACGCTTGGTGATCTGCCGTCGAACTATTATGAAGTGTCTGTGACCGATAATGGCCGCGTGCGTTATCGGGAGACGATCTATGTGTACCCGGATCGTACCACATGGCTTGATGTGCAGTTGAAACCATGAGAGCCTGTCGAGGTGACAGACCCTCATGATTTTCTAAAATCGGTTAATTCTCATATACCCTAAGCGTGACCTGTAACTGATCGCCTGGAATATCATCTACGCGCAGAACCCCCCGATTACCGTCCGCTGTGATGACACCGATGACAGTGTTCTGATTCATGGATGTGCGGGGGATGGTGGTTTGTGTGATGATGGTCGGGTTAATCAGGTCCCAGTGTACCGAGTTGAACGTTACATTGGAAATCACACCCAGCCGCGCCCCGAACAGGGCATCCAGTTTGGCGCTTGATCCGCTGCCGTTCCAGTTGACATCCCCCTGCACGCTGTTTCCTTCCAGATCAAGCGTGTCACCGGAATTGAGCGAAGCTGTAGTCTGGCGCAGGATTGGCCTGTCCACCGAATAGCTTAATGTGTAGGCGCTGTTGTTGGCTTCTCCGGGACCTTCGGGAACTTCGTTGTTCAGATCGACCACAACCACCACGCTGTAGAAACCGGTGTTGCTGAGGGTCGCGTTGAGAGTCGCGGTGATCGCCTGACCGGCTGCCAGATTGGGTATCACAGTGGCGGCATAGGCATTGTTAGGCGGGAATGTTGCTGCAACCGCAAAACGCCCCGCGTTGCTGATGCCCCGATTGCGGATGACGAGATTGACACTGAAATTCTGGTCGGCAATGATCGGTGAAGGTGAGACCGAGGCCGATTCGATAATGAGATCCGCTTCCTGGGGTGGCAGCGGGGTAGGTGTGAAGGACGGCGTGGGTGTGGGTGGCGAGTCAATTATGGGTACAGAGTTGAGATCACCAAAAATGTCCATGATGCCGGAGGACATCCAGCCCTGACGCCCGCGAAAGTCGATGACGATCCAGGTGTTTTCGCGGTTAGCGCCAATCACCCGCACCACCTCGCCTTCATTCAATTCGCCCAGGACTTCGAACTGTGTGCTAGGTCCGCTGCGTACGTTCTGGAAGGGTCGTCCTGTCACGGTTGCCACCACGCCATCAGGGGTCGCAGTTGGTTGAACGGTGGGTTCACCGGGCACGACAGCACCTTCATCCGGCAGTCGAACACCACCGGCATAGCGAGCGGCCACTTGAGGTGACCCGAAAGCGTTTAACTGCACAACCGCCACACTGTTGCTGGTTTCACCTGCGCTGAGTACGGCAGGTCGCAAGACGCCCTGTACCCCCTGAATGTTATCCAGCGCGCGCAGATTGCTTTGCAGATCACCGGGCAGAGCAATGGCAGCAGCCAGCAGCGTAATCGAATCATAGGCGGCGGCAGATACTGCGTTGGGAATCTCCCCATAAGCACGCACGTAATTGGCAAGGAAACGATCACTGCTGGCATCACGCGCCGTAAACGGCCAGGTCATCGTCGAGAGAATGCCATTGAGCAGGGCGGGTGAAACCGCGTTGCGAAAGACGGCGTTTGCGAAACCATCATAGGCGAGGACCCCATCCCAACCGGCCTCACGCAGAGTTCGTAACAGTTCCGCAGCCAACTGCGCCTCACCATAGACGACAGCGGCCTCAAGATTATTCTGGATAATCGTGGTTGCCAGATCGGTCACGCGTGTTTGCAGCAGCAGGGTTTGGGGAACCACGCCGAGCGACTGCGCTGAACTGATGAAACCAATCACGCTGTCAGTGCTGTCAATATCAAGCTGCACGACACCGATTGAACGCCGGCCCTGATCGTTGATCAGATAGAGTGCCAGCGCCTGCCCCTGTAAAATCTGCGACGCCCGTGACCTGAAAATGCGATCGGTCGTATCATTGATCAGAATACTGTCATTAATCGCGGGAGTCAGAATCGGAACATTCAGACCCTGGAGCGTGGCAAGATTGTTGAGGACTTCACTGCTGGATTCTGGACCCAGCGCGGCGATGATGGTGGCCTGATTCAGATTGGCCGCTGCGTTGGGCAGCGCAGTGCCGCCGGCGGTGGGCTGGACGATCAATTCGAGACGGAAAAATGTGCCATCTGCGCCACGTGTACCCCCCGCGTTGTTGATTTCATCTACCGCTAACTGCGCGCCTCTGGTGATCGAGCCGGATTCTTCGTCTAATACACCGATCCGAAAGACAGGCTGTTGGGCGCTGACGAGTTCTACCGAGAGCAGGAACAGCAGCAATAAACATACTCTTAAACGTTGTAATTGTGACATGAACTGACCTCCTTTAAGTGAAGCATAAGGGCAGGTTGATAAGAGACCACTTTCCATTCTACACGTTCTTGCATAAGGTGACTTGAATTTCAAGTACCAAGCGACTATACTAACTCATCATTTGAG
>CAZKIB010000030.1:12123-17416 GCA_964552425.1 uncultured Anaerolineaceae bacterium | reverse complement strand
CCTGAGTTGGTGCTGGGGTAATAGCTGACTCATGCAGCGAGAACGTGTCGCCGACGATATTTACGTTTTTACCAGCGATCTCTATGCCCAGGTTACAGCCAGCGTCGTGATGACTTCCGAGGGTGCTGTACTGGTCGACACACTGGTCTACCCGGAGGAAACCCGGCAGATCAAGCGGTTTGTTGAAGGTCGCCTGGGTCAAAAAGTGATCTTCGTGATCAATACCCATTTTCACGCTGACCATACCACCGGAACCTGTTTCTTTGACGGAGTCCGGGTGGTCAGTCATGTCTTATGTCGAAAACTCCTTCAGCAGAGGGGGCGGGACAGTCTGGAAAAAGCCAAAACGGCCTCAGATGATTTACAGGATGTGGAACTGGTGCTACCGGACATTGTTTTTGAGGCGGGCGGGCTGACCCTGTTTATCGGTAACAAGACTCTGGAAATTCAGCATACACCCGGCCACAGCCCGGATTCAATCGTGTGTCATGTGGCCGAGGATCGGGTGCTGCTGGCCGCTGATACGCTGATGCCTATCCCATATTTTGTGGATGGCAGTTATGACGATTTTGTCGCTTCGCTGGAATGCCTGCGCGGTGGGCATTATGAGAATATTGTTCAGGGGCATGGTGAAGTCATCCTGCGTGGCGAAATTGACGATAAAATTGAGAGTGACCTGGTGTATCTGCAAAAACTGCGTACCGCAGTGGATCGCGCTCTGGCAAAAGGCGTGCCTTTGGATACGATTGATATTGAAGCCTGTGGTAAGAGCCGCATCCTGTTAAATGGCGCTGTACAGCAGCTTCATCGTCAAAATGTGTTGGCTCTGGCGCAGCAGCGCCGCGAACTTGTGCAGCAGCTATAGTTTTGAGAGGTTAGATTATGTCCGAAGCGAGCTACCTGACGGCAGACGGCGCAGAAGAACTGCGCCAGGAACTGGAACGATTGGTCAACGTGCGCCGGCCGGAACTGGCGTTGAAACTCAAAGAAGCTGTCGCGCAGGGTGATCTAAAAGAAAACGCAGATTACCATGATACGCGCGAACAGCAGGCTTTTGTCGAAGGACGTATCCAATATCTTGAAAACATCCTTCGTTCGGCGGTGATTATTAATACCAATGGCGCGAAAGATGTGGTTCAGCTCGGTTCGGAAGTGACCATCCGCGAAGAGGGGATGGATGAAGATGAAACCTATATGATTGTGGGGGCTGCCGAGGCGAACCCCCGCGAAGGTAAGATTTCGCACGAAAGCCCGATAGGTTCTGCTTTGATTGGTCAGAAGAAAGGCGCTACGGTTCAGGTCGATACCCCCGGCGGCGCGACCAAGTTCAAGATTCGTCAGATCAAATAATCAGGCAGCCCATTCAGGAAAAATAACGCCCCGATCATTGTTTCGGGGCGTTTTGGTTAGCCTATGGGTGTGAAATCGCCAGTCCCGCCAAAGGGATCATCCTCCGGGGGGGGCGGTGATTGTCGGGGTGGCGCAGGCGGCGCACCGGGGAATGGCCGCGGCTGCTGCGGCGCTGGATTGCTGAACGCGGGCGCAGCCGGTGTGGCCGGCCTCGCGGGCGGCATTGCTGGCGGCGGATCGAAGGCGATATCCAGCGGCAGTGGTTTTTCTGGTGGCAGCGCGGCAGGTACAGCGCTTCTGACCGGTGCGGCGGCCCCGGCTTTGCGCCACACCGCGATTTCGATGGTGACTTTCTGCAAGAAGCTGTTCGGGGGAACCGGCCCCTGACCGTATTCCATTTCGACGATACGGGCCTGTAACCGCAGCGAGTTAGTGTCCAGTGTCAGAACCGCGCCGGCCTGCATCAGCACAATATAGCCTTTGGTTTCGAGCTTGCTGCGGGTGGCCGGGTCGTTATAGGCGTGTTCAGTGGCGAATACGCCAGTCAGGGTGCGGACAAAATCCTCTTTGTCAAACAGCCAAATTTCGATAGCAGTGACCTTCGCAGGCTGACCTTCGCCAATGGTTTCTGAAATAGCAGCGCCGCACTCACCCAGGAACATGCCATCCGCATCTTCGATCTCGAATGAATCGTCGTACTGACCGCGCCCCATCAGATACACCGACATTTTGCGAGTTACAGGCTGGCCGAACTGGGCATCCACCGGCGCTGCTGTCTCTTTGGCTTTCGCTTCGGCATCTCTGGCCGCGCGCATGGCATCAATGGTGCGCTGCGTGGCTTCGTCAGATACTCCGACCTGCCCGCGCATCCGCCTGACGACGGGTTCGATGAGGTTCGGGTAGATGAGCAGCTTGCCGACGAGTGAGATAATCACCGTCGCGACGGTCAAGATAATCGCGCCAATGACGAATGGCAGGAGGCTGCCCACGAGCGATGGGCGCGGCGGTGGGGTTTTGCCCGGTTGGGCCTGGACTGCTAAATCCCGGAAGCCGGGTGTGGTAATGCCCAGTGAGTCGACAATGCCCACCGGGTCATCCACGGCGCTTAAAAGAACCACGATGCTGTGACCAAATTCTGGGCCGGTTGTGGCATTGCTGGTGACAGCCGCGTAACGATCTGACAGCAGACGTACCCATTCATTCTGCCAGCTTTGTTCTAACTGACTGGGGTCTCCATCATAATAGGAGATCGGCCAGATGATATAGGCAGCAATCAAGCCAACAAAGAATGCCAGCACCACCAGGAACACAGTTGAGCGGGTGGGCATTGAGGGTTCGAGGACGACTTTATAAAGGCCGTTATAAGTGCCCACTAACCAGTCGCGGAATTTTTGCATAAGCTGCGGCCTTTCATCGAAAATATGCAATCCCGATATTCATTTCTGTATTGTACAGTAAATATCAGGATTGCAAAAATTAACCAAGCTGCCTACGCCGGTTCAGCGCTGGCTTCGCCAATCTCTTCGACGCGATAGGAACGTTCGCAGCTTATACATTGAACTCTGGTGCGGTTTTGTTCGACCAACAGTCCGCCGCAGTTGGGGCAGGGCTGTGCAACCGGGCGTTTCCAGCTTGTGAAAGCACAGTCAGGATAGCGCGCGCAGCCGAAGAAAATCTTCCCGCGGCGTGACCGGCGTTCCACAATTTCGCCCCCATGCTCTTTGCCACACACCGGGCAGGCGATTCCCATGCGATCCAGCCAGGGTTCGGTATAGCGGCATTCCGGGTAGTTGACACACCCGATGAATTTGCCATAGCGCCCGTAGCGAACCACCAGGGTCTGATGTCCGCCGCAGGAAGGGCAGTCGCGGCCTACAGGTTCTTCCTGGGCGATCTGCGGCATGTTTTCGCGCGCGTCTTCTAACTGCTGTTCAAACGGCCTGTAGAATTCGTTGAGCATAGGCCGCCACTGAATTTTGCCTTCCGCAATGTCATCCAGTTCACCTTCCAGATAAGCTGTGAACTGGTAGTCAATGATATTGGGAAAGAATTTCGTGAGCAGATCGTTGACCGTTTTACCGATCTCTGTCGGGATCAGGCGTTTATCCTGCCGGATAATGTATTCGCGGTCCTGAATGGCGGCGACGGTTGGCGCATAGGTACTGGGCCTCCCGATGCCGTATTCTTCGAGCGTTCGTACCAGGCTGGCTTCTGTGTAGCGCGGCGGTGGCTGCGTAAAATGCTGCTGCGGCAGCAAGCGCATAAGATGCAGCAGTTCATTGGCGATGAGTTCCGGCAGAAGCCGGCCTTCATCCTCATCCAGCGCCAGGTCTTCATCGCGGCTGTCTTCATAAAGCGCCAGAAAACCGGAAAATTTGATCGTGCTGCCTGACGCGCGAAACAGATAGGGTCTGTCCTGATCCGAAGGACCCGCCGCAATTTCGACGCGAACGGTATTGTAAATCGCGTTTGCCATCTGGCTGGCGACGAAACGTTCCCAGATCAGGGTATACAGGCGCAGTTGGTCGCGGGTGAGTGTATCCTTGAGAATGTTCGGCTCTCGCCGCACCCCGGTGGGTCGAATGGCTTCGTGGGCTTCCTGAGCGCTCTTGGCGCGTGTCCGGTACACAGGCGGTCTGGGCGGCGCATAATCTTTGCCGAAACGGTTGTGGATATACGTGCGGGCATCGGCCTGGGCCTGGGTGGACACATTGGTGCTGTCGGTTCGCATATACGTAATAAGTCCCACCGTGCCTTCTGTACCAATATCGATGCCCTCATAAAGCTGCTGCGCAATACTCATCGTCCGTCCGGCGTTAAACCCAAAGCGGCGCGATGCTTCCTGCTGCAATGTGCTGGTGGTGAAGGGGGCCGAGGGTCGCCGCTGGCGGGTTCCAAGCTTGACATCCGCGACCTGATACTGACTCTTTTCAAGCACGTCGAGATGGGGCCTGACATCCCCCTCGGCGCTGAATTTGACATCCTCACCGTTGATTTTGGCGAGACGGGCAACAAATATGCCGCCGTCGGTCCCGTTTTTACGCTGCTTTTGAAGCTGGGCGTCCAGTGTCCAGTATTCTTCGGGCGTGAAATTCTCGATCTCGCGTTCACGATCCACCACCAGCCGCACGGCTACACTCTGAACCCGCCCGGCGGTGAGCTGATTGCGTACCTTTTGCCAGAGCAGTTCGGTGATGTTGTAGCCCACCAGCCGATCCAGCACACGGCGCGCCTGATAAGCGTCCACGACTTCCATGTTGATAGAGCGGGGATGAGCGAAGGCTTCGCGCACTGCGTCATCCGTGATCTCGTGAAAGACGACTCGGCGAACTTTGTTCATATCCAGATCGGTGGCCGAAATCAAGTGCCAGGCAATCGCCTCGCCTTCGCGATCCGGGTCGGTTGCCAGAAAAATTTCATCGGCGCTGGCGACATCAGATTTGAGTTCCTTAACCACGTCACGTTTGTCGTTCATGACCCGGTAGCGCGGCTCAAAATTGTTGTCCACGTCAACAGATAACTGTGAGACGAGCAGGTCGCGCACATGCCCCTTCGAGGCTTTGACCGTGTAGCCTTTGCCCAGGAAGTTCCCGACTGTGCGCGCTTTGGCCGGGGATTCGACAATGACCAGCTTGCCAGTTTTTTTTCTGCTCGGTGCGCTCTTGGTCTTGTTGCCCTTGTTTTTTGACTTGCGCGTGGTTGAGGCAGCACGTCCGGCCTTTTTGGTGCGCGGGCTGCGCGCAGGTTTCTCAACCTTCGCTGGCTTCGGCAGGCTGGCGTGGGCTTCGGTAGCACCCATGCGAAACAATTTGGTCCCGCAGACGGAACATGTACCCTGTGTGCCGGGAGTACCGGTTTTGGTATACACTGGCTGCGAATTGGCGATTTCTCGTTTGGTTTTGCAGCTTACGCAATAGGCCAGTAACGGTTCACTCATGGAAAT
>CAZKIB010000030.1:0-12081 GCA_964552425.1 uncultured Anaerolineaceae bacterium | reverse complement strand
ATTTGTAGTTCTTGTTGGTCAACAGCTTATTGACGACTTCTTTCACGTCCTGTGTGCGGTCTTTATGGCACAGCAGCAGCGCGTCCGGCGTTTCTACAATGATGAGGTCCTTGACCCCAATTGTGACCGTCAGCTTGTCGCTGTAGACGAGCGTGTTGTGGGTGTCCATAATGATGTTGACCGGCGACTTGCCCTTAAAATGGTTGCCGTTCCGGTCCAGCTTCAGGACTTCGAACAGCGCCCCCCAGCTGCCGACATCATTCCAGCCAATATCCACGGGAATGACCGCAATATCCTGTGCATGTTCCATGACCGCGAAGTCAATCGAAATCTTACGGATATTGTCCCAGATCGATTCCAGTGTGTCTTCGAAATGCCCGGTATCCACTACCTGAGCAATCTCCTGAAACTGATCGTACATTTCGGGCTGCTGCCGCTGGAGTTCGCCCATAGCTTTGGCGGTCTTCCAGATGAACATACCGGAGTTCCAGGTATATTCACCGGATGCGATAAAGCTGGCAGCCGTTTGTTCGTCCGGTTTTTCCGTGAATCCCAGCGAATGAAAAGCCTGAAAGTCCTTGACACTTGTGAGATGCTCACCCTGGCGAATATACCCGAACCCGGTGGCGGGGTAGGTGGGCGCAAGGCCGAGTGTCACAATGCGATCCTCGCACGCCAGGGAATAAGCGGCCTCTAGGACATCTCGGAATTTTTCCTTGCGGGTGATGTGATGATCGGCAGTCAGAACCGCGACGACTGCCTGCGGGTCACGCTTGTGGATGACGGTCAGGCCGAGCGCTGCCGCCGGCGCGGTGTCGCGCCCGTAGGGTTCGATAATAAAATTTTCAATCGGGATTTCCGGCACATCATTGTGCATCACGTCGAAGTACATGCGGCCTGTCACGACAAAAATCTGTTCGGGTGTGAACAGCGGCGCAAGGCGGCGCACGCTCACTTTGAACATCGATTCATCTTCAACGAGTGGCAAAAGCTGTTTGGGTGAATCCTGGCGGCTCATCGGCCAGAGCCGGGTTCCACCGCCACCCGCCATAATCATCGCATAGAAGTGTTCCATAATGACTCCATCATGCGGCTATCCCTGTATCAGGCAATATTGCATAGGTCCCACATTTCGTGCAAGCCCCTTCAGTTCCAGAAGGGTCAGCGTGCTGGTGACTTGAGCGATGGGTAAGCCACACGCGCGGGCCACATCATCCACGTGCAGAGGGTCAGCGCTCAGGCATTTCACGATCTGTGCCTCAATCTCATTGGCCGGAACTGCTGTTTCCGCAACGGTTCGGGCTTCAGCACGACCATAGGCGAGTTGCAGCTCGTCCAGAATATCGGTAGCGGACATGACCAGTTTTGCCCCTTCCTGAATCAGCCGGTTGGGGCCACGACTGGCCGGGCTGAATATATTTCCCGGTACCGCGAAGACATCACGGCCCTGTTCCGCCGCTGTATCGGCGGTGATGAGCGCGCCGCTGCCTTCGGGCGCTTCTACCACAAGGACACCCAGAGCTAACCCGCTGATGATGCGATTGCGGCGGGGGAAGTTGCGTGCTTCGGGCGGTGTCCCCAGTGGAAATTCGCTGATGAGCGCGCCGTTTTCGACAATGGCATCGGCCAGATCACGATTATCATTCGGGTAAATCTGATCGACACCACATCCCATTACGGCGAAGGTACGTCCCCCTGCGTTCAACGCCCCCCGATGCGCTGCCGTATCAATGCCATGTGCCAGACCACTGATGATGGTAACACCCTGTTTCGCCAACGCGCCGGCTAACTTAAAGGCAGTTTCCAGACCGTAGTGTGTGGCCTTGCGCGTGCCGACGATGCTCAGGGCACTTTGATCCACTGCCAGTACCGAACCCCGTACATACAGAACCACTGGCGGGTCAGACAGTGTTTTGAGCAAAGGCGGATAATCTGGATCAGCCAGCGTGAGTAAATAGGCCCCGGCCTGCTGGACGCGATCAATTTCGAAGTCCAGGTCCAGTTTCTTGCGCAGATGCAGGAAATTCTCTCGTGGTTGAGGTTCTAGCCCGGCTTGCTGAAGCTGGGTCTCACTGGCCTGCCACGCGACACCTAAATTGCCAAACGAATTGAGCAAGAGAGACAGACGTCTGGGGCCGATGCCAGATACCAGACTGAATCCAAGCCAGTATTTATTTTCGCTCACGTAAACTCAATGACTGCTCGATTTCCTCAAACAGCATAGCAAGCCATCCTCTAGCTTGTCAAGCGCTCAAATTTTATTGAGGAAGCAGACCTTCAGGCAATTGCACAAGAACATAGCCCTGTGCGATGTTCGTTTCGAGGATCGTTTCGTGCGTTACCGGGATCAACAGTTCACCATATTCAGGGCTGTCAATGATATAGACATCATTTGCGCCGGTTTCAAGCACTTCGGTCAGGGTTCCGAGTTCTGTACCCTCTGCTGTGCGCACGGCGAGACCGATCAGTTGATACAGGTAGAACTCGCCTTCTTCGAGTGGGACCGCGTCTTCCAGCGGAACCATAATAAACAATTCACGGAGCAGGTCGGCCTGATTGCGGTCATTCACACCCTCAAGCTTGAGCAGACCGTAGTCCTGGTGCATCCGCATATGCTCTACAGCGTAGGGGGTTGGATGGGGGGAATCGTGACTTTCGGCGACATAGACCCGCGCCATCTGGGCAATCCGTTCCGGGTAATCGGTCAAAAGGCGAACACGCAGTTCACCCTTTACGCCGTGCGGACGTAATACTTCGCCTAAAAGCAGAAAACGCGGGTCTGACATCAGTTTAGAACAGGTTACATGATTTCAAGGATGATGCGTTTGCGATTGCGGGGATGGTCATCAGCCACACGAAGCAGTGCGCGAATCGCATTGGCGACCCGACCATCTTTGCCAATTACCCGCCCGACATCTTCAGGAGCAACTTGCAGCTCCAGAACAATTGCTGAGTTGGTTACACGCTGGCGGACTTTGACCTGTGAAGGATCATTGACCAGACTTTTGGCGATGTAACCAACCAGGTCTTCCATTGAATTGGAAGAGTCGCTGCGAGAATGGCTGCGCGGTTGCACTATTCGTTTGCCCCTTCAGCATTCGCGGCAGCCAGTTCTTTGGCCTTCTTCTTCGATTGGCCGGCGGCTGGCGCGGGATAACGGGTCTTCGGGCTGACTGGTTGGGCCTGGGCGCGGGCGGTTTCGGCTTCTGCGACCAGAGCTTCCATGCTTTCGCCTTTGCGAAGCCGTTCAAAACGTGCCCATGTCCCGGTGCGAACCAGAAGCTTTTTAACCGTGTCACTGGGCTGTGCGCCGTTGCTCAACCAGTACAGGGCACGCTCTTCCTGGACCACATCCGTGTTCGGGCGGGTACGCGGGTTATAGTGTCCGATTGCCTCGATGAAACGCCCGTCACGGGGACTGCGCTGATCGGCGACGACAATACGGTAGCTGGGTTGTTTTTTCAGACCAACCCGGCGGAGACGAATTCGAACCATTGCAAAAACTCCTTTGATTGGCGCTCCCATGCGTTTGTTTGGACGGGGAGCCACTGTCGTTAAACTGCCAGTGACATGGCGACAGTTGGGGAAGGGCAGAACCCTAGCCCATGAAGCCAGGCAGGCCGCCGCCGGGTAGATTGAACCGGCCCCGGCGCATCTGACTCATTAGCTTCTTCATGTCACGGAACTGCTTAATCACACGATTTACATCACTCACCTGAACACCACTGCCGCTGGCGATCCGCTTTTTGCGGCTGGCATCCAGAATTTTGGGGTTGGCACGTTCTGCCGGAGTCATGGAACAGATGATAGCCTCGACCTGCCTGAGACCCTTCTCCATATCTTCCTGATTGATCTGATCTTGCAACCGGCTCATCCCTGGCACCATATTGAGCAGTTGGCCGATAGGCCCCATGCCGCGTACCCGCCGCAGTTGGTCCAAAAAGTCCTGCAATGTGAACTCATTCTGCATGAGTTTCTTTTGCAGTTTGAGCGCTTCGGCTTCGTCAAAACTGGACTCGGCTTTTTCGATCAGCGTCAGAACGTCGCCCATGCCCAGAATGCGCGAGGCGAGACGATCCGGGTGGAAAACCTCAAAGCCGTCCAGTTTTTCGCCCGTCGCCAGAAACTTGATGGGCACATTGGTTACAGCGCGCATCGAGATCGCCGCGCCGCCGCGCGCGTCACCATCGACTTTGGTGAGAATGAGGCCGGTGATGCCGACACGTTCGTTGAAACCCTGGGCGATGTTGACCGCTTCCTGGCCGGTCATCGCATCTGCCACCAGCAGCACTTCTGCCGGTTTGGAACGCTGCTTGATCTGCTCCAATTCGGTCATCAGGGTGTCATTGATCTGGAGCCGACCGGCGGTGTCGATGATGACAACCGAAACGTCCTGTTCCTGAGCCGCCTTCAGACCCCGCGCGACAATGTCCGGCGGGCGCGCACTGGTTCCCTCTTCGTAATAGGGAACGTTGATCTGTTTCGCCAGCGTGACCAGTTGATCAACGGCTGCGGGACGGTAGGTATCGGCGGCGATCATGAACGGTTTGCGTCCATCTCGGCGCAGATAGGTTGCCAGTTTGGCAGCGGTTGTGGTTTTACCCGCACCCTGTAGACCCACCAGCATAATCACATGCGGCTTCGTGCTGCCAGAAAAACTCAACCGGCCTGGTTCGCCGAGTGTGTCAATCAACTCTTCGTGGACGATCTTAACGACCATCTGGCCGGGTTTAAGGCTTTTGACCACCTCCGCACCGATAGCGCGTTCCCGGACCCGTTTCACAAAGTCCTTGACCACCGGCATGGCGACATCAGCTTCGAGCAAAGCCATACGGACTTCGCGCATGACCACATCGACATCATTTTCGGTGAGGCGGCCCGCGCTGCCGAGACGATCAAAAACTGCTTGCAGCCGATTACTCAGGCTTTCGAACATGGCTGGTGGATCTTCCTGGATCAGTGAGCGGTTGCATTGTACGCTGAGGGCCAACCATTCGTCAAGGCGTATATATTATGATGAGGGGGCATCCTCCCTGAAGCGGCGATAGGCACGATTATGATATACCAGCGGCTCCACCGGATCATCCTTTCGCCCGGTTGCGACCACTTTGCCCACGAAGATATGATGGGTTCCGCCGTCCTGAACGCCGGTCAGTTGACAGTCGAGCCACGCAATGCCATCTCGCAGGACAGGTGATCCGGTTTCTGCCTGAAAGGTTTCTACCTGATAAAAGCGATCTTCGCCTTCGGGAAGTTTGATATAGCCTGCGAACTGAGAGGCGAGGGCTTCCTGCTCTGCGTCCAGAATTGAAACCGCAAAAACGCCTGTTTCCTCAATAAGCCGGGTTGTTGCAGCCTGTTTGTGGAGGCATACCAGCACAAGCGGCGGTTCCAGCGCGATGGATGTGAATGAACTGGCCGTCATGCCCTGCCGGATTGTACCGTCGCTGGTTGTAACGACAGTTACGCCGCAGGTCCACAGCCGCATGGTCCGGCGCATTGCCTCAGAGTCAACACTCATCTTGGTTCCTTATTCCTGTAGTCATGTTCTGAAGTCCTGAAAGTATAACAAAAGCGATCTGATTGCCATTGTCCTTTTGGGCAGGTGGTCTTATAGCGAGTAAAATCCTTGCTCTGCGCGGCAGCAAAAATGGGAGTGGCAGACGATGCGCTACACATTGGGCATCGACATTGGTGGCACACATACCAAGTTAGGGGTGGTCGACGAAAACGGTCAGATTCACGGTTTTCAGCGCATCGCAACGGAGGCGCGCGGGCCAGATGTCCAGTCTTATCTGGATAACCTGGTGGCTGCCGGTAAGGGGACTCTGCTGGCATCTGGCGAGAAAATCATCGGCGTGGGCCTGTCGACACACGGCCACCTGGATGATGCGCGGCGTGGTCCCATTCTCTGCGAGAACACCCCGGCTCTGCGCGGTGTCGATATGCGTGGTCTGCTGGAAGCCGCGTTTGACTGCCCGGCTGTGGTCAATAATGATCTGACGGCTCATGCGCTGGCGGAATATTACTATGGCAGTGGGCAAGGTGCGCGCCGGTTCATGGTGATGGCGATTGGGACGGGACTTGGTGTAGGCGTGATTGTCAACGGTGCGCCGCTGCGCTATATCGAAGGCACACCAGGCGATTCGGGACGCCTGATTCTGGAACCCGATGGCCTGCCGGATATGATGGGCGTGCGCGGCACAGCGGAAGGTTTGTGCGGTGTGCGGGGTATCGAACGAATGGCGCGTGAGTATTATGGACACGAAGTTGCGGCGTACACGATCATTGAGGCCGCCCGTGAAGCCAGTGACCCCCGCGCGACGGAAATTCTGACCCGTGTAGGGACTTACCTGGGGCATACACTGGCTTTGTTGAGTCCGGTGTTTTTGCCCAATAAAATCGCGCTCACAGGTGGGACCACTGAAGCGGGGCCGGTTTTGCTCAACGCCTGTCGTGCCCGTTTCGAGTCCCTCGTCGGTGATTATCACCGCCGGTTGGCACAGGCTGCACCAGAATTTTATTCAGATGTCGAAATTGTGATTGGCGCAATGCGCGGTGAAACCGGGGTCGTGGGGGCAGTGGTGGAATTGTTTCACCCGACTATGTCACAATAACCTGCACGCCGAGCGCGCGAATCTCATCCAGCATTTCCGGCTCGGCCTGCCGGTCTGTCACCAGGGTCGTGATGCGGTTGACCGGCGCGACATAGGCGGATGAGACTTTGCCAAGCTTCGTATAGTCAGCTACTACAATGAGTTCTGATCCCATTTCCAGAATTTTGCGATCCGTCATGACTTCCGGCAGATAATCATTGGTAATGCCGGATTTCACACTCAGGGCTTTCACGCCAATGATGACTTTATCCATGCGAACTTCCTGAAGAGCCTGTTCCGTGATATGGCCGACCATCGACAACTCGGAAGCGCGCAGCATTCCCCCCAGGACAACCACCGTAATGCCGTCAGACGATGCCAGTTCATGGGCAATATTCACGGCGTTTGTAATCACGGTCAGATTCTGGCGCGTGGTGAGATGCCGGGCCACATAGGTCGCTGTAGAGCCAGAGCCAATGAATACCGATTCATTATCCTTGATGAGGGCGGCAGTAGCTCGCGCAATACGTTCCTTGTTCGGACGGTTCTGGAACATACGCTGAATGACGGGCGGTTCCTCCGGCATATCAACCGGATAGACCGCGCCACCATGCTCCCGACGGATCACCCCTTTTTCTGCGAGTTCCTTGAGATCACGCCGGATGGTGATGTCACTGACATCGAAGTATTCGCTTAGTTCCAGAACCGTAGTGCGTCCACTTTCGCGGACCCGGTTGATGATGATACGCAGACGTTCATCTTTGAGAGTCATGGTCGGCATCTCTTTTAGCAGTTGTTCAAGAGTAAGTGGTGTACCAGTCTTCTGTAATCTGGATTGGTTGGTAGTGGTCTGTCCAGGGACGTCCCAGACGATTTGCCAGATCGTTAAGACGCCTGACCCGGTCTGTTCCGATGGTACTCAGGAACTGCTGGCGCTGATCGGTTGACATTGCTACACATTCTTTCCAGATCGCGCGTCCGCACAAAAAACCGCTGGCTCCACTACGGCAGGCAGTTTCGACCTGCCGCTCGAACACGGCAAAATCCACACCGGCACTCAGTAGCGCCCAGGGCACTTCGCACACGGCGTTGACTGCTTCACAGGCGGACTGCCAGCTAGCGCTGTCGCTGTCAAAATCGGCATCCACCGGAAACTCTAATTTCAGTACGTCCGCGCCCAGTCTGCTGAAACGCCGGGCGGTTTCGCGGACAATTTCGGGCCGCTGGCTGGCGAATTCCACGCTGCTTTTGGATACACTTGTATCCAGACTGTAGGACACCGGTTCCACGAACAGCGCTATGTCGTGAGCGTGGCAGGTGTCTGTGATCTGGCGCACCAGTGCTTCGATTTCATCGGCCAGTTCACCGGCATACGGGTGATAATAGACCAGCAGTTTGACGGCTGAAGCACCCACCTTCTTGATTTTTTCAATCGTCCAGTCCGGGTCAAAATCGACCTGACGGTAGGTGGATGTGCCAGTGTAGCCGCTTTTTTCCAGCGCCATGAGCAGACCGCTGCCGCGATCCATGGTGAACGCTGCCGGCAGGCCATAGGTTGGATCGAGCAGCACAGCGCTTGTGTAGGGGGAGAGGGCGGCAACCACTTCCTGTTTAATGGTTACGGCATCCTGATAACTGAAACCAGCCGGCAGCATCTTGACGTATGTGCCGCGCTGGTCAAAGGCCAGGATGGTAAACATCTGAGAAGCGTTGCTGGTCGTGACAAGACTCCGCCAGCGGCCAGGTGTTATGAATGTGGGCATGTTGTAGGACTCCTGCTCCCTTTAAGGGTGTGACTGTATAATATCATGACTTTTTGATGAAACCCATGTGATTATTTCAGTTTTTTTGTATACTTATAGTACCAAATAATCACAGGTAGTCGCCAATGAGAACAATGCTGATTGTGAGCGGTGGGGATGCACCGGGTATTAATACGGCCCTCTACCGCTTTTCGATACTTGCAGAACAACACGGCGATCAGGTGGTCGGGGCGGTAGGTGGTATCGCGGGCGCAGTCGATGGGCACTTGACTGATCTTCGTTCGGCCATGCTGGCTCCGCTGACTTCTGTGGGTGGTTCATTCCTGGCATCCAGCCGGGAACCGGTTCTGAATAACCCGCTTCACCGGGTTAAATTGATTGAAACAATCTCGCGCCAGCGGGTGGACAACATTGTGGTCTTTGGCGGGGATGGCTCGTTAAAGCACATTCCGCTGATTTTGCAGGATATGGGCATCGTCTGTGTGGGGATTCCGACCACAATTGACAATGACGTACCCGGCACAGACGAGACTATTGGTTTCGATTCGGCCTGCAACGCGGCGCATCAAGTGATTGACGGTGTGCTGGCGACGGGACGCGCGCTACCGGGACGCATCTTTTCGGTGGAGACACTGGGCGGGTCTACCGGGTTTCTGGCGCTCGAAATCGCCTATACCTGCGGCGCTCAGGCCGTGCTGATCCCTGAATTTGATTATGAGGAAGAGTGGCTGGTGGAGCGTTTGACCACGATGGCGCGCCTGAACGGTGCTGCGCTTGTGGTCCTTTCGGAGGGCGTCGCGGCCAGTCGCACACTGGTGGAGACCCTGCAAACGCAGCACAATCTGCGGGTTCGGGATACAAGATTGGGTCATGGGCAGCGCGGTGCGCCCCCGACTCAACGGGATCGCTGGCTGGCGTATCGCATGGTGGATGCGGCGTTCGCGGGCCTGCATGATCGTGTGAAACTTGGAACTACTGTAATCCAACATGGACAGGTAAGCCTATGTGAAGTCCTGGTCACAAATCTGGAGACACGCTTCCCTGACCGTCAGCTTTATGCCCGCATTAATGGGCTGGATTCCTGACCAAACTCGCCAAAATGGAGATTCACCAATGGCTGAAAAAGGCATACACACCATCTCGGAAATTATGAGCCAGCCGCTCGTCTGGCAAAACGCGCTGGATATTTCTCGTTCGCAGGCTGCGGGGTTGATGACGTTCTGGCAGAACCAGCAGGTGGACGAGGTGATTTTCACAGGCTGCGGCTCGACTTATTATCTGTCGCTGATCGGGGCGGCGCTGTTTCAGCAGCTAACCGGTGTTCCCACGCGGGCGTACCCCGCATCAGAACTGGTCTTTTATCCGAATTATCAGGCTGGCCGAAAATACCTGCTCGTGACCGTATCACGGTCCGGCACGACGACGGAAACTGTGGAAGCGGCGCACGTCTTTCGGGAACAGACACACGGGCCGATAATCGGTGTGGGGTGTTACAGCGAAAGCACCCTGATGCAGCTTGCCGACTTTGCGCTGGTGGCGGACAGCGCACGTGAGGAAAGTGTCGCTCAAACACGCTCCTTCAGCACGATGCTCGTGCTGGTGCAGCTTCTGGCGGGTTATCTGGGCGGCCAGGGGGACGCGAGTTCACTGGCAGAACTGCCCGAAATCTGCCAGCGTTTGCTGAAGGATTATCATGAGCAGGCTCAGAAACTGGGGCAGGATGAGCGCCTGGGGCAGTTTTTCTTTCTGGGTTCACACACACGCTATGGCATCGCCTGTGAGGGAATGCTGAAACTGAAAGAAATGTCGCTGGCGCACAGCGAAGCTTTTCACACACTGGAATTTCGGCATGGACCTATGTCTGTGGTCAACGAACAAACACTGATTATCGGTCTGCTGGGTGAGGGGGCCTACACTCACGAAGCGACGGTGCTGAAGGAAATGGCCGGGCGCGGCGCGCGCGTTCTGGCGATTGCCAACGAACATACGTCCAGTTGGGCGAACCCGGTCACGCTGCGGGCCAATGTGCCGGAATGGGGACGCCCGGTTCTGTATCTGCCTGTACTGCAACTCATGGCGTTTTACCGGGCGCTGCACAATCAGCAAAACCCGGATCGTCCCACTAATCTGGAAGCGGTTGTTTCGCTGGACAGCTTACGTTAGCCCTAAAACGCGGATCACATTGCTGCTGAGAACAAGGGTTTGTTCTTCGGGTGTAAATTCATCATCCATCAGGGCGCGGCAGGCCGCCAGTTCGACGTGCATGAGATTAAAGGGTGTGTCGCTGCCAAAGCACACCCGCCCTGGCCCCAGCCGTTTGAGTGCTTTGAGCAGGTTGATGGGTTTAATTGCGCTGCCAATACCGGTGATATTGGGATTCGCTTCCATCACCTCGATAGCTGCATTTGACAGATCATGAAAACCAACCCCGCCCATGTGAATCATGAACATCTGTGTATCAGGAAACTGTCTGGCAATTTTCCCCAACCGGAATGGGTGGGTCGCGTCGTAAGCATCGGTTCCGATATGAAAGGCGAGTAATTTACCGGTGCTGGCGATGGCTTCAATTAAGGGAAGCGATTGTTTCGGGTCATCAATATAGAAACTGTTCTGCGCGCCATTTAGTTTAATTCCGTAAAAGCTGTACTCTTCCACGCAGCGTTTGATTTCGTCCTTCATTCGGTCAATGCCCAGCCAGGGGTCCACCCAGCCAAAGCCCAGAATACGATCAGGATGCGCCTTCGTCGCGTCATAAATATAACGATTGGAAGCGGCGACTTCGCGCATATAGGGCGGCTTGAGCCAGACGATGGCTTTATCCACGCCGGACCGATCCATCCGGCGCAGGAGTTCGTCAATCGTGATTGTCATGGGACCTTCATCGTGCGGGGAGATATGTGTGTCGGCGTCAATAATCATGCTTGTTCCTTTGGATGATTTCAGGAGGGTTCAAGGCCAATCATACCGCCAACAGGCTGTTTTCACAGGCGAACCGGGGTATTCTCAAGACATCTTTAATTTTGTTTTCAAAAGGTCGATCATGAAAATCACCAATATTGAAACTTATCCGGTCTGGCATGGTTCGCGCAACTATACGTTCGTCGTGGTGGATACCGACGAGGGGATTTATGGGGTAGGGGAGTGCGGCATCGCGGGCCGCGAGCTGGCAATCATCGGGGCAATTGAACATTTCAAACCGCTGCTTATCGGCCAGAATCCTTTCCGAACCGAGTACCTTTGGCAGCTGCTTTTCAGAGGCGGTTTTTTCCCCGCCCAGCGCATTCAGACCACAGCCATTGCTGCAATTGACATCGCCCTGTGGGACATTAAGGGCAAAGCGCTCAACCTGCCGGTGTATGAACTGCTCGGAGGGCTGGCGCGTGATAAAGTGGTGTGTTATCCGCATAATGTCGGCCATCAGATGGAAATTGAACCGCTGGTGGAATCCTGTCTTAAAACAAAGGAAGAGGGCTGGAAATTTGTGCGCTGGGGTTTGCCACACGAAGGCGATATTCTGGAACCGCGTCGTTCAGTTCTGACGGCTATCAAACAGATGCAGGCTGTGCGCGAAGCAGTCGGGGATGAAATCGAAATCACCTTTGATGTGCATACCCGGCTTGATCTGGCAGACACCGTCTGGCTGTGCAAGGAGTTTGAGCAGTATCGCCCCTATTTTGTCGAAGACCCGCTGCGCTGCGAAAACCCGGATTCGTTCAAGACCC
>CAZKIB010000029.1:28853-43766 GCA_964552425.1 uncultured Anaerolineaceae bacterium | reverse complement strand
TTCCTCAAAGGCTTAGCCGTAGGCTTCCAGCCTGCGGTGGAAAATGTCAACACAGTCTACCCTGTCGCGCTCGCGTCCGGCTGTGCGGGTGGGGTGGTATCTGTCGGGCCAGGGGTGGGTGGACGCTGGGTAAAGCGGCTCACTTCTTCCTGAGCGCGTTTGGTCAGTTCCTGAAACTGGCCGCTCAACTGGTCGAGCTTTGCCGTCATTTCGGGGTTGGGCTGCAAGCCGCCGGTTTCCTGGTGGTAGGCCGCGATCATGGCCGCCATCGCAAACGAATCGCCCACCGCCGTTTTGACGAGATACGACAGAATCAGCGTGAAGATGATGGCCCAGCCGGCAAGCTGCGGCGAGATGGCCGCCAGCAAGAAACCAACTGGCGCAGAGAGCAAAATCAGCGCGGCGATGAACGGAATGTAGCTGAGGATCATCAGGGCGATGGCGTTCATCAGCATGGGCTTCCAGACCATCGCGTACAGGGTGACACCATCACGGGCATTGGCCCAGACATTCTGCTCCTGCCGGACGAAACTGCGCGACAACACGGCTTCGTCAATGTAGTTCATGGCGAACTGGATTATCCGGTTGATGATCTGAATCAGCGTGCGCAGCGCATCACCCGGCAGCCAGGCGGTGAGGCGGTAGACGCTGTTGGTGAAGGCTTTGACCACGCCCGTGACCAGTTCATCGGCGACGAACATGATGTTGACCTCACCGAAGCGCTCCTGCACGTGCTGTTTTCCCCAACTCAGTTGATTTGTGCCGGAGGGCAGATCGCCATTGACCAGCACTTCGCTGATGACCGCGATATGGGCCGCCTTGAGCATGAAGAACACATAACGGTACGCCAGGTTGTAGAGCGGAATCACGGCGATGAGCGCGACGATGAACAGAATTACGCCCACGATTTCGACGGCCTGGCCCACCAGAAAAGCGATACCGCCGACCACCGCCAGATAGATCAGCGCGACAATCCAGAACACGATGACTGCGCCGAGACGAATCAACATCAGGGGTGTGGTGCGCAGCAGCAGACGCAGCGCCCGACTCAGTTGCAGCGATTCAAGCTTCATTTTCAAATCCCCCTTAAAAGAATACCTTTTAAGCTGCGATCTATCTTTATTGTAGGGCAAAATCGTACTGGCGATATTAAAAAGCGCAGGGGATGCTTCGCTGCTTTATCGATACTGCCGCCGCGCCATACGTCCGATGACATCCGGCAGGAAGATATTGCCCCAGATCACCAGCCGGTCAAACAGGCGCAGCGTGACAGAGCGTCTGGGATGATCGATTGTTCGGAGGATGGCCGCCGCGACTTTATCGGCAGTCATGGTCGGGATACCTTCGCCGGTGCGTTTTCCCTCACCGAGTCGTTTTTCGTTGAACTCGGTCTGTGTGCGGCCCACCCGAAAATCGGTCACTTTGATATGGTCGGATTCCAGTTCCAGCCGCAGAGAATGCGCCAGACTGCTCACGAAGGCTTTGCTGGCGGCGTAGGTCGCCGCGTAGGGGGAGACAAGGTTAAACGATACCGAGGAAATGGTGAGGATGTGCCCGCCGCCGCTGCGCCGCATGGCCGGGACCGCCGCGCGGATGCTGTGCAGCACGCCGTCGATATTGGTGCGCAGCAGGGTTTGCAGGTCGTTCCAGTCGGCTTCAGCCACCGCGCCGCGCTGCCCCAGGCCGGCATTCGCCAGCAGCACATCCAGCCGCCCGAAGCGCTCCACTGTCTGGTCGACAGCGCGCTGTACAGATTCGGCCTGCGTGACATCGCCCGCGATGCCCAGAAAATCGCCATGCGGAGCCGGGAGAGCGTCGACCTCAGCCGCCAGTTCGTCCAGCCGATCCTGCCGCCGCGCCAGCCCGGCGACATGATCGCCACGCCGGATGAAGGCCAGGGCGGCGGCCCGGCCAATGCCGCTGGATACACCGGTGATGAACACGACTTTACCAGCCACCCGCTACGCTTTCGGGGTCTCGTCTGCCGGTTCTGCGGGGGTGGAGACTGTGGGCATGGCTTGGGTGGTTTCCATGGGGTAGCTGACGGTCTGGGCGCGATCTATTTTGGGGCGTTTGAACACACAGAAATAGGTGTTGCTCCAGCGGGGCGCGCCGTGAAACAGGATGTCGCCTTTGTCACCCACCTTCGCCACAGGTTCCATGTGGATCAGTTCCCAGCGGGCCGCGCCCAACTGGTCAAGTTCAGGGATCATACTCTCAGGTGTGTACTTGGGCAGTTTCTTTTTATCGAAGCGTTTTTTGAGTTTGTCTTCGTCTTCTTTATGGACGCGCGCTTCCAGAAACAGGGTCAGGTATTCCCACTGGCTCATGTGTGCTGCTCCCCCTCGGTGGTCGTTTCAGGTTGGGTTCCATTATAGCGCCAGTTCACAGGGCGCGATATGCAGCCTGAAAACCTGGTTTTGTTAAGAGATACGTGATAAAGAATAAACGCATTTACCAGGGTGTTGATTTAGAGTTGGATTCTGTTTAAGAAAACTTAATCTCTTTTCACATTCTGTTAAAATGCTCCCCTTAACTGAAAATGGTGAGCGATCAGGACCGAATTGGGGAAACATGGGGAAAAAGAAAGCGATTCAAACTGAGCAGATTATCGAGCAGCTGGAGGCCCAGAGGCAGGCTGTACTGCCCGAAGACTCGCTGGCAGAGGCCGGGCGTAAGGTGCTGCAAGGCGAGTTTATCCGAATGCTCAAACACGAAGTGGGCAGCCGCACCGGGGAGGATATTGAGGACGTGCATAAAATGCGCGTGGCGATTCGCCAGATGCGCAGCGCCCTGCGTCTGCTCGAAGATGATTTCAAACCGGGTACGCTGCGCCCCCTGCGCAAAGACCTCAAACGGGTGATGAGCGCGCTTGGCCCGGTGCGTGACCTGGATGTGATGATCCATGATCTGAGCAGTTTTGCGCCGCCAGAAGCCGAGGCCCAGACCGCCCTGCGTGACGTGATCGACTCACTGGACCAGCGCCGGCAGGTCGCGCGTATGAATTTACTAAACATGCTGGACAGCAAAAACTACCGCCGTTTCGTGCATGATTTCACCGATTTTCTCATAACGCCCGGAGCCGGTGCGCGCAGCAATCACAGTGAATCTGCGGTTGTGCCCTTTCAGGTGCGGCATGTGCTGCCCCCGATGATTTACCAGCATCTTGCGGCTGTGCGTGCCTATGAGCCGGTCATTGAAGAAGCCGACGCAGCCACCCTGCACGCGCTGCGCATCGAGTTCAAACGTCTGCGCTACATCATCAGTCTGTTTTCGGATGTGCTGGGCAAGGATATTGAGGGGTTTGTGACTGAACTCAAACACATTCAGGATCATCTGGGGCGTATGAACGATATTCACGTCGCCCACGATCTGCTGACCGATCTGATGGAAGACCTGGATGGTGACCAGAACGCCGTGCTGTGGCTGTATCTGGAAAATCTGGAAAAAGAGCTGCCGGCCCTGCGCGAAAAATTCCCGGCCGTGTGGCAGCGCTTCAATACCAAAACTGTCCAGCGCAAACTGGCGTCAGCCGTGGCGGCGCTTTAGATAAGTGACAAAACCCAGCCTACCGCCAGCAGCGCAAGGATGACCGGGGCCAGACCAAATACGATCCCGATTCCCACCGCCCAGAAGAACACCAGCCAGCGATCTCGCGGCTGCCGGCTGGCGCTGTACCAGAAATAGCGCCGTATTTTCCCGTACCGCACGATGGGAACGCCCAGTAATTCGCTCGACTTTTTTCGCAGCGCGGGTTCAAGGTGATGATAGAACAGGCTGTTCCAGCGGAAAACGAAGATCACGAAGGCTGTCACCGCCAGGATATGCGCCAGCAGGGCCAACAGGGGTGACTCGTTCATGGTTTATGTCCGTTCATCATAGGCGACCTGCGCCCGTATGACCGCCTCGATGTGTTCTTCTGCCCAGCGGCGAATGGCGGCTATCGGTTCGCACAGAGTCAGCCCCAGTTCGGTCAGTTCGTATTCCACACGCGGCGGCACTTCCGGGTAGACCGTGCGGCTTACCAGCCCATCGCGCTCCAGTGAGCGCAGGGTCTGGGTGAGCATCTTCTGGGAGATGCCGCCGATGCCGCGCTGCAAATCGGAAAAGCGGCGCGGGCCATCTTCCAGCAGGCCAATCACCAGCGTACTCCATTTATCCGCGATACGATCCAGCGCCTGCCGGGTGGGGCAGTCGCCGCTGTAGACGTTCGGTTGCAGTTCAATAGTTTCCATCGGGTAACTACCTCACTAAATAGTGCCTGCTTCCCATTATATACTTAATCACTTATAGTGACTATTGTGAATTCAAATTAAACGTCAGGAGCTGTCATGTCTGAAAATCGCCAGCCTGTCCTGCTTGTCACCGGCGCGTCCGGTCATCTGGGCCGCCGTGTCATCGACCTGCTGCTTGAACAGGGCACAGGGACCATTATCGCTGCCACACGCACGCCCGAAAAACTGGCGGATTATGTCGAACGCGGGGTAGAAGTGCGCTATGCAAATTTTGATGAACCGGCTTCGCTGGCCGAAGCTTTCGCCGGCGTAGACCGTCTGCTGCTTATCAGCACGGATACACTGGGTGTGCCGGGGCAGCGCCTCAACCAGCACCGGGCGGCAGTGCAGGCGGCTGACACAGCCGGTGTGAAGCATGTGGTCTATACCTCGCTGATTAACCCCGGCCCGGATTCACCGATCAAAATCGCGCCCGATCATCGCGGCACAGAGGAAGCGCTGGCTGCCAGCAGCATGGGCTGGACAGCGCTGCGCAACAACATCTACGCGGAAGTCCTGATTGGCACGCTCAGGCAGGCGATTCAGATGGGCGGAAAACTGTTCAGCGCTGCCGGCGATGGCAAAACCGCTTACATCACCCGTGAGGACTGCGCACGGGCCGCAGCGGCGGCACTGGCGGATTCCTTCGAGGGCCGGCGCACACTGGACATCACCGGGCCGGAAGCGCTTTCGCGGGCGGAACTGGCCGACATCGCCAGCCGCATCACCGGGCAGACCGTGGTTTATGTTCCGCTGGAACCCGATCAGATGATTCAGGGGATGGTCAGCGCGGGTCTGCCGGCGCCAGTGGCTGAGATACTGGCTTCGTTTGATGCCGGAATCGCGCAGGGCAAATGCGCGACAGTATCCGGCGCGGTTGAGGGACTGACCGGGCGCAAACCCACCCGTGTGGCCGATTTTCTGGCCGCTCAGCCTGAACTGCTGGCGGCGGCGAGAGCTTAGAAAACGGATTTTCTCGTCTGACGGGACAGGGGGTGGGGTCAGCAGTCCCAGCCCCTTTTACGAATCGCGCTCAATTTCGTATACTGGGGCTGAAGGGAAGCGGGTTTATTGTCAAACAGGGAGTGAGGAGTGATGGCGATGGAGCAGCGAAAGCATGGTGTCACCCGGCGGGCATTGCTGCGGCGGCTGGTGATGATCCCGCCGGCGGTGATCCTGGCGGCGTGCAGCGGGCGCAGTGTTGAGGATATGCTGGCAAATTTTTCAGCCAGCGAAAGCGGCGACGGGCCGGCTGTGGCGCAGCTTCCACCCACCCCGGCCTGTGATGATGGCGATGACGAGGCGACTCTGGCGCAGACCGAAGGCCCCTACTACACGCCTAACACCCCGCAGCGGACCTCGTTTCTGGAACCCGGCATCACCGGCACGCGGCTGGTGGTGAGCGGTTACGTGCTGACGACAGGCTGTGCGCCGGTTGGTCAGGCGCTGATTGATTTCTGGCACTGCGATGACGCCGGTGTGTACGACAACGTGGGGTTCCGGCTGCGCGGCCACCAGTTCACCGATGACGCCGGACGCTATACGCTGGAAACGATTTTGCCAGGTGTGTATCCGGGACGCACGCGGCACATCCATGTCAAGGTGCAGGCTCCTGATCAGCCGGTGCTGACCACGCAGCTTTATTTCCCTGGCGAAGCGCAGAACGCGCGCGACGGCATCTATCGCCCGGAACTGGAAATGACCGTCGAAGACACTACCGAAGGCATCAACGGCACGTTCAACTTTGTGCTGAACATCTGATGTGTATCAGAAAAGCGTCCAGAACGTAAGCGAAGGGCGGCTGCAAGCATCCATACTCTGACGTGAGTCTCAACAGGGGCGAGGCTTATCTCGTCCGTATTGTATCGACAGGAGTTTGCAGCCCATGATCCAGCTTAACATACCGACCTGGCACACCCGCGCTCTGGCCGACGGCCAGCCGGTCACGCTGGAAACCTATCGCGGCCGGCCCATCATTCTGTTGTTTTTCAACATCGGCTGCCATGGCTGCATGACGCGCGGGCTGCCGGTGGCGGCTGAAATCGCCCGGCAGTATCCGGGTATTCAGGTGATCGGCATTCATTCGAGCTTTGGCGCGTTCGGGCGCGACCCGGAAACGGTGCGTGCTGCTCTGAAGCCGTTCGACCTCAGCTTTCCGGTGCTGCTGGACGACGGCCACATGACCTTCGACGCTTATGAAGCCGAAGGCACGCCGCACTGGATTTTCATTGACGCCGACGGACAGGTGAGCAAATCCATTTTCGGTTCGCAGCCAAACGCGCTCCTGCGAATCGAGTATGCTCTGATGGAAATGTTCGAGGTTGAAGGCTGACGCTGTCCACAGGTGCTGCTCTTTGTGTCATGATACGAAGCGCCCTTCAGTGGGCCAGAAGTGAGGAAAACCGCATGTTGAATCAAACGCAAACCCAGGCCCGATCCCTGCTGCACCCCGACACCCGCATGGGGCCGGTGACGCTGGCCGTATCGAACCTGGCGAAATCAGTGGACGTTTACACCCGCGTGCTGGGCCTGAAGGAACTGCGCCGGGGGACAAACCCGGACGGCCAGACAGTGGCGACCCTGGGGGCCGGCAGCGTCGACCTGCTGCATTTGCAGGAACTGCCGGACGCGAAGCGGCAGCCGGGTTACAGCACCGGCCTATATCACGTGGCGATTCTGGTTCCCTCACGGGCGGACCTGGGTCGTGTGATTCTCAGCCTGGCGCGTGAAGGCTATCCTATCGGCGGGTTTGGCGACCATTTTGTCAGTGAGGCCATGTACCTGGATGATCCCGATGGCAACGGTCTGGAAATCTACCGGGATCGCCCGCGCAGCGAATGGCAGTGGCGCGGCACACAGGTCGTCATGGGAACCGAGCCGGTGGATGTGGATGGCGTGATCGCGTCTGTGCCGGACCCGGATGCGCCCTATTCCGGGATGCCGGAGGGCACGACGATTGGGCATATGCACCTTCGCGTGGGGGATATTCCGCAGGCGCAGGCGTTCTACAGCGGGATCATCGGGTTTGATGTGGTGGCCGCCATGCCTTCCGCGCTGTTCGTTTCCGCCGGGAGGTATCATCATCATGTGGGTATGAATATCTGGCACAGTCGCGGCGCGCAGCGTCCTCCGGCGGATTCGGTGGGCCTGCGGGAGTTCACCATCATCTCGCCCACTGCCGAAGCCCGCGATCAGATCACGGCGCGGCTGGAACAGGCTGGCGTGTCTTTTGAGCAGTCCGGCGCGGATGTGCTGGTGGATGACCCCTGGGGCAACCGCATCCGGCTGGCGATTCAGGCGTAGTGCCGAGCGTCCGGTGCTGAGTCTGGCGGTCAGCATTTCAGGGAGCCGGCTGAAGAGGCTGTTATGAAGTGCCGCCGATTGAAATCGACGGCAAGGCGAAGCAAGTCCCGCTGGGACTCAGGAAACGAGGGCCTGAATCCCTTTGGGATTTGGGTTAAATTTCCAGTTGGGCTGCGCATTGCCCGGCACATAAAAGTGCATCACACGCTCCGGCACTCAGCACTTTAGCACTTCGTTAACGGGATTGGTTTGGCGGACAGACTCTAATTCGCACTTGCCAGCTTCACCTTGCGCGGGGCGGAGATGCTCAGCGACAGACCTGATGCGATGATGCCCATGATCGCCGCTGAAATAAAAATCAGGTGGTAGTCGCCCAGCAGATCGCGGAACAGGCCGCCGGCGTAACTCGCCAGCGCCGCGCCCAGCATGTGCGAACAGAAAATCCAGCCGTAGAGCGTGCCAACAGAACCTCGCCCGAACCGCTGCGCGGTCAGGTTGATGGTCGGGGGCACAGTCGCCACCCAGTCCAGCCCATAGACAATCGTGAACAGCAGCATCCCCTGCATTTCGAGGATAAAAGGCAGCGCCGCCAGCGACAGCGCCCGGAAGCCATAATAGGCCGCCAGCAGGGTGCGGTTGTCATAGCGATCACTCAGCCAGCCAGATGCCATCGTGCCGATGATATTCATGACCCCCATGAGGGCAATCGCGCCGGACATCTCGGCTTCCCGAAAACCATGTTCCAGTGTGTGCGTCAGCAAATGAGTCTGGATCAGCCCGTTGGTGGTGTAGCCGCACACGAAGAAGCTGCCCGCCAGCAGCCAGAAATCGCGGGTGCGCAGGGCTTCGCGCAGGGTGGTTTTACGGGCATCCATGCTGGCTGTCGCTGCGGTGGGTTCACCAAGCGCGGTTAATCCCACATCGGCGGGATAATTGCGCATGAGGATCATGACGGGAAGCAGCACCAGACCCGCCGCCGCCGCCAGCAGGCCGATGACCGCCTGCCAGCCGGAACTGCTTGCCAGCGCGATCAGGGCCGGGACAAACACCAACTGTCCCGCTGCCGACGCCGCGCCAAATACGCCCACGATCATACCGCGATAGGAATTGAACCAGCGCAGCGCCACCGTCGCGCCCAGTACGCCGGAAATCGCGCCGGTTCCGGCGCCCACCAGCAGGCCCCACAGGATATGCAGATGCCACAATTCGCGCATCCCCAGCAGCAGCGCCAGTCCGGCTGCGTTCAGCGCCATGCCGCCCAGAGTCACCCGGCGCGGGCCGAAGCGATCCATGAGGCTGCCGCCCAGTGGCGCGCCAAACCCAAACGCGATCAGACTCACGGCGACGGCGAACGAAATGCTGGCGCGGCTCCAGCCAAACTCGGCTTCTAACGGCTGAAACAGTACCGCTGGCGCGGTGCGAATCCCGGCGGAGACCAGCAGCGCAAAAAACGTGACGACGGCCATGATCCACGCATAATGCCATTTTTTCATGGTGATTGATCCCCGGAAACGGTACAGCCCTGCATTCGCTTCTTCACGTCATTATGCGCGAAAGCGGTTTCACATCCAAATAACCACAAATATCCATAACTCACCTTGCGCAGGTGGCCGGATCGGATGCCGATTCGCGCTTGCCGGACACTGAAGTATCCGGCAAAGCACCACAAATCCCTGCGGGATTCCGCCTCCGCTGCCCCAGTCCCAGCGGGACTTGTCCTGCCTTG
This sequence comes from uncultured Anaerolineaceae bacterium, assembly GCA_964552425.1. Lineage (GTDB taxonomy): Bacteria > Chloroflexota > Anaerolineae > Aggregatilineales > Phototrophicaceae. Next base: position 34,463 of record CAZKIB010000029.1, on the reverse strand, counting down.
CCGTCGATTTTAATCGGCGGCAGAAGCCGAAGCGCCCCTGGCCCCACCCCAGCCGGCAGATCGTCACCCGCTGCGTAAGTTGAGTCCATAACCTCCTGCGCGGGCTTTTTTACGGTTCCTGGGCGATTACCTTCAGCCGTTCGTTGAGCGTAAAGCCATCTCCGGCAGACTCCCCACCAATGGTAACGGGCAGGCGTTCGCCTGTCAGCAGATCGTAGAAGCCGATCACCAGTGTGTAACCTTCGCCTACCGGGGGCGGGTTAATTTCATCCAGGCGCAGGCGGCGTTCGTCGCGGATAAACTCGCCCGGCTCCCATACCATTGTCGAGTAGTAGCGCCCGTCCTGGCTGTGGCTGACGGGGCCGTCCCAGGTGGCCTGCAAGCCGCCGTTCGCGTCGCGCAGATGGATATAAATCATGTAATCGGCGTCCATGTCGGCCAGCGTTTCCCAGTAAAGCTGCAAGTACACCGGACGCCCCGGCCACAGGGTATCCGCTCCGAGGCCGTGCCCGCGAAAACGGATGGCATCCCCGAAGATGACCGGCTCCACCGGATCGTGGATCGTGGCCGGGTTGTCGAAGCGCTTCTCAAGATGCAGTTCGTAAACGGTGTAATTGAAAAAGCCGTCGTCTTCCCACCACGCTTTGCGCACCACGTTCTCAATGGTGGAACCGGCCAGCGCCAGCCCGGAGATGACCTGATTTTCCTGCCAGGGGATGCCGCCGTATGCGCCCCGGCCTTCCGGTGAACTGTCGATAAAGTAAGTGACGCCTTCAAGCTGCTCCCAACGGGTGGGGGTTTCATCCACACGAATGTCGGCGGTTGGGAAGAAAAACGGCAGCCGTTCGATGCCCGGCGCGGCCACCACCAGCAGCTGATCCGGGTGTTCATCGACGTATTTTTGCAGGCCATCCACGACCCACATGAGCGCCTCATTGCCGGAACTGTACTTGCTGAAATCGTCGGTCAGTTCGCCCTTCCACAGCCAGTCCCAGCCTTCCGCGCCATCATAAAGTGTGCTGACCACACCCGGCAGCGCGAGGGCGATGAGAGCTGCGCCATAGACGAAGCGGGCCGGACGCGCCCACTGCCGGATTTGTTCGGGTGTCAGCCACAGGCCGGGCAGGCAGCGCCAGCAGCGGCACGATGGCAAAGGACAGCCGGTAGTGGTAGCTGTAGGAATAAAACCAGGTTACGAAATAGGGCAGCGCGATCAACTGCGCCCAGCCGAGTTTGATGAGCAGATCGTGCAGCGCGGGGTTTTGCCGGATCACGGGTTTCAGCACGCGCCATAATGCGAACAACCCGGCTGCCAGCAGCGCCCATTCGAGCACGCCCAAGCGGTGCGGGCTGAGGATGGATGGCAGCAGGCCGGCCATCACCAGCGCCAGCCCGATCAGGCTGCGCCGCAGGTTGGGCCGGGTTTTGAATGGACCGAAACAGACGAATGCCAGCAGGGTCAGCAGTGCCAGCAGCGGCCAGCCGAACTCGCGCCCGCTGCGGGCTGCCTGGGTCAGCCAGAAGCCGGTGGGGAAGTCGATAATCGAGTGGCCGAGCAGCCCATTGCGCACGTACCAGACCGCGCCGAGCGGGATGCTGGCGAGGCCGGTGATGAGGGCGACTTCAAAGCGGGGCCGCCACCTGCGCCAGTCGAAACGCACACGCGCCAGATCAACGGCCAGCAGCAGCAGCACGCCCCAGATAAACGCCCCGGCGGTAGGTTTGGTCCACATGGCCCCGCCGAACAGCAGGCCGGCGATGAGCGCATAGCGGCGGCGGTATTCGGTTTGGGTCCAGGCCAGCAGAAAAAAGGCGGCTGAGGCGGTGAACAGGAACGTCACCGGAATTTCGAGATCGCCAAAGCGCGCCCACTCGCCGACGTGGGGATACAGCGCCCACAGCGCCGCCGCGAGGATGCCGACACGCCGCGTGAACAGCCGCGCACCAAGCGTATAGACCGCCAGAATGCTGCTGGTGTGCGTAAAGAAGATCGCTGCCCGCGCCGCGTGGTCGCTGATGCCGCCGATGGCAAGCTGGGCATAAGTGTATTGCAGGGGCATGAACTGGGGGTAATAGTCGATGTGGTGGGGAATGTGGCCGAGCAAGGTGTACAGCCGGCCCTCATAGCCGAATACCCACAGCGCGTCGTAGGCCGTAAACGGCCAGAAGGCGATGCTGATGAAGCGCAGGGCCAGCGCCGCGACGATGAACCCGATGAGCAGCTTTTCATCGAAGGCGAGTGAGAAGGGCCTGTGGGCAGCTTCGCTCATACCTTCAGATTCCCCTCGCCATGTCTGGAGAGGACGATTCAGAGGGTGCGGTTTCCGGCGTTTCCGCCAGGCCAGCGCCGCGCCCAGACCGGCCAGGGCCACTGTACCCGCCACAATCCAGTCAAAGCGCAGGGTGCTGAATGTGCCGAGCAGGAACATCCACGTGGTCAGCAGCAGCGGGCCGAAGGCGAACGCCAGCATCAGTGCTGTGACTCGATCAGCCCAATCCCGGCGCGGCAAAATCACCAGCGCCCAGGGCAGGCCGAGTCCAAAGTAAATCCAGATCAGAGCGGGCAGCGCCGCCAGTGTATCCAGCAGCCAGTCGGGTAGCAGCATAAATTCGTCAGCAGTTCATTCAACGCAAAAGGTGTATGTTAGTGGATTTTCCGGGCTGAGGGAATGCCTGGGTATAGCGGGTGGACTATACCCAGTTGACTGCTGCTATTCTGGCGTCGCCGGTTTGACCACCACCAGCCGGGCGCTTTTGTCGACGGTCTGGCCGACCTCGCAGGTGACGCTTTCGACCACCCCGGCAACCGGCGTTTTCAGCTCATTCTGCATTTTCATGGATTCGAGAATCACCACCGTCTGGCCTGCCTCGATAGTCTGGCCGACCTCGACCAGCACACCGACGATCAAACCGGGCATAGGCGAATTGATCTCACCGGACCCGCTGCTGAGTCCGCCGCGCCGCTGGGCCATGAGCAGGGCGCGTTCGTCCAGCACCTGGGTTTCGTGCAGATGGCCGTTCATCAGCACATCGTAGTGTCCGCTTTCGCCTTCCACCACCACCTGAAAGGAGCGGTTGTCGGTAATCAGGGAATACAGCGATGGCCCCAGGCTGAGGAAATCGACATGGCGCGGTTCGCCATTGACGGTGACTTCGCCCTCTTTGCCGATCTCAATTTCAAACTGCTGGCCCCGGATAATCGTGACGTATTTCATCGCTGCAACCTTTCCCAGCGGGCCACCCATTTCCAGTTGCTGGTATCACGGGTGGGCGGGGCCACCACCTGCGCGGCAAGCTGGCGTTTGCGGTGGGCGAACAGCGTAGCCGCAATCGCCGCTGTTTCGACTTCCTGTTCGGTAGGGCTTTCTTCATAGGTTTTCATATTGAAGCGTTCTTCCACGAAATTGGTATCGAACTGCCCGGCGATAAAGCTGAAGCTGTTGAGCAGGTTGATATGGAAGGGAATGTTATGCTTCAGGCCCATAATCGTGTATTCTTCCAGCGCGCGCCGCATCCGCAGCATGGACTCGGCGCGGTCTTCGCCCCAGCAGATCAGCTTGGAGATCATGCTGTCGTAGTAAGGCGTGATTTCGTAACCGGGGTAGACGCCGCTGTCCACGCGCACACCCGGCCCGGTGGGGGTAATCAGTGTGGTGATGCGACCAGTGGAGGGGATAAAGTTCATATAGGGGTCTTCGGCGTTGATACGGCATTCAATGGCGTGGCCGTTCAACTGCGTCAGGCTTTTGGTTCGGCTCATGGGGCGTCCGCGCGCGATGCGAATCTGTTCTTTTACCAGGTCAATGCCTGTGACCAGTTCCGTGACCGGGTGTTCCACCTGAAGGCGGGTGTTCATCTCCAGAAAGTAGTAATTCTTGTCGCGGTCCACCAGACATTCGATGGTTCCGGCGTTAACATAATTGACCGACTGCGCGGCGGCGATTGCCATTTTCCCCATTTTTTCGCGCAGGGCGGGGTCCAGAAACGCGCTCGGCGATTCTTCGAGCAGCTTCTGGTGGCGGCGCTGGATCGAGCATTCGCGTTCGCCCAGATGAATGGTGTTGCCATGTGTGTCCGCCAGAATCTGGAACTCGATATGGCGCGCACCGAGCAGCAGCTTTTCCAGGTAGACATCGCCATTACCGAAGGCGCTCAGGGCTTCGCGGCGGGCTGTCGCCAGCAGGGAAGCAAATTCCTCGGCATGGTATACCTTGCGCATCCCCCGGCCACCGCCTCCGGCGACGGCTTTCACCAGCACCGGAAAACCGATCTGGACAGCGATGGTGGCAAGATCATCATCGTGCAGGCCGGCCGGCGCGCCTGGAACCAGCGGCACACCATATTTTGTGACCGTCTCGCGGGCGGCATGTTTATCGCCCATTGTGGCAATCGCTTCTGGCGTCGGGCCGATCCAAACCAGCCCTTCGTCAATGACCTGCTGCGCGAAATCGGCATTCTCCGCCAGAAAGCCATAACCCGGATGTATGGCATCTGCGCCGGTCTGGCGTGCCGCTTCGATAATCTTGTCCTTGCGGAGGTAGCTTTCGCCCGGCGGCGGCGCGCCGATGTTGACTGCTTCGGTGGCATAGCGCACATGCAGCGCGGTGCGGTCTGCGTCTGAATAGACCGCGACGGTGGGAATGCCCAGGTCGCGGCAGGCGCGGATAATACGGACCGCGATCTCGCCCCGGTTGGCGATCAGAACCTTGTTAATCGTATGCTGTTCCGGCATTCGGTTTCTTCCCTGAATGTCAAACGATAAAACGATAACTAAAGTGCCAGGTACTGAGTGCAAAGCGTTTAGGGATAACGGGTTTTGTCAGAGAGGCGCTTTTACTCAGCACTTTAGCGCTTTTTCTTGCCGGATACTGAAGTATCCGGCAAATCACCCCAAATCCCTGCGGGATTCAGGCTCCGCTGTCCCAGTCCCGGCGGGACTTGTTTTGCCTTGCCGTCGATTTCAATCGGCGGCATAAGCCGAAAAGTTCATACCAGCCTTCAGCACTGCACACTATCCTAACGGCATGTTGCCGTGTTTTTTGGGCGGATTTTCGTCCCGCTTGTTCTGGAACACTTGCAGCGCGTTAATCAGGCGCGGGCGCGTGTCACGCGGTTCGATGATGTCGTCCACATAGCCGCGCGCGGCAGCCACATACGGGCTGGCGAATTTCTCGCGGTATTCCGCCGCTAACTGTTTTTTGAGGGCCACCGGGTCAGCGGCTTCCTTCAGTTCCCGCCGGTAGATAATCTCCACCGCGCCTTCCGGCCCCATCACGGCGATTTCCGCCGTCGGCCACGCCAGGTTCAGGTCGCCGCGAATGTGTTTGCTGCTCATCACACAGTAGGCCCCGCCGTAGGACTTGCGAGTCGTGACGGTCAGCTTGGGCACAGTGGCTTCGCAGTAGGCGAACAGCAGCTTGGCGCCGGAGGTGATGATCCCTTTATGTTCCTGATCTGTGCCGGGCAGGTAGCCGGGGACATCCACAAAGGTAATGATCGGGATATTGAACGAATCGCAGGTGCGGACGAAACGCGCGGCTTTGTTGCTGGCGTCAATGTCCAGCACACCGGCCAGCACCATCGGCTGGTTGGCGACAATGCCGACGCTGT
>CAZKIB010000029.1:0-28843 GCA_964552425.1 uncultured Anaerolineaceae bacterium | reverse complement strand
ACCCGCCCAGCCGCGCATACCCGCAGATGATATTCTGAGCGTAGTTTTCGTGAACTTCAAAAAAGATGCCATCATCCACAATTTTGTGAATGATGTCTTTCATGTCGTAGGGACGGTTGGCGTCCGGCGGTACGATGGTATCGAGTTCAGCGTCGGTGCGCAGCGGATCGTCGGTGGTGGGTGTGTAGGGTGTATCTTCCATATTGTTCTGCGGCAGATAACTGAGCAGTTCGCGCACCATCAGCAGCGCCTGGGTTTCGTCGTCGCCCACCAGATGGCACACGCCGCTGCGCGAGGCATGAACTGTCGCGCCGCCGAGTTCCTCAAACGAGACATCTTCGTTCAACACCTGCTTGACGACATCCGGCCCGGTGATGAACATGTAGCTGGTGTCGCGCACCATAATGATGTAATCTGTCAGCGCCGGGCTGTAAACCGCGCCGCCCGCGCACGGCCCCATAATTACGCTGATTTGTGGGATCACGCCGCTTGCCATAGTGTTGCGCAGGAAAATATCGGCATACCCGCCCAGGCTGTCGACGCCTTCCTGAATGCGCGCCCCGCCGCTGTCGTTCAGCCCGATCACCGGCGCGCCGACTTTCATCGCCATGTCCATGATTTTGCAGATTTTTTCGGCATGGACTTCACTCAGTGTGCCGCCCACGATGGTGAAATCCTGCGAATAGACATACACCAGACGGCCATCAATCGTGCCCCAGCCTGTCACGACGCTGTCGCCGGGGTGACGGCGCTTTTCCATGCCAAAATCCGTGCTGCGATGTTCGACAAAGGCATCCAGTTCACGGAAACTACCGGGGTCCAACAGCACTTCCAGCCGTTCGCGGGCGGTCTGTCGTCCCGCTTCATGCTGGCGGCGGATGCGTTCCTCACCGCCGCCGGATTGATTCAGGGCGCGCTTCTGGCGCAGCAGTTCGATTTTCGAGACTTCCTGATGATCTACAGCCATACATTCACTCCGTTTGTTCAGCGGCGCAGCAGAAAAACCGCCGGGAAAACCAGCAGGCATACTGTCAATAACACAAGAAATGGCAGACGGTTCTGGTCGTAATCCGCCTCGGTGAACAGCAGCAGGCGCGCCGCACTGTACACCAGAAACGCGCTCAACCCCATCAGCGCAAACCGGACCGCCCGCTTCCGTAAGAGATTAGCCGTGATGAAGGCGAAAAGCAACGCCCACAACCCACCGGCGACAAATTCTAAGGGCGGCAGCAGACTGATCTGCCCGGCCAGTTCTGGCGGCACTTGCAGCGCGCGCAGCGCAGCCCCGGTTTGCATCAGAGTCAGCCCGGCGGCCAGCACGATCAGCCACCAGCGGCGGCGTATCGGTTCGTGTGAGGTGTCAGCCATGCGGGAATTATAACGCGAATTAAGGTGTAATGCCGAAGCGATTGAGCAGTTCGACAATCGCGTTGTTATAGGCCAGCGCGCTCTCTTCGATGACCCGGATGGTGTGCGTGTTTTGCAGCGCCGCGTCCAGTTCCGCCGGCAGGTTCCATTCGCCGGGCTGGTAACGGAAGCCGTTGTGCCAGATGGGAATCAGCACACAGGAATACTGCAAGGCCCAGGCGATTTCCTGTCGCGTGACGGTGGAATGGAGAGTCGATGGCCCCAGCAGCAGGATAAAGTAGTCGCTGTGGCGCACCCTTTCCTCAAGATGCTCCTGCCACTGCTGTCCCGGCTCAATTGCCAGGTCGAGAAAGGGTTCCAGCCCCTCGGCTTTCAGGCGGGCCAGCACCAGCAGGGCAAAGGCGCTGCTTTCGCTGCGTTTGTAGGAGATGAAAATGCGCGCCGGTTCCACTTCGTCAATCAGGTCAAACGCGCTGCGGGTGATGGTGAAATAGGTGCGGAAGCGGTCATGCTGTTCAGCGGTGAGATAGGTATTGGTCACCAGCAGCGGCAGATTGGGGGCGGGAGTCGCCTGCCAGCGGGTCTGGAAATAGCGCAGCAGGGCGTCGAAATCGGGCTGGAAACGCAGGCCAATCTCGCCCTGGTCGCGGTCATTGTGCCACGCGGAGAAGGTCGTCTCCCACAGGCCCTCCGTCGCGCCTTCGGCCAGTTCTTTTGCCAGTGTGCGCACCTGCGCGATCCGGCTCTGCGGGATGGGACGCTGGCTTACCTTGTCCAGAAATTCGTCGAGGGTCATGAGTCGGTTTTCCTTGTAATACGAATTTTGTTTAGTCGCTGCCGAATGACTTGCCGGTCCACATCATGATAGCGGTCAAAATGAACCGGGTCCTCTGCGTAATCCACGACCAGCCGGAAAAATCGAGAATTTGCAAAAGTCTGATGATAGAGTTCGCTGAAATGGATATTCATGACCTCCGTCCCTGTCAATGGAATCGGGATGATGGGCATGAGTTCAACCACACCAAACTCGTAAACCCGCAGCACTGTCTCTTCAAAGGTGGGACGCGGGTCGGTCACAAGAATCATGTAGGGACTTGCATCGGCTTCATGATCCACATAACTGGGAATCACCCTGACGATAGGTGGGGTCTGGTGCAGGTAGTCAATTTCGACCAGTGGTATGCCACTTCGCAGGAGTTCCAGGCGCCTGCTCATATACTGCCCATGAGATGGCCCGCCGGGTTTGCTGGCTGCTGAAAGTAGTTCGATGCGGGCGACAGGCACACCCAGCAGATTGCCTTTCTGAATCTGGTAGATTATTACAGCATTCAGGACGCCCTCTTGATTTTCGGAGGATACCGAAAGCTGCATCGACGGCATCATTCGAGCATAGTAATGGAGCGGCATGTTTTCATCCAGCATGTGCCGCAGATCAACGAGATGTTCGAGGTGAAAACTTTCCCATCCACCCGGCTCGTGTTGCAAAAAACTGTTCAGGTGGGCGTTGATGCCCGGATACAGGTTCCTGTCTGCATGGATTGGCATCGCTCTTACCTCATCTGCGACCTGCGAATGGCCCGCACGCTCATGAAACTGAGCAGGCTTAACAGGCTCAGGGCGCTCAGGACGCTGAAAATACTCAGGAAGCTCAAGACACTGCCAAAACTGAAAGCTGACCCCAGACTGAACGCGCTGCCGACAGACAGGACGCTGTTGAAACTGCCAATCGACAGCACGCTGTTCATGCTGCCGATAGATAGAACGCTGTTCATGCTGCCGATGCTCCATTTGCTATTGTGACTGTTCATGATCCAAGCCTCCTGGCAAAATGAATGCGCTTTCCGGCACAGTCACCCCGTCAAAATTGTCGAAGGTCAGGTCGCGGAAGTCGAGCTTCAGGTTGTGTTTGACGATCTCGAACAAACCCACATAGCTGTTGCCATAGCGGCGGTGCTGTTCAAGCGCCAGTTTCTGAATGACCTGCCCAATGATGCCCGTTTCGCCCTCGATTTCGACAAAGTTACCATAGGGCATTTCGTCCAGCACGATTTCTGCGCCATCCAGTTCGTAGGTCGTGCGGTACTTCTCGTAGATCATGTGCGGATGATAACCGAGATGGCCGAGGATGGTGTGCATGGTGTCAAAATCGCTGACTTCGACTTCCGCTTCATAGCGCTGGATAATGCCGTTGGCTGCTGTGCCCGGCCCTTTATATGTCAGGCGCGCGCGGTAATCCTGCCGTAGACGCACGACGATGCCGTTTTGTGAGAGCGATTCGTCCGTGTTTTCGTAACGTACGTTGCGTTCATAAACACGCGGCGCGACCACCTGCGCCCGGGCGATGACCAACTGCCGCGCCACCGCGCTCAGGTCGGGACAGTACAGCTTGGTTTCAGTTTCGGTCTGTGCGGTCATGTCGGTTCCTCAAGACAAGTGATTTAACGCAAAAGGCAAGAAGTTGCAAAGGATATTTCTTTGCCGTCCTGGCTCCTTTGCATTTTGGTGATGGGTTTTTTCGTCTAATTGACAATCCGCAGGGCTTCTGGCAGATGGTCCTGAATCGCGCGCGCCAGATCAGCATGAACGCCCTGCGCGGTCTGCGGCGCGAAGATAACGCTGTGGACGAAGCTCCCGGCTGCCCGTTCGATCATCCAGAAATCCAGCCCGTACAGCGGCATATCCGGCTGATCCGGGAGGTGATCGAAGCGCAGTTTTTGCAGCGTTTGCGCCAATGCCCGGCAGCGGTCTTCGCTGAAAGGGTAACGAATCGGCCTGTGGTCGAACGCGCCCCGGTAGCTGATGGTCAGGCGCGGCGCTTCCGAGCGCGCATCCCGCAGAGTCGCGCAGACATCACGCGCCCGCCGGTCATGATAGTACACGGTGACGCGGTAGACTCCCCGCACGCCAGGCTCTTTGATGATCGTTTTCACTGGCGGCAGACCCAACCGCTCCGCGATGCCGCGCAGCAGGGCCGCCTGTTGTTCCGGGTGCGCCTGATGGGCCATGTTACAGGATCATCTCAATCTCGCTGGGATCGTAGAGCTTCTCCCAATCGGCGCGCAGAATGCCGTAAAAATGCTCGTCCTCGAATTCACCCTGTTCATTGCGGGCATACGAGCGCAGCGTGCCTTCGTGGACGAACCCCGGCGTTTTTTCAATCGAGCGGCGCGAGGCAGTATTCGAGGCCGCGCAGCCGGTTTCGATGCGGTGCAGCCCCAGCAGGTGAAATCCCAGATACAACAGATGTGGCTTGCTGCCCGGCGCGACGCCCCGCCCGCGCATATGCAGCAGCGTATCCGCCCCGGTAAAACCGCGCAGATTGCCCCAGTCGCTGATGCCGAGCAGACTTGCCCCGGCCAGTTCATTATCCAGCATGGTATAAAAGCCGTACATGATCCGCCGCCCGCTGAGATCATATTTGGGGATGTAGCTCTGATCCAGCTCGCTTAACAGGTAATCCGAATCAGGAAAACCGCTGAACATCCGGCGGACGTGCGCGAAATTTGCCCCGTTGATGAGATGCAGGGTGAGGTTCCCCCGGCGCAGCGCGCTGAAGTGCGGATCGTCCATACTTCCCCGGATACAATTGCTGTTTGCCTGTCTGTATTATAGCATTGGCAGAATAGGTTCGTTCTAATTGGCGATCCATAATCCAGGAATGCTGCCTGTGACGTGCCGGGTGTTATAGTTCCGAGTACCTGGTCAAGCTGTAATCGCTGTGTGTGAAGGTACACTCTGAGGAACGATAAACGATACGTTCGACTGGGCACTCAGCACCAGGCACTCAGCACTATTTTCAGGAGAGATTTATGCCTATCAAAATTGATCACATCGCGGTGGCTGTGACCGATATGGAGGCGGCGCTCAAATTCTGGCGGGATGGACTGGGGCTGACCTTCAACGGAATTGAGCCTGTCCCCGCCGAAGAATCCGAGATTGCGTTTCTTGAGACGGAAAACGCTCATATCGAACTGGTGCGCCCGATCACCGATGGCAGCGGGATTGCGCGGTATATCGAGAAAAAAGGCGCGGGGATGCACCATATCTGCCTGTCCGTTGAACATATTGAGGACGCCATGCGGCAGCTTACGCGAGCGGGTTTTGAACTGATTAATGAGACACCCCGCCAGCGCGACAACGGCACGCGCTACGCCTTTGTGCATCCGAAAAGTACCGGTGGTGTGCTGGTGGAATTGTATGAACCGGCACGATAAACACAAACCCCGCCTGTCGTGTGACCTGCGGGGTCGGTTAAAGGTGCGATCTGGCGTGTTCACAATTCAACGGCCAGTTGCAGCAGGAAGGCGGTCAGGTCGTTGATTTCGGTTTCGGTAAACACCGTGCTGAAGTTCTTCGGCATGATGTCCGGGTAATCCTCGACGATATACGCCCCTGGCTCCACAATCGACTCGCGGATGTAATCTGCCGCCGTGTATCCTTCGATGCGCGTGGCGGCCCGTTCCCTGATATGGAGCAAACCGGGGCCGATCAGCCGCTCATCCGTGTCGATCCGGTGGCAGGTCGCGCAGGCGATGCCCGCCGCCGGCTGAAAAGCGTTGAACAATGCTTTCCCCGCCACAATGTCCCCAACAGGCGTTTCAGTGGCGCTGGCAGGCGTGCCTGTCGGACGCACCGTTGTGGTAGGTTGGGGCGTGACTCGCCTGGTACTCTGTGCGCTGGCGATCATACCGCACAGTGCCATTACGATCACAAACAGGACGATAAAGGGTACATTCAGACGGTTCATGAGACTGGCTCTTCCATGATCTGCTGCGCGCTGGCAGCCAGCACACTGCCACGTGTCCCGACGAAATGCACCAGCCGCAGGTAGCCATCCGGGTCAATCAGGAAGGTGGGCGAGGTGTGCTGGACAAAATAGTTATCGCTCTGGACATCCGTCCCATGTGCGTGATCCTGTCCGTGATCGCCGTGATGATCGTGATTCTCCGCAACTGTTGTGGTATCTGCTTCGAACATCAGGCCATATTCCGCGCCAATGGTGCGCAGCGTGTCTTCATCAGCCGTCAGTCCCACGAAACTGGCATCGAACTGCGCCAGATACTGGCCGATCACTTCGGGTGTATCGCGCTGGCTGTCCACACTGATGAACACAAAAGCGACATCCTCAGCCGCCGTGCCAAGCGCGTTTTTAGCGGCGACATATTCTGCCAGCGTGCCGGGGCAGACATCCGGGCAGTTGGTGTAGCCGAAGAACAGCATGACGGCTTTACCGCGAAAATCGCTCAGGCTCACAGGTTCGCCGGTCTGGCTGGTCAGCGTGAAATCCTGCACCTGATGCGGCGGATTGACGACTGCGGTTCCGCCCGGCACAGCATTTTCTGCCGTCATAACTGGCGCGGACTGCGGCGAGGTCAAAAGCCGGCTCAGGGTATAAGCACCCAGAAACACCAGCACAGCGGCGGCGATTATCAGCACATGGCTCACATAACTGCGGGAAGTCGATTGATTCAACATGAGCGTATCCTCTCTGGGACAGGGGGTGGGCCGCACAACGCAGCCCACCGATGATCAGTTTGCTCAGGCAGCCGGTTCCACAATGACGGTTCCGTTCATGCCGGGGTGAATGTTGCAGGTGAAGGGATAGATACCCGGTTCACTGAAGGTCAGGCTGTAGGTTTGACCGGGCAGGATCATACCGCTGTTAAACTGCTGACCTGGTGCGATGACCGATTCGGACGGTGTCATTGGGGCTAGTGAGGGGCCGACAGCCAGAATGGGCGGCTGACCTTCGACTTCAATGGGTGCAACATCCTGACCACGTACCGGCGGCCAGCCTACCAGATGTGGCTCGACACTGCCTTCGGGGTTGGTCCAGGTCACGCTTTCACCGGCCTGGATGACCGTCACAAACGGGAACATCTGGTTAATAGTGGCACGTCCCGTGTTGGCGCTGCCCAGCGTGATCTGACCGCTCTGGAAGCTTTCATCCGTAAAAGCCTGCGCTTCAATTTCCAAATTCGCGTTGATGGCTGCACCGATGGTTGCCCCCAGTTCGTTGGCAGCTTGCAAGCTGACTTCCACCGGGGTGGGGATAGCCACGTCGTCGGCGACGACGGTGATGACACCTGCCATGCCGGGATGCACGTCACACAGGTAGGAATATGTACCGACTTCCAGGTCGAGTGTCAGAGAAAATACGGGCGAAACACCGGGCATAGGCAGGCCGCTGTTGGCGTCACCACCGGCATAGACAGAACCATTTGGAATGGTCGGAAAAGCGACTGCCGGGTTCATCTGTGGGATGGGTTCGCCATCACCTTCCGGTACAACGACCAGCGGCAGCGGTTCGTTTCCAAAGCGAATATTGTGGAAGCTGGTATTAATCCAGTTGACGGTATCGCCGCGATGAATTTGCAGCGACTGAGGCGCGAACGCCAGCACTTCAACGTTAGCCGCGCCCTGTCCCCCGGCCATAACATTGAAAGTTTGTGGTTCGGCTTCCTGTGCCTGACTGGCAAACGCCCCAGCCGCGATCCCCAGAGCGGCTGCCCCGATCAGGCTCAATTTGACCAGCCGAGATACAGACTTTTGCTCCATGATGACTGCTCCTCCCTTTTACATGTCGATAGTGCTTTGCGATCTGTGGTGGTTTGAGGTGATCGCATAGACATGATGAAGCATAGATGAGAAGACGATGAGTTGCGTCTGACAAGGGACGGATTGAGGTCTCAGACTTTAGTTGTAGGCGTATAGTTGAACCAAATGAACGTTTATGATAGACAAGGTGCCTTTAGCCCCTTGAGCAACGGGCTGAAGCTCCCTGTCTAATTGGTTGGCCTATTAGAGACCACGATGAGTGGCGATGAATGCCAGAATTTCATCCGCCGCGCGCTGGTAGCCGCCGGCAGCCCGCAGCGATGCGCCGATTTCAGCGGTTTTCTGGCGATAATCAGGATTTGTCAGCACGATCTCAACTGCGCTGCGCACCTGCGCCGGGCTGAAATCATCCAGTTTGAGGCCTACCCCCAGGCTGGCAACCTGCTGGCCGGCCAGGCTTTGTTCAATCGTCTGCGGGAGGACTACAAGCGGCACATCGTAATACAGCGCGGCCTGGACCACCCGCATACTGCCGGTGGTGATACATACCGACGCCTGCGGCAGCACATCCAGCAGGGTGACAGGATCGGCAAATGCCAGCGTCCACGAGTCGCCAGCCAGCGCATCCGCATAATCGGCAGGTTCGATATTGACTGCGCAGACCATTGGATTGTCTGCCGGGGTGGCTGGCTTATGATCGCGCAGGGCGGGACCCACAAATCGGACTGACCTGCCGAACGATGCGGCATAGGGCTGGAACTGCTCGGAGGTGTAGCAGATCGTCAGCGCCCCGGTGTTGTTGAGGATTTCGGTGATGCCGGGGCCGTTTACCCCGTAGGTCTGTTCCAGTTCCATCAGCACTTCCCGGTAGCGCGCCAGAATGGGCAGACTTTCGAGCGTTTGTTGCAGGGTGGACAGCAGCTTGCCGGAATGAATCAGAATGTTCGAATTGAGCATCAGCAGGGTCATGGACGAGATGGCCGGGAGTTGCACAATCTGGGCCGTGTACCAGCCCCACGCACAGCGCGAATCAAAAATGAGATAGTCGGGCCGTTCGGTTTTCAGGTGATCCAGCAGACCGGGCAGAAGCGCCTGGGTGGTTTCGGCCATGCGCACACTCAGCCGCAGCGGGTTTGTTTCGGCCAGCAGATCGTCGGGCATGGTTTCATCATAGGGCACGAAGGTCGCCCCGGCAGCCTCAATCTGTGCCTGGTACGGCTCGGTGGCATAGTAAATGATGTCCTCTCCCCGCCGCGTGAGTTCATCAATCACGCTCAGGGTGGGCTGAATGTGGTCATAAGCGGGGATATTGAAGAAGGCTGCTTTTGCCACAAGCGCTCCTGAAGGGTCGACGATTACACGTTTATTAGACCGCAGAATTGTAGCCCAGTCGCCCGACTAAAGTTGTATCTTTCATTAAGATCAGATGAGTCAGGAGTCTTGCAGGGGCAGGCAAACCCGGATATGTGTGCCCTGCTGCGGCGCGCTTTGAATGCTCCAGGTCCCTTGCAGGCGCGCGGCGCGTTCCTGCATGGACTTTAAGCCCAGATGACCGGGGAAGTCTGCCTGTGGGTCAAAGCCGACACCGTTATCCTTAATGTCCAGCGTGACACAATCCTTCAGGCAGCGCAGAGTCAGGGTAATCTGGCTGGCGTGGGCATGTTTGACCGTGTTGTGCAGGGACTCGCGCGCGATGCGGTAAAGCGCCTCCTTCATATCCAGCGAAATGGCAGGTTCGTCATCGAGTTGGGTCATCACCTGGATTCCGTGTCGCGCCTGAATCGAGGCGGCCTGTTTGGTCAGCGCTGCCGCCAGCCCCTCATTTTCCAGTGATTCAGGTCGCAGTTCAAAAATGAGCGCGCGCATTTCGGTCAGGCCCGCGTCCGCCAGCGAGAGTACATAATCGAGCGGTTCCACCAGCCGGGCCGGGTCGCGGTCCAACAGCTTGCGGGCAGTGCGCGCCCCCAGCGCGATGCCATAGAGCGCCTGAGAGACAGAATCGTGCAGTTCGCGCGCCAGCCGGTTGCGTTCTTCCAGCGCGGCGACAGCCTGTGCGCGGGCGTAAAGCCGCGCGTTCTGCACGGCGACGGCGATCAGGTCCGCCAGCGTGCCCATCACCCAGATGTCGGCTTCGGAAAATCGGTTGACTTCCTGGGACTGAATATCCAGCACCCCGATCAGGCGGTTCCCCACTACCATCGGAACCGCCATCTCCGACTGGGCGCGCGTGAGTAAAGGGGCCAGGTCAAAATCGGGCGAGGCAGCGATGTTATTGACGATGATTCCCTGGCGCGTGCGCCCCGCCTGGGCGATCAGAGAGCGTTCACAGTCCAGCCGGATAGTGCGGGCCGCCGGGGGGATGACACGGCCCGCAGTGGTCTGAATCAACTCCACACCCGCATCGTCCAGCAGATAGATGACACTGCTGTAATCGCGAAAGCTGGCGCGGGTCACTTCCGCGATGGCGTTTAATAGCTGATCCACATCCAGGATGCTGACCACCGCCGCGCTGACCTTGGCGACGGTTTCCAGTTCGCGCGCCCGCTGCTGTTCGGCGGTATAGGCCCGCCGGGTGGCGACAATCGAAGCGACGGAGGGCTGCAAGGCAGTGACCATGCGGCAAATTTCGCGGTCAAAGGTCTGCGGTTCGGCCCACAGGAACATCAGGACACCCTGCCACTTTTCGCCGGTTTTGAGGGGTATGACGATGACTGCCGGCCATTCCGCCGGGGGTTCGGAACCGGGCATCTGCGAATGGGTGTTGTCGATAAAGACGGGCGCATCGGGTTTGTCGTAGGCCAGTTGCAGAAACGGGAAATCTTCCAGCCCGAAAATACTCAGCGGAAAATCCTGCACCGCGATGGGGCCGGTGAGCGGGGAACGCAGGGCGGCGGTCTTGACTTCCACCACCCGGCCATACTCATCGGTATTGGAGTATGCCAGAATGGACAGGGCCACGCGAAACATATGGGAGAGCGGCTCAATCGCGGCCAGAATACTCTGCTCGTCAGTGGTCTGCGAAAGCGCAGAGCTGATCTGAGCCAGCATTTCCGCACGCCGGCGCGAGGTTTCGGACATGGTTTGCAGGCGGATGCGCTCCACCGCAGCCGACACCAGCGCGCCGATGCCGGCGACGAGGCGTTTTTCAAAGGAGTTGTACTGGCGGGGCTGGTCGCTGTGGAAGGCCAGAATGCCCATCCAGCGGTTGTTGAGCGTCAGCGGCACACCAATACCGGCTTTTACCCCGCGCTGCTGCCAGGACTCCCGGCTGCGGGTGTCCACTCGTGAGTCGGTCTGCACGTTTTCGATGTAGATGGGTACTTCACGCGGCATCAGGGCCGTAATCGGGAATTCGTTTTTTGGATAACGCAGCCCCACACGGCGAGGGTCTTCGCGCCGGCCGGTGGCGACCACCTCATAACAGGTCGCGCTTTCGAAATCATAATTCTCCCAGATCGACAGGGCGATGCCATGCGCGCCGGGGTCAAAATCCTCGACTGCCGCGACAATATCCGCAAAGGACCGGGCAGCATTGATGGCGGTGCTGGCCCGGTACAACACATCACTTTCGCGATAGGCTTCTTCGGCGCGCTGTGCCCGCCGGCTGTTGTCTTCCAGCAGACGCACCGAATCGACCACCGGGGCGGTCTGCTGGATCAGCGCGGTATAGATGCGCTGGTCACGCTCTGCAAAGGTGTAGGGGCTTTTCCAGAAAAAGAACAGCATTCCCACCAGCCGTCCCTGATTCGGCAGTGGCAGGATCGCCATGCTGGAAATCTCGGTTTTGAGGGAATGCTCACGCGAAGTGGCATCCAGGCCGGGTTCACTGCGGATGTCGCTAATCAGCCAGGCCGTGTCCTTGCCCGGCAGCCAGTCTGTGATCGAACTGAAGGCGGTGTTGGGAAAGCGCGCGCCGACTCCGCCCTGCGATACACCTCCTGGCAGCACCCATTCCGCTACCACCTCCCGCCAGCCATCCGGCCCGGTCTCATCCCCGACGATGTAGGCCAGGTCGCCAGTCGTCGCGCCGGTCTGACGGGGATAATCGCTGACCGCTTCCAGCAAATCTTCCGGGGAACGGGCGTGCGCCAACCGGGCCGTTGCCTGGTACAGCATGGCGATTTCGCGGTTGATGATTTCCAGTTCATGCGCGCGCCGCCGGGTCTGGTCCAGCAGACGTACCGAGTCGATGACCGGCGCGGCCTGCTGAATCAGCGCGGTGTAGATGCGTTCGTCCTGCACATCAAACACATAGGGGCGGTTCCAGTTGAAACACAGAATGCCGATCCAGCGGCCCGTGACTTTCAACGGCAGCACTGCCGAGGCGTGGATGGCGCGCTGGGCTGAGAATTTTCGCAGGGCGGGGCTGACATGATTAAATTCCTGCACATCCTCGATAAAAATCGGCTGGCCCGGTGTGTCCATCAGCGGCAGCAGCACCGTCTGGAATCGCATCCCGACGGGAAAGGTGTGTATGGGGTCTGTGGTCCATTCGGCGATCACTTCGGACCATTCCGGCAGATCGCTTTCGGCCTGATCCACCGCCGTGAGAAACCCCTGGACAGCCCCCTGGCTGCGGGCATAGGCGCTGACGGCTTCGAGCTGTTCCGACGGGCTGGTGGCGAGCGTAAGCTGGCTGGATGCCCGGTGCAGCAGGTCGATTTCGTTCTTGGCGGCTTCAAGCTGGCTGGCGCGGCGGCTGGTCTGTTCGATCAGCCGGATGGAATCGATCATCGGGGCGGCAAGCTGTGACAGGGCCGTATAGATGCGCCGTTCCCAGTCGGGAAAGGTGCGCGGCTGACGCCAGTGGAGGGATACCCCGCCCACCCAGCGCGATTTGTTGACCAGCAGCAGCGTGATGGCGCTGCCGGTGTTGGAGGCCGAATAGACGGCCTGCGCCCGTTCTGGCAGATACCCGGAGGTGGCGGTGTTCTCGACAAAGATGGGCCGGCTGTAGGAGGTCTCGTACAGCGGGTTCATGCCGACCTGTTCGAGCGTGACGCGCGTACCACGCTGGATAAACGGCTGGCCCTCGGCGGACCAGACCGCTACCGCTTCCAGAAATGCCGGCATCCCGGCGTCATCACTGAGGATGTAATACAGCAGCGTGGTAAACGCACCCATCGCGCGGGCGTGCAGGCTGAGGGCATCCAGCAGTTCTTCCGGGGTGGTTGCGTGTGTAAGCTGGTTGGAAACCTCGTAGAGAAGGTCAATTTCGTGACGATATCCATCGTCTACCATGCTTCGCGCTTTCGACTGCCGGCGGCCGATGGGTTCAGTTCAGTTCGCTGTCCTGTACGAGGCCGATGCGCACAGCGTACAGGGCGGCCTGGGTGCGGCTGGCGACGCCCAGCTTGCTCAGGATGTTGCTCACATGAGTCTTGACCGTCTTTTCGCCGATGGTCAGCGCCAGGGCGATTTCCTTGTTGGATTTACCCAGCGCGATCAGCCGCAGCACTTCGGTCTCGCGTTCGGTCAGGGCTTCCGGGCTTTCCGGCGCGCGCACTTCGCGCATAAGACGGGCTGCTGCCTGGGGTGAAAGCTGCACCTGGCCCTCTGCTGCTGCTTTGATGGCGCGGATCAGTTCATCGGCCTGGGTGTCCTTGAGCAGGTAGCCGGTGGCCCCGGCGCGGACCGCCCCGACCACCGAACTGTCTTCCAGCACACTGGTCAGCGCGATGATTTCGATCTGCGGCAGGGCTGGTTTAATGGTCGTGATGGCGTCTATCCCGTTCATGACCGGCATGAGCAGGTCCATCAGAATGACATCCGGCTGCAATTCGTGCGCCAGCTTAACCGCCTGCTGGCCGTTTTCGGCCTCGCCGATAATCTCCAGTTCGCTGTCGAGATCAAGAAACATGCGCAGGCCCTGACGAACGACAGCGTGATCGTCAACGATTAAGATGCGGATTGTCATTCCAATACCCTGTTTTACCCTGAAGATGTTGCAATTTTGCAATACTATAGCACCAAATGAACAAAAGTATAGAGCGCTGCCGCCTGTGGAAATCCGGCGGATGCCTGTGTAGAATGAGGCACGCCCGGTTCAGGTGTGGTCGTGGGAGACTGGCATGAAAGCATTCATTCTGTGGATATTATCGGCATGGCTGCCGCTGGCCCAGGCGGATGCCTGCCCCGCGCTGGTGAACGCTGCTTATGCCGCTGCCGCGCTGGAATGCGCCGAGGTTGCGCCCGGTGAAACCTGCTATGGCAACCGCCCGTTGAATGTGACCGCGCTGGCATCGGGCAATTTCACGCGGCCCGGCCACCGCATCAGCGGCGTGCAGAGCCTTGAATCCGGCGCGATGAACACGGCGGTGGGTGAATGGGGACTGGCTGTGCTGAACATCCCTGCCAACGCGCCCGGTCAGGAAGTGACCATGGTCGTGATCGGCGCGCTGACTCTGGAAAACGCCAGCACCCAGCAAACCCCGGTGCGGACTCTGCCGGCGCGTGTCACCTTCGCGGCGGGAGCCAACCTGCGGGCTGAGCCGGGCGAAGATTCCGAACTGATCGCGGCGCTGCTGGCTGGTCAGACGGTCCCGGCGGTGGGCAAGCTGGCCGATGGGTCCTGGTTCCGCCTGCTGCTGGAGGATGGCCGCAGCGGGTGGGTGCGCGCGGACCTGATCGCTGTCCCGGACGAACCCGGCTGGCTACCCGCTATAGTCCCCGGCGACCTGGTTCCTGAATCGCTTTATAACCCGCTAATGGCCTTTAACTTTGACACCGGCGTGGACGATGCGCCGTGCAGCGCCGCGCCCGAAAGCGGTCTTTTATTGCAGACCACACAGCCGGTCAGCCTGCTCATCAACGGCGTGGATGTGCAAATGGATGGCACGCTGTATGTGCAGTCGCCGCGCGAACTGGTCATCAATGTGCTGGAAGGCACGGCGCAGGTGACATCCGGCGGGGAGACGCAGACGACGGACGCGGGCAATCGCATTCGCGTGCGTTATGACCCGGCGGGGGATTCCTGGACCACGCCGCGCAGCCCTGAACCGTATTATTATGCGCGAATGCAGGTGCTGCCGTTCGATGTGCTGCCCCGCGAGATCGCCGCGCCGGAGTTCAACCTGCTCGGCGTGGTGACTCCCGCCGCGCCCGGTCAGCCGCTGCTGGGGGGCATTACCGAAAACAGCGCCTGCACCGTCGCCGCGCTGAATGAGGTGCGCCTGCGTTTGGGGCCGGGCCGCGAGTACCCCATTCAGGGCGCGCTGTATGCCAGCGAAACCGCTCATGCCGACGCCCAGGCGATGGGCAGCGACGGCTTCATCTGGTGGCGCTTGGGTGGGCTGGTGTGGGTGCGCGATGACATCATCCTCGATGCGGGTAGCTGCGACGATCTCCCGGTGGTCGATCCCCCGCCTCTGCCGACGGAGACGCCGTGAAATGAGATTGTTTACTCTTCAAATGTGACTTTTTCATAAACCTCGCGCACTCGCAGAACACACTGAATCGCGGGCAGGTCCAGCGCGGCGTCCGCGTCCGTGACATCCGAAAACAGCCACTGGTCGCCTGCCTGCCGCCGATAATGCTCCATGCGGGTGCTGTCCTGGGTCTACCGCAGTACAGATTCCTTTGTATTACTTTGCGTCTTAGCGCCCTGGCGTTGAATCATTTCCGGCAGCTGCCAGCAGGCCCCACAGCGCGGTCTGGAACTGGATGAGCGAGTAGGGGTAATGGTCGAGCAGGCCAATCGCCAGCAGCGCCACGACTCCACCCAGCAGCAGCGCGCCGTGCGCGTCGGGCCGCTTCCACAGAGCGCGGGCGGCGGCGCTCAACCCGGCCAGCAGCGCCAGCCCATACAGCGCCAGCCCCACCGTGCCGAGTTCGGCCCAGACGGACAGGTAAATGTTATGCACGCTGTCCCCGCGCAGGTCGAAGCTGGTGAACATCAGGTAGTAGCTGGCGCGCCAGGGGAAATTGCCGATGCCCACGCCGGCGATGGGGAACTCCTGCACGGCGCGCAGGGCGTACTCGGTGAACACCCGCCGGTCACTGACTGAACGCTGTTCAATCGACTCCGCGCCCACGCCGGCTCGCGCCAGCAAAAAGGGGTGATAGAGCGCGACAAACAGCATCCCGGTTCCGATCAGTGCGGCGGCGGAGATCAGCAGGCGGGAGCGTGTGCCCCCGCGCAAGGGGGTGAGGTAACGCCGTAAAAACGGCATTGTCGCCAGCGCCCCGGCCACAAATCCCCCCCAGGCAGCCCGCGAAAATGTCAGCCCGAAGGCCCACATACCCCCGACTGCCAGTCCGGTTCCGATCATCCACAGGGCGCGGCGCGGCGACAGCATCCACGCCCCGGTTCCCAGCAGACCGAGCGCCAGCACCCCGGCCAGCATATTGGGGTGTGGCAGCAGACCGTAGGGCCTCAGCCAGCGCACATCCCCGGCCTGCACGATGCTGATGCCTTCCTGGTCAATGCCGAGCGGGAACTCGCCGAGTGCATTCAGACCGATGGAACCCTGCGCGGCGACCTGTGCCCCGGCGATCAGGCTGTTCCAGGCCAGGCTGAAGACCAGCACGGCGATGATGGCACGCAGATTCGGGCTGGCACAGGCGGCGACCAGCGCGAACAGAGCGACCAGGCCGAATTGCAGCGCGGCGGTGGCGGCAACATCGGGGTGGGGGATGCGCTGATAAGCCCACATCTGCGACGCGAATCCCCACAGGGCCAGCAGGAGCAGCGCCAGTGCCCATATACGCCGCAACGGGTCGCGGCGCAGGTCGCCAAAACCGGGCAGCCTGAGCGCGAACCATAAGGCGATGCTGACCAGCATGGGGAGCAGGATCAGAAACCGGGAGACATACAACGGTGGCAGCAGCGGCGGCGTAATGGGCAGGCGATACCACACCGGGATCAGTGCGAAGGTGAGCAGAATGCTGGCGTGCAGGATGGTATGCGGGCGCAGGCGGATCATGGCGGCTCGGCGATAACGGTCAATCCGACCCATTGTAGCGTAAGGACGCGGACGGAAAAATGCACCTGAAAAACAGGCAGGAACGGCATGAGTTTGAAACAGATTTCTGGTACTAAACGTAACTTGATATACCCCCATAGGTATGTTAATATACCCCTGTGGGTATATGGAGAGGGAAAGTTATGCCGGACGAAATCGAAATCACCGCAGCCGAGACGCAGCGCTGTGAGTACAACACCAAAACGCTGCACCGCATTCATCGCATTCAGGGACAGCTTGCGGCGCTGGAGCGCATGATCGAGGCGGATGAGGGAAGCTGTGAGGAGCGGGTGGTGCGGGCGCGCGCCATCGAGAAGGGCATGACCAGCCTGATTACGCATCTGGTGGCCTGTTATCTGGATAACACCGCCCGCCATGATATAGAAGCGGACCCGCAGCGCGCAACAGAAGACCTGAAGCGCATTTTTGATCTGCTGAATCATTAGGAAGGACTTGTATCCTTATGGCCGTGCAGGAGCAGTACCAGGAAATTAATCTGCCTGTCACCGGGATGACCTGTGCCGCGTGTGTGCGCACTGTCGAACGGGCGCTCAAGCGGACGGATGGCGTCGAAAACGCGAATGTCAATATCGCCACTGAACGCGCCACCGTCAGTTTTGACCCGGCGCAGGTGGATACGCACAAACTGATCGCCAGTATCGAAGGCGCGGGTTATGGCGTGGCGCAGGCGGCGCTCGAACTGCCGATTACGGGCATGACATGCGCAAGCTGTGTGCGCAATGTCGAACGCGCCATCCGCCGGCAGCCCGGCATTCTGGATGTGAACGTGAACCTGGCGACGGAAAAGGCGACAGTGAAGTATCTGCCGGGCAGTGTGCGCCGTCAGGACATCGTGAAAGCGGTGGAGAACGCCGGGTATGGCGTGGTCGATCTGACCCATGCGGCTGTGCCGGAAGATGCCGAACGGGCGGCGCGCGAGGCAGAGATTGACCGTCAGCGGCGGATGGTGCTTACCGGCGTGCTGTTCACTGTGCCGCTGTTTATCCTCAGTATGGCGCGTGATCTGTACATGGCGAGTTTTGCCGGCACGGACATGAGCGCTCATATTCTGACCGGCGCGATGGACGGCCCCAACCCGGCGCTGAACTGGCTGCTGTGGGCGGGCTGGCCGTTTGTCTTTGGCCTGCTGGCGACTCCGGTCCAGGTGATCGTTGGCCGCCAGTATATGGTTGGCGCGTGGAAGGCACTGCGCAACCGCACCACCAATATGGATACGCTGATTGCGATTGGCTCACTGGCCGCTTATCTCTACAGTGTGACGGTGCTGATCGGCATCGTGGCTGGCGCTTCGGACATGATTGGCGATCATGTGTATTTCGAGACTGCGGCGGTAATCCTGACACTGATCACACTCGGCAAGCTGCTGGAAGCGCGCGCCAAAGGTCGCACCAGTGAAGCCATCAAAAAACTGATGGGGCTGGCTCCTAAAACGGCGACCCTGTTACGCGATGGCAGCGAGGTGGAGGTGTCTGTCGATGACCTGATCGAAGGCGATCAGATTGTCGTGCGGCCTGGCGAGCGTATCCCGGTGGATGGTGTCGTGATCGAAGGGCGTTCGGCGGTGGATGAATCCATGCTGACAGGCGAGAGTTTGCCAGTCAACAAAAGCACCGGCAGTTCGGTCATCGGCGCAACGGTTAACAAGCAGGGACGGCTGGTGATTGAAGCGACTCACGTGGGGGCACAGACCGCGCTGGCCCAGATCATCCGGCTGGTGGAGCAGGCTCAGGGTTCCAAAGCGCCCATCCAGCGCATCGCCGATCAGGTTTCCGGCGTGTTTGTGCCGGTGGTGCTGGCGCTGGCGACGCTGACGTTTCTCGGCTGGCTGCTGATCGGACAGGTCGGTTTCACGGCGGCGCTAGTGAACGCGGTGGCGGTGCTGGTCATTGCCTGCCCGTGTGCGCTTGGGCTGGCGACTCCGACGGCCATCATGGTCGGTACGGGCAAGGGCGCGGAGATGGGTATTCTGTTCAAGAGCAGCGCGGCGCTGGAAACCACCCGGCGCTTACAGGTGATCGCGCTGGATAAAACCGGCACGATCACGCGCGGTGAGCCGGACATAACGGACGTTATTCCTGCTGATGGGTTCAGCGAGGTCGACGTGCTGCGGCTGGCGGCCAGCGCCGAACGTGGCAGCGAACACCCCCTCGGCGAAGCGATTGTCCGGGCTGCTCAGGGGCGCAATCTGCAACTGGTACAGCCCGAAGCGTTTGAGGCAGAATCCGGTTTAGGTATTCAGGCGGTAATCGAGGGTCGCCAGATTCTGGTGGGCAGCCCGCGTTTTGTGACGAACCGGCAGATTGTGCTGGAGGTTCATTTTCAGAATCAGATCGAAGCGCTGCAAGGGCAGGGCCGGACAGCGGTGGTTCTGGTAGTGGATGGTCAGGCTGCTGGCGTGATCGGGATCGCCGATACGATCAAACCCGGTTCGCGGGAGGCGGTGTCGGCACTCCAAAACCTGGGCCTGGAAGTCGTGATGATTACCGGCGACAACCTGCTCACGGCCCAGGCAATCGCGGCGGAGGCGGGCATCAAGCGGGTGCTGGCGGATGTGCTGCCAGGTGAAAAGGCGGATGCCGTCAAGCGGCTTCAGACCGAAGGCAAGCAGGTGGCGATGGTCGGGGATGGTATTAATGACGCCCCGGCGCTGGCCCAGGCCGATGTGGGCATGGCGATTGGGACCGGCACGGATATTGCCATGGAAGCGTCGGATGTGACGCTGGTGAGCGGTGATCTGCGCGGGGTGGAGCGCGCGCTCCGCCTGAGCAAAGCGACGATGCGTACCATTTACCAGAATCTGTTCTGGGCGTTTGTCTACAACATCATCCTGATCCCGGTGGCGATGGCCGGCCTGCTCATCCCGATGCTGGCCGCTGGCGCTATGGCCTTTAGCAGTGTCTTCGTGGTGAGCAATTCGTTGACTTTGCGTAAGAAAGAAAGTTGACTGAAGTTTGGATCAAGCGATTTGGTGAGCTTGAAAATGGATCAATGAGACAAAAAAATATGCTGAGCTTCGCCATGAAATGACCCAGAGAACGGGCGACGAACTCAGCATATTCATAACGACTAATTGCATGTTATTCGAGCAGACGTGGCAGTATTCGTTAGGTTGGCTTATTCATGGAGAATGGCGGCGCACCCAGCGTTTTCATCGCCCCTGTTGCCTCGCCCGCTGCCTGGATACGCGCAATGTCAAGTTCTACAGAGGGAAGCGTGCGGCTTGGCGCTGCATCTCCTGCCTGACGATAAAAAGCCTCCATTGCTCCGCCCGGCGCGCCCGTCCACAGAGATCGCGCTATCTCGGAGGTGACAAGAAACGCATGTGGGATTCCGCGCGGAATCCACACAACTGAACCGGGACCAGCATGGTGTTCGACTCCGTTTATATGGAGCAGGAGCTCACCGTCCAGGATATAGACGGTCTCATCATCATCAGGGTGAAGATGCAGCGGAGTCATTTTACCTTGACTGGCGGTGTGCTCAAACATACAGAGTACCCCTCCTGACTGTTCACTTGTCACCTTGAAAGTGAGGAGGCCGCCTCCAAACCACAGATTTTCGCCTTCTTCTTGTATGGTGATTGTCGGCACTGCGCTGTTCATCGCCCGTCTCCTTATGAATAATTGAGTACCATTATGGGCACTCAAGTACCATGATACAATACAGTTTATTGGAATGTCAATCAAATTTGGTCGTTGTCGGAGGCGTTATGAGTAGATCTGAGCGTTATTTATCAACCGGGCGCGTAGTGCAGAAGATGCGGACGCGCAATGCGTTGGTCGATGCAGCCCGTGCCTTGATCGCTGAGGGAGTCACGCCAACCGTCGAGGAAGCCGCAGACGCAGCATCAATTTCGCGCACAACCGCCTACCGCTACTTTCCAAATCAACGCGAACTGTTGATTGCGGCGTATCCAGAGATGGAGATGAAATCATTAATGGGAAACCATCCCCATGAGACTGTGGAAGCACGCTTGGTCGCCGTTGTCAGTGAATATCTACGGCTTACCATTGATAACGAGGCCGGCCTCCGCGCCGCGCTGCGATTGTCGTTAGATCCTCACTGGGAGCACCCCGAGAATCTGCTCATGCGCCAAGGGCGGGCGATCACATGGCTAAATGATGCACTAGAACCATTAAAAGGGCAGATTTCGGAAAAAGCTGTTGAGCGTCTCGTTTTCGCAATCAGGGCTGCAGCCGGAATCGAAGCGCTCGTTTGGTTATGCGACATCGCTGGCTTATCGCGTGACGAGGCGAAAACCATTATGTTGTGGGCGACGCAAGCAATGCTTCGCTCCACTCTGGCTGAAGCGAATTTGAAGCCATCAGGAATTGCCTCTGAGAAGCCTGACCAAGAGCCTAAGCCATAGGCATTAACACGCTGCGTTTATGCGGCTTCAAGCCGATTGATGTCACCACTCATCATACGCTTTCATTGAAGGTTCGTCGTGAGGGCGGCGAAGTGTTTTGAGAAATGTGAAGCCGTAATTCAGTGATAGATAAGGTGAGTTTGATTCAGCCAACAGAGCAACAACATTAAACCGAGGATTTGCGTAGCTGCCACTACGATGGCGCTCTCGATAACAACGGACTTGTCGTTTTCAACAGTCTTTGGCTGCGGCGAAGCCGTTTGTGTGTGGCATCATCATAACCCGAAGAAATTCAACACGATCCATAGCTGGAGTATAATAAGTACAATCATTTTCAGAGGATACCAGCATGTCTGCGAATCCCATTTATGAAAACGCGCTGCACATACCGGACGCTCCCATCTGGCGGCTGACGGTTGCCCAATATCATCACATGATTCAATCGGGCATTCTGACAGACGATGACCCGGTCGAACTGTTAGAAGGATGGTTGGTTACAAAGATGCCTAAGAACCGACCCCATAGCCTTGTTACGCAGTTGACCCGTGAAGTGCTGGCAATCGCTGTACCGGATGGCTGGTTTGTCGATGCCCAGGAGCCGATTACAACCTCTGATAGCGAACCTGAACCGGATGTGATGATCATTCGAGGGAAGCGTCGAGATTATGTCACCCGGCACCCTGGTCCGCCGGATGTTGCACTGGTGGTAGAAGTATCGGATGCAACCCTGCAACGCGATCAAACACTCAAGCTGCGCCTGTATGCCACCGCTGGCATTCCCGTTTACTGGATCATGAATCTTCCGGAACAAAAACTGGAAGTTTACACCAATCCCGCTGAGGATGGGTATCGCGAACATAAGATTTATACCCTCGAAGATCAGGTACCACTGTTACTCGAAGGCAGGGTGGTCACTTTGCTGCCAGTTAAGGATATGCTTGAGTAAACTTTGAGTGTGGCAAGATTCAAGCGGCGCAGGCGATGGGGTTTCTTATTTCGAGGAATTTGTGGTTTCCAGCAGTCTTCGGCTGCGGCGAAGCCGGATCAAACGGGTACACGGGTTATTCTGAGATATTGGTGACGGACAGCGCAAAGGGATAAACTGGCCCGCTGCCATGTCGCTGAAGCAGATCCCCCGCGATGGTGAGTGTCCATTTCGAGTTCGCGATGTCATCCACCAGCAGCACCGGGCTGCCCTTCAGCGGGGTGGGGACGGTAAACCTGGAATACACATTCAGCGCCTGCTGGAAACTGTTGTGCATGTCGGCCTGTGGGGGATGCTGTACCCTGTGACGAAGCGCAGCGGCATATGGCAAGCCAAGTGCCTGGGCCAGGCGCTCCGCGAAAGCCGGCGCAAGCGTGGGTCTGCGCAGCGACGGAATCGGAATCACGTCGGCCACCTGGATTCCTTCCTCCCGCCAATAAACGCGAAGTGCTTCGGCAGATGCTTCATTATAAGCCTGAAGATGCCAACGAGAGGCTAATCACCCAACTGGATCAATCCCGTGAAATTGTTCCCCGTTTGTTTCAGGCTGTCCCGAATTTTCGTGTGATAACCGCTCCTGAACCGCTGATGGACCTGCTGTGGTGACACTCTGCAACCGTTCGCTGCCGAATACGACGGCATTTGATGCAGGTGTACACGCCGTCTTGTCGATCACGTGCCTGGGTTTCAGTTTGTCCACAAGCCCAAAAGCCGTCTAAAATTGACAGGACGTTGTTTTTGAGGTTTCTTTAGCCTGAAATGAAGTGGTAAAAAGCCCGACCTATGAGTTAAGGAGGATGCCGTGTATCAGACGGACAGGTATGAAGGCATGATTGCCGAAACAGTCACCCTGCCGGGCGCAAATCATGACACCATCAATGCTTACTTTGCCAGACCGTTAGGCCCCGGTCCATTTCCGGGGATCGTCACCATTCATCACATGCCCGGTTGGGATGAATGGTATCGGGAGACCACGCGGAAATTTGCCCATTTTGGTTATGCGGCGCTGTCGCCGAACCTGTACTTTCGCGCGGGTCACGGCACGCCGGAAGATGTCGCCGCCAAAGTGCGGGCCGAGGGCGGTGTAGCGGACGATCAGGTCATGGGTGATCTTGAGGGGGCGATGCGTTATCTGCGTTCCTTGCCGTATTCGAACGGTAAAGTGGGCGTTTTCGGCACATGTTCAGGGGGACGACAGGCTTATCTCGCGGGCTGCCGCGTGCCAGGTTTTGATGCCGTTGTGGATTGCTGGGGCGGGCGCGTGGTGATGGCCCCGGAGGACCTGACCCCGAAGTACCCTGTCAGCCCAATCGACTACACGGCAGACCTCGCCTGTCCGCTTCTGGGTATCTTCGGCAACGAGGATCACAGCCCGACGGCAGAACAGGTTAACCAGCATGAAGCCGAATTGAAGAAACATGGCAAAGTCTATGAGTTCCATCGCTATCCGGGTGCGGGGCATGGGTTCTTTTATCATCATCGCCCCAGCTACCGGCAGGAACAGGCGGTGGATGGCTGGCAGAAAGTGTTCGCTTTTCTTGAAAAGTATCTCAACTGAGCATAATACAGTTACCAGTTGCCGGTCATCAGTGACCAGTTCGGGCCGCGACCCGCAGCGACTCTGGATATTTGCGATGATCTCTTACGGGCTTTTCGCTGACGGGCGACATTCAATTCTTACAGGCTGAGATTGCACTAAGGAGTTTCATGATGTGTACGATGATTGTTGAACAGATCAAAATAGAAGGCAGCGGTAAAGGGCTGAACGGATGGTTTCCGTTGAAAGAAGCCAACGTCTCCTATGACCATCCGTTTGATGCGCCGCTGGAACATGCGCTGAATATTGACTTTGTGAATGAAGCGCAGGGGCCGGGGGCACGGGTTGCGGTGGAGCTGAGTGTGGAAGCTGCCCGCGCCCTGGTGGAGACCATTCAGGCTGTTCTGAAACGCGCCGATGAAGGCGGACATATCGTAGACTGAGGCAGCGCGGGACACAGTCTCTTTGCTCACAGGCAGATTGTTCATGATAATGGCTCCTCTGGAATCGCTCCTCTTGACGGAAACGAACAAAAGTTCTATCCTTGAGTCAGACAGGAGATTTTTCAAAGGGGCAAAAAATATGAGTGAAGTTCGTGTTCTGGTTGGCACACGCAAAGGCGCGTTCGTTCTGCGTTCGGATGAGCGGCGCAAAGACTGGAGCGTTGAGGGACCGCATTTCCCCGGCTGGGAGATTTATCATATCACCGGGACTCCCTCCAACCCTGACCGGCTGTATGTGTCGCAGTCTGGCGGCTGGTTTGGTCAGATCATCCAGCGGTCCGATGATGCTGGTAAAACATGGGAAACGGTCAGTAACGAATTCGCTTACGATGGCACACCCGGCACTCACCAGTGGTACGATGGCACGCAGCACCCCTGGGAATTCAAGCGTGTCTGGCATCTGGAACCTTCACCCACCAACCCGGACTCGATTTATGCCGGTGTTGAGGACGCCGCCCTGTTTCATTCAAACGATGGTGGCAAAACCTGGTGTGAATTGTCTGGCCTGCGGGACGTGAAGGGGAACCTGTGGCAGCCGGGCGCTGGCGGTATGTGCCTCCATACCATCGTTTTGAGTCCCGATGATCCCAACCGTATCTTCGTGGCGATCTCCGCCGCAGGCGCTTTCCGCACTGATGACGCTGGCAAAACCTGGCGGCCCGTGAATCAAGGGCTGAAATCTGAATATGAACTGCCGGACGCCGCTGCCGAGGTTGGACACTGTGTACACAGCATCGCCATGCACCCGTCACGCCCAAACACGCTGTTTATGCAAAAGCACTGGGATGTGATGCGCTCGGATAATGCGGGTGAATCGTGGCACGAGGTCAGCGGCAACCTCCCCAGCGATTTTGGTTTTCCGATTGCGGTTCATGCCCACGAACCGGACACGATTTATGTCGTGCCGATCCTGAGTGATTCCCATCATTTTCCGCCCGATGGCAAGCTGCGCGTTTATCGCAGCCGGACGGGTGGTAACGACTGGGAAGCGCTGACCAGTGGGCTGCCGCAAAGCCATTGTTATGTGAATGTGCTGCGCAATGCGCTGGCTGTGGACTCGCTGGATTCTTGCGGTATCTATTTTGGTACCAGCGGCGGCCAGGTCTACGTTTCTGCCGATTCAGGCGACCACTGGATGCCGATAGTCCGTGACCTGCCGCCTGTCCTGTCAGTCGAGGTGCAAATTCTGCAATGATCCAGGTGACACTGCCCGCACACCTGCGCGCACTGGCGCACGTAAGCGGTCCGATTACGCTCCAGGTGGAGGAACCCGTTACCCAGCGCGCGATTCTGGACGCGCTGGAGGCCGCTTATCCCATGCTGAGGGGTACGGTTCGTGATGTGGCGACCAGGGAGCGCCGGCCCTTTATCCGTTATTTTGCCTGTGGAGAGGATATTTCTCACGAGCCAGCGGACGCATCTGTGCCAGATGATGTGGCAGCGGGTAAGCAGCCCTTTCGCATCATCGGCGCGCTGGCGGGCGGGTGAGCTGTGCTGTCCGCAGGCAGATGATTGTCTGAAACCGAACGAATCAAAAAGAGTTGAACGACCTCGATGCAGTTCAACTCTTTTTCTCAAAGACGATGGTGATGATTTCGCTCGCCTCGGCGGGTTCTAATCACCTGCGCGCCATCTGCGAATACCTGTCTCCTGTGCGCTTGCGGATGACCTGCCCGTTTTATGCGGAATGCCCGGCAAAAAAGATCGGGTTGGTGATCGCTCGCATCTGTTTTTGCGGATCACGCAGTTCGACACTGCACCATTTGGCCTGATTCGAGGCAAATGTCCAGGTCACTTCACTGGTTTCGCTGACCGATTTTTCCTCATATGCGCGACCATCCACAATCAGGCGCAGCACATCACCTTCGTTCGCCCCGGACCAGTGTACCTGAATGGTGGCCGCTTCATCGGGGAGCTTGTCGCCAACCATGATCTCAACGCCCGACTGGCTGTGCCCGGTCAGGATAAGTTCTGGCCCGGCGCTGAGATACAGGTGGCCTTTGCGGACTGTACTGCGGTGGTTTTTCTGGAAGGGATCAGGCTGCTGCGTGCCCCATGAGGTGAAATATATTCCTTCAAATAAGCCTCCTTGTATTTGACGGTACGCCACAAGCGTCCGGTGAAGATGTTATTCAGTGCCCGCCCCTTGCCATCCATACTGATTTGCACCGATATATTCTGAAACAGAGCGGCTTACTGTCGGCTGGTGAAGTGACTATTCTACTCCACTGTACCAGAATGGTGTGAAAATCCCAACAGCGGATTACAATCTCTGCACCAGCCGGGTTGACGTGATCCACTCTGGTACTATTAGACGAAGCCGGCAGTCGATGGTCTCTGTTCGATAGTCGAGAGATATTCAGCCTGGACATTCTCATTTGACTGTGGACTATAGACTAAAGACCCAAAACTCCTGGTTGCTCACTTAGGTTCTTTACTGAGTTTTGAAATAGACTCATGAATCAATACAGGGTTCATTTTTCAATCAGTTTCGTCTTCATAAACTTTTTGATGACGATATTTATGTTCACACCACCAATACAAAGTGGCGATGATCGTGCTCTGATAATCGGTTTTTCGCAGGTTGGCTCAGAAAGCGACTGGCGCAAAGCCTTTACCGAAAGTATTCTCGCGGAAGCCCAGGAACGAGGGATCAGTCTGTTGTTCTCGGATGCTCAAAACAACCAGGAAAATCAGATCGCCGCTGTGCGTGCATTCATAGCGCAGCAGGTGGATGCGATCATCCTCGCGCCCGTTATTGAAACCGGCTGGGATCAGGTACTGAGCGAAGCCCAGGCCGCGGGAATTCCGGTTGTGATTATTGACCGCAATGTCACCGCTGCCGGGTCACTGTATTTGACGCGCGTCGCTTCGGACTTTGTACATGAAGGGCGGTTAGCCGCCGCGTGGCTGGCACAGGCCACTGCCGGGCGCTGCAATATTGTCGAACTGGAGGGTACAGTAGGGTCGAGCGCAGCCCGTGATCGACAGATAGGGTTTAATCAGGTCATTGCGCTGTTTCCAGATATGCGCATCATGGTGTCACAACCGGCGGAATTTATCCGTGAGAATGGTCGGGAAGTGATGGAAGGCATCCTCAACTCGGAAAACCCAAATGAAATCTGCGCGGTGTGGTCCCATAATGATGACATGGCGATAGGGGCGATTCAGGCGATCAAAGCGGCAGGGCTGGACCCCGGCGACGACATTCTGATTGTATCAGTGGACGCCATTCCCGATATTTTTCTGGCGATGATGCAGGGTG
The DNA here is from genome assembly GCA_964552425.1 of uncultured Anaerolineaceae bacterium. Taxonomy (GTDB): domain Bacteria; phylum Chloroflexota; class Anaerolineae; order Aggregatilineales; family Phototrophicaceae. The sequence continues at coordinate 1,274 of CAZKIB010000029.1, read as the reverse complement.
ACGCGAATGCGACGGTTGAACTCAACCCGAACATGGGTGCGGCAGCATTCGACGCGATCACAGCCTACTTTCAGGGTGAGGAAATTCCCAAGTGGATTCCGGTAACGGGCGGGGTTTACTTTCCTGACAGCGCGGCGGAAGAATATGAGAAGCGCCGCCGATGACCGCACCTAAGAAATCAAGACCAACCATGCTGGATGTCGCCGAACGATCCGGGGTGTCTTATCAGACTGTATCGCGCGTGATCAACAATCATCCCTATGTTTCGGATGAGGCCCGCCAGAAAGTACAGGAAGCCATTGACGCGCTGGGCTATCGTCCGAGTAAAGCCGCCACCAAATTGCGTTCCAGGCTATCCAAAACCATTGCCATCGTACTGTATGGAAGCTGGTTTAACGGCCCGGTGCAGATCGCGCTCAATGTGGAAATGGCGGCCAGAACGAGCGGTTTTGATGTCATCCTGACGAACGTGACGGAAACCGAGCAGCAGGTTGCTGAAGCGCTTCAGCACGTGAAGGACTGGAGTGTGGACGGGGTCATCATGATTGTGCCCGCTGCTGGCCTGAATGCGGAACAGATTGCCGCAATCTGCGAGGATATTCCGGTGGTTTACATTGACTCGCGCCCGGCGCTGGATGTGCCGTCTGTGGTGCTGGATGAGCAGTCTGGCACGAAGCAGATTGTCGAGCATCTGATCTCACTCGGCCACCGGCAGTTTTTTGAGATCAGCGGGCCGCTGAACTGGTACAGCAGTCGAATGCGGCATCAGGCATGTCAGGAGACTTTGCGGGCGCATGGTATTGAACAGAGCCTGCATGTCGAGGGCAATTGGAGTACACCAGGGGGATACCAGGCTGCGCGCCGTTTGTTGCAGCAGGGGAATTCGTTTAGCGCTGTCGTTGCGGCCAACGACAGTATGGCGCTGGGAGTTTATCGGGCTTTACACGAGGCCGGCTTATCTGTCCCGCAGGATGTCTCAGTCGTGGGCTTTGACGACGTGGATTGGGCTTCGCACACCTTCCCTCCTTTGACGATATTCTCGAAGCAGCTTATTTTACGCCACCCCTGACCACCGTGCAGCATAATTTTATTCAACTGGGCGCACAGGGATTTGAATATCTGCTGAAGCTGATGGATGACCCCGATACACCGGTTGCGCAAAGAATCATCGAACCTCGGCTGATCCTGCGGGAAAGCACTGCCGTTTCCCGACGTTAGCGACCAAACACTTGACGCCACAAAAAATTCCTGGATATAATATCTGTGAACGTTCA
>CAZKIB010000028.1:42309-43778 GCA_964552425.1 uncultured Anaerolineaceae bacterium | reverse complement strand
AAGCGATCCCAAACAACCCGGTTCTCTGCGGTCTCCGATTCGCCCACAGCACCCGGAAAAGGCCTCGATACCCCCGGATAACGCGAGCGAGTCTGCCTCACCTGATCCAGCCAACACGGACACCGATGAATTCAGCACGAGTCCGAAAAATCCGGGGCTGGCGCTGGAGGTCCTGCGCGCCAAAATGGAAGGGGTCGCCAACGAGTTCGCGGCGGGTAAGATTAATCGCGCACAGTTCAACGCCATTTACGGGCGTTACGATGAGCAGCGCACGATTATCGAGCGACTGCTGGAACGCAACCCGGACAGCAGCGCCTGGCAGCAGGTCGTCAGGTCCGGGCATACATCCTTTTTGCGCGATCATTTTGAGGCGCGCTGCATGTATTATCTGGTCTATCGTCTGGGGATACCCCGTCCGCTGATGATGGGCGGCCCGCAGCAGCCGGATATGGAACACATTGAACCCGTTCTGACCGCGCTTCAGAAAGTCGAAAAGCGGCCTCGCGCGGGGCTGGCGCGCAAATCGCTGGGCAACGGTCACTGGCTGGTGCTGGCGCTCGGAGCCAACGCACTCACGATTGCCATGTTCAATCTGGAACCATCATCCACTCAGGTCAACCGGGTGCGCGACCTGCATAACGACTTTGAACGCGCTAACCGTTCCGCGCTGGAACGGGGTACGCGCACGCTGGAAAAAATGGTCTTCCCGCAGCGCGCGCTGGTCGAACAGCCGTGAACGAAGAGACACCGCCAGAGCGCCCTGATGTGCTGCTGGTCGAAACGGAACAGCCCTTCTGGACACCCTGGCGCATCGTCTACGCGATTATCGCCATCATCGTGATTCTTGCCGTGCTGGCGACACTGCTCTGGCCGCTGTTAGCCTACCTGAGCCAACCCTCGCTGCCAACACCTGTCCCTGCCGAACCACTGCCGCGTGTCTGATCTACGCGCCGGCGTTCAGTGCCCTCCATGTGAAGCGGAACATCTGGGGTACTTCCCACTCGCTCAGGCGGCAGGTGTCCAACCAACTGACTTCAGACCACGTTTTCAGACTGCTCAGGTCCAGCACCGCATACCCCAGATGCCAGACAGCATCCTCCAGCCCGCGTGAGGCCATAATCTCACCGGTCTGACCGTCCAGCGCGTACAATTCGACTCGGTCTCCACCGCGCGGCGCATGAATGCCATACAGCAGTGTGCCGCCCGCGATCACCTGCGCGAAGCCAATGTCAGGCTGCCACTGGTCGACCTGCCGGTTGCTGACCTGCGAGTAAATCAGAACGCCGCCAGGAATTTCGTCCCGATCTTCCGCGCCATAGTCGTAGTGGTGATAGCGCCCAACAGGGTGATGCAGCAGCACCAGGCCGTCGCCCATCAGATCAATCGGTTCCAGCCAGGTTCCCTGCATACCGGCAGACAGATCATCCGCCAGCATCCCGGCTACCCACAGCATCCCGCTGGCCTGGGCT
>CAZKIB010000028.1:36188-42299 GCA_964552425.1 uncultured Anaerolineaceae bacterium | reverse complement strand
GAAGGGCGCGATATCCACCTGGCAAAGTGTGCCTTCCCGCAGGTCCATGCGGTAATGCTGCATAAAGCGCGCCTGCTCACCGCTCAGGTACAGGGTGTGAGTGTCCGGGCCATCCACTGCGCTGATGAGTGACAGGGGGTAATCAAACACACCAAGCTGGGCGGCATCTTCCAGCGTCACCGGGTCGACAAAACGCACCGTCCCATCGTTCTGCATCAGGATCAGATACGGGTGAGCGCTGGAGTCGAAGATCGTCTGAAACGCGACTGACGCTTCCGGGCGCACCGGATACCAGTTGTTATCATAATCTGACCAGCCGTTGACAATACCGAGGTAATTGACGAGGCCGCTGTCAGGATAAAAACGGACTTTATCGAATGTCGAGAATTTATCCTTTGACGTTTCAAACTGCCGTTCCAGTTCATAATAATTTTCCGTCGGATCAGCCGGTTCAGCCACCGCCCCGGCCATAAAATCCTCAAAAGTGCCAAACGATAACAGGCCAATAATCTCTGGTTCCGTCAGAATGATCGGAGTTTCCAGCGTTGGGCCGGTCAGGATGATGCGGTCAGAAGGGCCTTTCGCCTGGGCCGGCAGCACCAGAACGAGCAGCACAGACAGCCATAATAAGACAATGCGCAGTTTCACAGGTTTCTCCTCTTTGAACCTTGTATCTGCATGAATACACCAGCCGGTTTTGTGGGGTTCCTGTTCAGCGCAGCGACTCGGCGATGGCGCGGGCTTCATCCAGCGACAGATTGGTTTCCAACCGGTATGTAACCGCATCTTCCAGCCAGATCAGGACATTACCCTCGACCAGAACCGTCTGCCGCTGGCGGATCGCGCCGCCCTGTGAGTACTGCAAAATATGCGGCACATCGGTCCAGAGCGCCGGCTGACCGTTAACTTCCGTGTTCCGGGCCATAGCAACAGCCTTGCCATAAGCGTGACTGTTTGGTCCAATCTGATACAACGTCAGGGCCGGCTGATCGCGTGCCGGGTCCGCCAGCCAGACCATAATCACCGTACTCAAATCCACCGTCTGACGATAGACATGATCCGGCGGGCCAAAATCTGCGGGTTGGCGCAGTGTAAAACCGACAGCCTGCTGCGCTTCTTCCAGCGAGGTTTCACCAAACAGATTGAGCAGCGAAGGCAGGGAAGGAGTCGGTGTCGGTTCGTCACTGAAAAAAACTGTGATCGCGCCAATCGTGAACCATTCCCAGATCGCTGCGCGCAGGGGTGAAATCATGACCACCGCGAACAGAATACTCAGTACCACCACCGCCCGCGTGAAACGCATCCGCATGGACCGCTGCCGCTGCCAGCGCACGAGAGGCGTTGGAGGATAATCAAACTGGCGGGCGATCCGCCGGACATGCGGTTCAAAGTCATCCATTGTAAACTTCCACCAGTTCCGGGAAATCATGTTCCACTACCTCTCGCAGCCGCTTGAGGGCGCGGTGCAGCCGTGACTTTACCGTCCCCGGTTGAATTCCCAGCGCCTCGGCTGTTTCAGTGACAGACAAATCCAGGAAGTAACGCAGGTAGATAATTTCCTGCTCATGCGACTTCAGCAGCCGAACCGCCTGCCACAAAGCGTGAGCCTCTTCTGCCTGGGCAGAACGCCCTTCCGGTGTGGGAGTTGCATCCACCGCCGCCAGCCCCGCCAGCTTTTGAACGGCCGCCCAGTAGCGCCCCAATGATCGCCGCCGGTTGCGCGCCAGATTCGCGGTGATGCGCAGCAGCCAGGGACGCAGCGCGCGCTCCGGATCATAACGATGCAGATAACGCAGCGCGCGTATAAAAGTATCCTGGGTGACATCCTCAGCGTCGTCTGCATCGCCCAGCAGCAGATACGCCAGCCGGAACACAGCTTCCCGGTGCGCGTCGACAATCTCCTGACAGGCGGCTTCATCACCCTGCAAAGCGCGCTGAATAACATCCACAGATATGGGACTTTCGGTACGAATGTATACAGATCAAATACACCGTTCGGGCTAAAGGGGTTCCCGCTGAGGTGGCAGGGCCAGCATCTGGCTGGTATCCGTCACACAGATGACGCCCGCCAGCGCGAAAGCCAGCGTACCAGCGTCATCAACCGCCAGGGTGTGGAGCGCAACCATCGAAGGCGGCGGGTCGGCGATCAACTGCACCTGGGGCGCTTTGGTCATCAGGTCGAGCGCATGACGCTGGTACAACGGGCTGAGGTCAGCCCCATCATAAATGCGGATTACGTTGGTATCCTGATCGCTCACGGCCAGACGCCCCTGCTGCGAGCAGGCCGCCGCGCCAGGCAGATAATGCAGTTCTAGCCGTTTCTGCACTTTTCCATCCGCGTCCAGCCGCAGCACACTACGCTGATGAAACACATAAAACGACTCATTCGACGCGAACAGCATGGTGAAGGTGTCAGCATCGAGAGCGGGAAGGCCGGTCTCCGAAATGCCGACGGGTGTCAGCCCATCGTAGATATGCAGGCGTCCCTGCCGACTCAGCAGTCCGATCCGTTCGCGCCCCGGCATGAACACCGCCGCCACAAACATTTCATCGTGATCGGTACTCAGGCGGGTTTCCTGTAAACCAGTCACCAGATAAATCTCGCCAGATACCAGATGATACAGGCGCTGCTGACCGCTTTGGCTGAGGTGAATTTTGAGAGTTGCGCCGGGAATCACTGCCGGGTACTGGCCGTTCGGGGCCGGCAGTTCCGGCTGAATCAGCAGCCAATGCTCAGGCTGCCGGCTGCCCAGATCGGCCAGGCGCTTCTCAGCCAGCAGCGTTCCCGCTGTCAGGTCGATATACGAAACCCGCCCCGGCTGAGTCCATGCTGCCAGCACCGCCGGGCTGCTCTCGGATAAGATTTCAAGACGCTGTAGCGCCCGGTTCGTCAAATGCAAGCGCCAGGGCATAGATAACCCAATTTGTGATATGTTTGGGATAAACTTGGGATAATGTACCCCGGCAAAACGGGGAAAGCAAAAAACGGCGGCTGAAGTTCTACAGCGGTTCGCGCACAGTGATCTGTCCGCGCAGGGCTGTGACAGCGTAACGTACAATGATTTCCGCAGTCGCAATACTGCGCGCTTCCAGCACGTCGCCCACCAGATAATTGTAGACGATGGGGTCAAACAGCGGGTCGATGCCGCTGCCGCCGCGATTCAATTCCAGGCGGGCGGCGATCTGCGGGTCAATAAACAGCGTAATGTCCCCATCGCGCACCGCCAGCGTGCCCAGCGGATCGTCTGGCCCGGACCCCAGCGGATCGTAAACGGGCAGGGTGACAAGCGCGTTTCCCGTTTGCAGGTCAAGATTCATACGTTCGACAGCCAGACCGCTCATGTTCAGCGTTGCGCTGCCATTCAGCCCGACCAGTTCAATATCCAGCGGCAGTTCGGCGGGAAATTCGAGACGCAGTGTGCCACGCCCGATATTCTCCAGCATGGGCAGCGGATTGGCCTGCTCCTCCATTAATGAGAAATCGGCATCCACCGCGCCTTCGTTATAGATAATTTCCACACGGCTTTCCGCACTGCCGACAAACTCACCCGAAATGACCCGCTCCGCGCCCACCCGGCGCAGCAGCTCAATATCCGTCGCCAGTGTGCGAATGCGCACGCGCAGCAGGGTGACATTTCCGCTGACGGTCTGCTCAACCGGTTCGCGGTAATCTTCGCGTATCTGGGTTGCGCGGGTAGAAAAGGCCAGCGCCGCCACCCCTCCAACCAGTACCAGCGTAATCAGCAGGGCGACACCCGAACCAAATATCACACGCGGGCGCAGCACAATCGACAGCCCGGCCAGTACCAGCAAAGCCGGCCAGGTGCGTGCCAGCAGATCATAAATTGGCTCTGGCAGCACACCGAGCGCTCTTGCCATTGCGACTGCCGCCGCCGCCAGCAGCGCCAGACCCCACAACAAATTGGTACGCCGCCGCGCGCGCATGGGCTACCCTCTCAACTGCCGCAGAAAAAAGACGCTGGCTGTCATAAACAGCAAACCAGCCCAGTAAAGTGTTTCGCCCCCTGGCCCGCGCAGCCCTCCGCCAGCCCATACGAGCCAACCCGCGCCAACCAGAATTGTGAATAATGTGGAAACGAGCAGCAGCCCGGCCCCGCCACGCTGGCGATTGACGAGTGTTTGCTGGGGGATGAGCATCCACAATGTCAGGTACAGCAGCGCAAATGCGCCCAGCGTCACAATGGACAGCAGGAGAAAAGCAAAGCGAAATCCCCACGCGCTGACTGGAAGAATGGCCCCCAGCCCGCCGCATACCCCACCGAATACCCGATCCGTAAAACTGCGATACATGGATTGTCCTGCATTGGCAGCGTGACCCAGGTTCCAATATACCGCCAGGGGGCGGCGCTTGGCAAGCGTGGATTAATGTTTAACGCGAGGGGCGCACAAAACGCAGCACGACACGCAGCCGGCCAAATTCCAGTTCATCGCCATCACGCAGGCGGTAGGCCCGCTGTGGCGTGAGTTGGAAACCATTGATGCGCGTGCCGTTGGTGCTGTTCAGGTCCTCCACATAAAGTGCGCCATCCTCATAGGTAATCAGCGCGTGTTCACGGGAGACACCATTGGCAGAACCATCAAATGGGGCAAAATCAATTTCCGGGTACTGGCCCTTTTTAGCATCTTCACGTCCGACCAGCATTCGATCTGACACAGACACGCCCAGGGTCGTCCGATTCTCGCCCCCGATTTGCAGCAGCAGACGCCAGGGCGGCGCGACCTGATCGGGCGGTGGCTGCGGGCCTCGATCCGCCATTGGACGGACAGGAGGACGCTGGTTGAGAATGTCAGTTGAACCATCTTTGTGAGGTAGGGCCAACGGGTGAGTCCTCTGAACCTGTGACTGTCCTAGTTTCCCCGACCAAAACACAATTTGCAATAGCCGCTCCGTACCGTACAATCGAAGGGCGAGTTGCGGAGGCCCGTCCACATGCGCTTGAAATGGTTTGTCATTCTGATACTTGTCCTTTTGGGAACGCAAACCGCGTTCGCGCGTGAAGTCATTCAAGGCACCAATTGCGAAATCGCCACCGACGAGGTTGTCGAAGGCAATGTCTTTGTTCTTTGCCAGACGGTCAGACTGAACGGAACTGTCAACGGCAATCTCATCGGAGCCGCGTTTGATGTGGAACTCAACGGCAGGGTTCATGGGGATGTGTACATGCTGGCCGGCCAGATGGATGTGCGCGGGCAAATGGATCGGGATTTGCTCTTTGCGGGTCCAGTACTGCGGATCCACCCGAACGCCGTTTTCGACGATCCGCTCGGCGACCTGATCACGCTGACATTGAGTACCGAGATTTTCAGCGGCGCGCGTGTGCCGGGCAGCGTCACCAGCCTCGGCTATCAGTTAATCGTCTGGGGGGATGTCAGCCGGGAGATCCACTTCTGGGGATCAGCGCTGACCATCGCCGGGGCTGTCACAGGCGATGTTTTCGCGTCTGTGGGGGATGCCGAAATCAGCGATGTATCCCAGTTACAGGCGCTGCTGGTCCCGTTCCGCTTCGATATTGCGCTGAGGAGTCCTGGCCTGGTCGTGACCCAGGAAGCCACCATCAACGGCCAACTGCAATACAGTTCCACAAGCCCCGGTACGATTGACGGGACACTGCGGCAGGAGCCGATTTTTGATCAGATCGTGAATCTGCCGGATTTTTCACAGATCAACGAGCTAACCGAAGAAAACAATGTCGCCTGGCTGGGTGGCTACCTGACCGTTGTGATCCGCGAGTTTGTCACTCTGGCGCTGATCGGGCTGATCGCCGCTTACTGGCTGCCGCGCCCCCTGCAAGCGCCTGTGCAAACGCTGCGCAATCGCCCGCTCAACAGTCTCGGTACGGGTATTCTGGCCTTCATTCTTTCGATTGGCATCTGGGTGGTGTTTCTGCTGCTGGTGGTGCTGATTGTCCTGCTGCTGCTGGCACTCCAGCTTGGGGATCTGGTCATCGTGGCTCTGATGTCCCTGGGCATTCTGAATATTGGCGGGGCCAGCGCGTTTTACTTTGTCGCCATCTACGTTTCGCGCGTCATTGTCTGCCTGACGGTTGGCCGCATCATCGTTCGCTTTGCTCTGGGCGATGATGGAACCCG
>CAZKIB010000028.1:0-36178 GCA_964552425.1 uncultured Anaerolineaceae bacterium | reverse complement strand
TGCTGTATCTCAATCTGCTGGTCGGGATCGGGCTGCTGTCTGTCGTGGTCTTTCTGCCGCTGGTTGGTGGCATCCTGAACGCGATAGCGCTGGCGCTGGGGCTTGGCTCCATTATCCTGACCCTTACCAGCGCTCGTACCGGACGGCGGCAAATCGCGCCAGCGCCTCTGCCTGTCGCGCCGCAGGTTGCCCGCCAAATCCCACCACCACCGGCTGCAACCGAGAAGCCGCGCGGGCCAGGGATGGAGAACCTGCCGAGTGGATTTCAATGGTGGGACGATGGTGAAAATTAACGGTTGGAATTGCGAGTGCTAAAGATCATCGAGATCGCCGGAACGCAGCGCTATCTCAAATGCGCGCCCAATCAACAGGATTTGCTCAATCCAGAGTGCAACCTCGTCTTCATCGGCCTGCTCCAGCAGCGGCCCGATCAATTCATCCGGTGAACTGAGCAGCACTTCTGTTGCCAGACAGGATATTGCCTGCACAATCGAATCACGTGAATCCGGGGGATCACTGTCCATCAATTGTTCAAACCACCGCGCCACTATCGGATGCACCTGCTCACATGAAGAGCCTGTACCAAGCTGCGCATTCGCCAGTTCCTCAATTTTCTGGAGCCATTCCGGGTCATTGGGGGATGGTTGTTGATTCACGTGCTACCACCTGCCTGTTAAAATGTACATCTGACAGAATTTTAGCTTTCAAATGTGGAAAGCGCCAGTAATCATATCAAAATTTTAGCACAGAAGTTCTTTTTCGCGTAATGATTGGCCTGCGCCGCGACACATTTCGTTTTAATTTGCTCATCGCTGACGACACACACTGTCTGAATCCTCAGCGCTATATTCCCATCACCTGTTGTATGATATAGTTGCAGTCTATTCGCGACGCTGTGTGGTATACGATCAACACATGAAACCTGGTAAGTGGCTCTTTGCCGGAAGCGGCATCCTCATCAGTGCAATCTTTTTATGGTTTGCCTTTAGGAACCTGAATCCTGAACAGGTCTGGACTCATATCCAGAACGCCAACGGACTCCTGCTCATTTTCGGGGCAGTCTGGTATTTCGCCGCCGTGACCGTAATTACCCTGCGCTGGAAATTTCTGCTCAATGCGATCCGCCGCCTGTCGGTTCGCCAGTTGATACCGCTGGTGTGCATCGGTTACGCGGGCAATAATATCTACCCCTTCCGCAGCGGTGAACTACTGCGCATTGTCCTGCTTCAGCGCAACTACGCTGTGCCACTGGCGCGCGCGACGACGACGGTGGTGGTCGAGCGGGTGTTTGACGGTCTGGTGATGCTCACCTTCATCGTCGTTTCCCTGCTCGTTTCGGATGTGCCTTCGCCGGAAGTCCGCATGGTCGCCTCGGTGGCAGCGCCCCTGTTCCTGACTGCACTGGCGGTGTTTTTCCTGCTGGCCGCCCGCCCGGATATGCTGCGCCGGGTGTATCAGATTGTCAGCCGTCCTTTGCCGGAACGGGTGCGCAGCCTGACTGAAAATATGGTTGAGGAAGTTATCAGCGGCCTGGATGGACTGCGCAGCCCGGCAGACCTGGCTGGAACGATTATCAGTTCGTATGTCACCTGGGCGCTGGAAGCCAGTGTGTACTGGATCGTGTCACAGGCATTTGATCTTCAAACCAGTTACTTTACGATGCTGCTGGTCGTCGGCGTGGTGAACCTGGCCGGTTTGATTCCCGCATCACCCGGCCAGTTCGGAGTCTTCGAGACATTCGCATCATCCGTCCTGATCGCAGCCGGCGTTTCACAGGCTCAATCGGTGGCCTTCGCGCTTACCATCCATATGGTAATCTGGCTGCCGGTGACGCTGGTCGGTCTGTTTTTCCTCGTGCAGCAGGGTCTTAACCTGTCTGCGATCAGCCGCGCGCGACAGTTGGAACAGAAGGCAGCCGGTTAATTTCGCGTGGATTGCACAAATTTGAGGGCCGTAACGTGACCAGACTTAAAATCGGAATTATCGGCGCGGGTGTCGCCGGGCTGGCCGCCGCCTGGGACCTGGCGCGGGCCGGTCATGAGGTGCATGTTTATGAAGGGGCCGAGCATGTCGGGGGTCTGGCCGCTGGTTTCAAAGACCCGGCCTGGGACTGGCATCTGGAAAAGTTTTACCATCACTGGTTTGAAACCGATACGCATATCCGGCAGATCATCGAAGAACTTGGCCTGACCAGCAAAGTGATGTGGCCGCGCCCCAAAACCAGCTACTGGCTGGACGGCAAAATCTACCGCTCGGAAATTTCGCCGAGCGCGCTGCTGCTGCCCCTTTCGCCGGTTGCGAAATTCCGGCTGGGGCTGGTGGGCGTGTTTCTCAAATTCACGCGCAACTGGCAGGCGCTGGAAAAAGATACCGCGCACAACTGGATGCTGCGCTATCTGGGCCGCGAAGCCTATGAACGCCTGTGGCAGCCCCTGCTCATCGGCAAATTCAGCACCCGTTATCAGGAAGTCAACATGGCCTGGCTGTGGGCACGCATCTACACCCGCAGCCTGCGCCTGGGCATTTATGAGGGTGGTTTTCAGGCGTTTGTCGATGCGCTGGCGGCAGGCATCCAGCAGCACGGCGCGCATATTCATCTGAACACGCGCATCGAGCGAATTGCCTTAATCGACAACCGGCCTGCTCTGACATCCGGGGAACAGACGGAAGTGTTTGATCGGATCATCAGCACTACTTCGCCGGACCTAATGCTGCGGCTGACCGATGGGCTGGCGCAGACCCCTTACGGCCAGCAGATGCGTGAACTCAAAAGTATCGGTGGTTTGTGTGTGGTGCTGGCGCTCAAGCAGTCGCTGCTCACCGATGGAACCTACTGGCTGAACCTGCCGGCCACCAGCCCGGACAAAACCAAAACACGCTTTCCATTCCTGGCGCTGGTCGAACATACCAACTGGATGTCGAAAGCGCATTACAACGGCGACACCCTGATCTACTGTGGCGATTATGTGCCTTCGGACCATGAATATTTTCAACTCAGCGAAGCCGAACTGGTCGAGCGATTTACGGCGGTGCTCAATCAATTTAACCCACAGTTCAAACCGGATTGGGTGCGAAAATACTGGGTGTTTCGCGCACCCTATGCGCAGCCTGTGCCGGGTGTCAACCACAGCCAGCACATCCCACCCTTAAAGACCCCACTTTCCGGCATCTACTGGGCCAGCATGAGCCAGGTTTACCCCTGGGATCGGGGCACAAATTTTGCGGTGGAACTGGGCCTGCAGGTTGCGCAGGAAATTCTGCAAGGCTGACACCCGAAATCAAATCTCAACACATGGAAGCGCCAACCCCTTCTATCATGAGAATACATGCTCAAATAATTTCGAGGGGGTTCCAATATGGCTGCCGAACAAATGCGTATGGCGCGCGATCTTATCAAGGAGAAACGCTATGATGAAGCTCGCGCGATACTGATCCATGTGGACGACCCACGCGCGCAGCAGTGGCTGGAACAGATCGACCATCTGGCTCCAGCATCTTCCCGTGCGCACCCGCTGGCTGAAGCGCCGCGTCTCGATCTACAAGACCCTGACCAGCAATCCCCCCTGATAACCACCGACAGCGAGCCAGCGGCGGCCAGTTATGTGATGGCGCTGATCGGCGGATTTGTGGGTGCGGTCATTGCCGGTCTCATCTGGGCGGCTATCGCCGTCATTACCGATTATGAAATCGGCTACGCGGCGATTGGTGTAGGCGCGCTGGCCGGCGGGGGCGTCCTGATCGCGTCGAACCGCCGCAAAGGACTGCCCTATCAGTTGATCGCGGTGGTGACAAGCGTACTGGGCATTTTCATCGGCAAATTCCTGACCGCCGTGTATGTCTATCGTGAAGTGCTGATCGAAGATTACGGCATGGCGATTGTCAACGAGATCGGCATCGGCGGCCTGTTCAGCGATACCCTCGCATTTTTCCCGGATTACCTGTCCGCCATGCTGGAACCGATTGACATTCTGTTTGTGGTCCTCGCGGTCATTACAGCCTGGGGCATTCCCAGTGCGCGCGCCGCGCAAAAACGTGCGGCCAAAGCTCAAAAAACAGCCAGTTGAGGACGCTTGAGGGTGGCTTATACTGGGCCACCCCTGTTCTGACTGGTCAATCGGCAATCTGCCCGTTCCCCTTCGGCCAAACATCCCATAAAATAACCACCAGGCTGCGCGCCACTTTAAGGTAGCCGCAAGGTAACAGGGCGTATTTTGACAGCAGTCGCCAGGTTGTTTTCTGAAATGAACTTATTGCTGTTTCCGCATCCAGTTGGATACATGCAAACGAGGTTGCCATGAAGATTATTGTCGTTGGAACAGGCTTTGTCGGTTTAACCCATGCCGCCGTATGTTCAGAATACGGCCACGAGGTTTATGCCTACGACATCGATTCCGAAAAAATCGCAGCGTACCGATCCGCTGAACGCGAACGTATTGAACACTATGTCAATGAGCCGGGGCTGGCGGATACCATCGCGGAGAACATTGGACGCTATCTCTTTTTTATTGACAATATCGAGCCGGTGATTGAGGGGACAGACGCGATTTTTCTGTGTCTGAATACCCCACCGAATGCCAATGGTTCATCTGATATGCGTTATTATCTCAACGCGCTCAACCACATCGCGCCGCTGCTGGCGAACCGGGCGGACCAGCGCCGGGTCGTGCTGATTAACAAGAGTACCGTACCCGTCGGCACAGCCCGTCAGCTACAGGGTATCCTGGCGGGACATGGCGTTCCCAATTTTGGTATCGCTTCCAACCCTGAATTTCTGCCAGAAGGTGACGCCGTCGAAAAATCCCGCCGGCCTGACCGGGTGGTTGTCGGCGCAGATACTGAAGAGGATTTGCGGATTATCCGGCGCATTTACTCCCAGTTTGTCAACCATGTCCGCATCCGCTATATCGAAACCACGCCAGAAACGGCTGAGGCCATCAAGTATCTGAGCAACACACTGCTGCTCACCTATATTTCCTTCTGGAACGGTGTCGGTGCGCGCATCGGAGAAACCTTCCCCAATGTGCGAATGGAAGACCTGAAACGCGGTGTGACATCCGACAATCGTATCAGCACCTGGGGGTCCTATGTCTCTAATGGCGCGGGCGGCTCGTGTTTTGGTAAGGATATTCAATCCCTGATATACCAGCTTCAGAGTGCCGGTCAGCAGGCCGATCTGCTGCAATCGGTTTACAACATCAATGAATATCAGAAAACCTATCTCATTGATCGCGCCATCAGCGAAGCCGGTGTCAATTTCAACCATAAGAGTGTGGCCCTGCTGGGGCTGGCCTTCAAGAAACAGACCAATGATATGCGCGATGCCTCCTCTCTCAAGGTCGTGGAAGGGCTGCTGGCGCGCGGGGTGCGGGAAATCCGCGCCTATGACCCGCTCGCAATCGGTGAAGCGAAGCGGTTCTTTGACCCGAACAAGAATCACCTGTTCGAGAAAATCAACTATCACACCTCGGTTCAGGACGCGCTGCGCGGCAGCGATGCGCTGTTCATTTCAACCGACTGGGAAGAATTCCGGGGTATTTCGCGCACCATTGAGCAGTGTGTTGAGCCACCTTATCTGGTAATTGATGGCCGCCGCATGATCCCCGATTATGACGAACTGGTGGCGCACGGCTACAGTTACATTGCGGTGGGTTCACCTTATCTGGCTGCCAACAAGACCAACTGACCGGTTCGTCGAAATACGGTACATTTTCAGAACGATCATCGCCCGGCGGTGATCGTTTTGTTTTAAGCACAATCTAAATTCTTGATAAGTAGTGGCCGAGAATCGCTGAAAATTCAGTACAATGGGCATTCAGCAAGGTCACTCAGAGGAGTTCTATGCGCAAGTTATTCATTCTGCTATTTCTCAGCCTGATGGTGCTCACCCCGGCTGCCGCACAGGAAATCACCGCCCCTGATCCCGCTCAGTATCGCCTGGAGGAATTTCTCAGCGGCCTGTCACGCCCCATTTACATGACCAGCGCCAGAGATGGCAGCAATCGCCTGTTTGTATTGGAACAGGCCGGACGGATCCAGCTTGTAGTGGATGGCGTATTGCAGGATACCCCTTTTCTGGACATCAGCGGCCTGAGCAGTCAGGACATTCTGACCAGCTATTCAGAACGCGGCCTGCTGGGTCTCACGTTCCATCCCAATTTTGCTGAAAACGGGCAGTTTATCGTTCATTACAATGACCGCAGCGGCGGCACAGTCATCGCCCGCTATCGGGTCAGCGCCGATAATCCGAACGTCGCGGACCCTAACAGCGCGGAGATTTTATTCACCCATCCGCAGCCCTATGCCAATCATAACGGCGGACAGATTGAATTCGGCCCGGATGGCTACCTGTATATCGCGCTTGGCGACGGTGGTTCGGCGGGCGACCCACAGGGGAATGGGCAAAACCCCGCCACGCTGCTCGGCAAAATCCTGCGCATTGACGTAGACGGCGACACACCCTACTCGATCCCGAACGATAACCCCATCAGCACAGTCAATCCCGACCTTGCGCCGGAAGTCTGGGCGTGGGGTTTACGCAACCCTTACCGTTTCAGCTTTGACCGTGAAACCGGCGATCTGTATATCGCGGATGTCGGCCAGAACCAATGGGAAGAAATCAACTTTCAGGCGGCAGGCAGCCCCGGCGGCCAGAATTATGGCTGGAATGTTCTGGAAGGCACACACCCCTATTCAGGTGGGACCGCACCCGCCAACGCCGTAGCGCCCATCGCCGAATACGATCACAGTGCCGGGTGTTCCGTCACCGGCGGTTATGTCTATCGCGGCGAAGCGCTGGCAAGTTTGCAGGGCGTGTATCTGTTTGGGGACTGGTGTTCCGGGCGTATCTGGTCCACCTATCAGGATAGCGCAGGTGTCTGGCAGACCAATGTGTTCATGACTGGCACAGGTATCGCCATCAGCGCCTTTGGCGAAGATGACGCCGGAGAAATGTATGTGCTGGATTACGGCGGACGAATCCTGAAGCTTACCGCCGCGCAATAGGTTTCGTAAGCTTAGTTCGTTACAATAAGGTCCAATCGCAGGATTGGGCCTTTTTTGATTCAGGCCATCGTCATTGAAGGGGGGAAGGCAGGACCGCCTGCCAACGAGCCATGCCTCTTAATCCACTGGATGTGCAAGAACATATGGATGATTATATGTGGCTGGACGAACATCTTGACGATATGTTCGAACAGATACGCGCAGGACTCCAGAATGATCCGCTGCCTGCCGACACGATTCAGCTTCTCAATACCATAATGCCTTACGCCCTCACCCGAACCGATTATCGCCGCTGGGACCCCCTGCTTTATGACGCCGTGTTGCAGGTTATCAACTTGCGGGATACCGAAAATCATATTCTGATCTGGTCTCACCTGGGCAGCAGTTATCTACAGAATGGTCGCTACCGGTCGGCGTCAGAAGCCTTTGATAACGCCCTCCGTCGGGCAGATTATGCTCAGACTCCTGAAACCAGGCTGCTGGCGCGCATTGGAATGCTGCGCGCCCAAACCATCTTCCAGACCAGCGATATTGACCTGTTCATTTCCCAGACGCTGGATGAAACCCGCGATATGGTCAATTATCGTCTGCTCGGCAGACTGCATTTCGTGCTGGCGCTGGCCTATACACATCAGGGCAGAACGCCGCAGGCGCTCGGACATGGGCAGATCGCGCTATGTTACTGGGATCAGCTTCATAACATGGATGAGGTCGAGCGCTGCGCCTTGCTGCTGGCCGAAACCTGCCGGGTCGCCCAGTGTTACAGCCAGGCGGAACGTTACCTGCAACTGGTTGAGCCAACTACCGGGGATGCGTACAAACTGGCGATTTATCATTACCAGCAGGGCGCCCTGCTGCTGGAACAGAACCAGCTTGATGATGCGAAAGTTCGCTTCCAGCAGGCTGTCACAGCGTATCGCCATTTGAATGATTTCCCCTATTTTACCGCCGCGTCCCAGCACGCGCTCGGTCTGGTAGAAACCAAACTTCAGTTATACGATTCTGCCCGCAGAAATTTACGCCGTGCACTGATTCTGTGGCAGGAGATGGATAACCGCTTTCAGCAGGTCAACGCCGTTTATGCGCTTGGCTTTCTTGAGGAAAAAGCAGGTCAGTTCACTAAAGCCCAGCACCTCTATCAGCAGGCTCTGGCCGTCTGCGCCACCCTGCCTGTTTCGCCAATGCTGGATGAACTTCGCCGGGAACTGGAGGAACATCTCCAGATAATTCGCGTATAAAAGCACCGGCCTGCTCACTTCAGCAGGCCAGTTCCAGCTTTATGACACTAGCTCATCGCCGGGGGGACAACCGGGGGTCTCGGATCCATGATCCCGCTCCTTGATGCTAAAGCCGTGCGATAGCTTCAGCATCTCAGAATGGGGTAGTCCCTTACGACCTAAAACGGACACGTTTCGGAGATGATTCGGTCAGAAAAGTGGAATCAAAAAGAAGGCAGATCGCCTTCTCAATTCAACATTTACTTTTGGTGTCTGAAACGTGACTTTCTAACGAAATGCAGCCTCAGCGATGCGCAGGGCGGTATAACCCAACAGGACCGGCAGCAGCAGCGGCAGCCAGAAAATGCCGATGATCTGCGGCCCTGTCAGGCGCATCTGCTGCACCAGCAGCAGGCCCAGCACCACACTTACATAGGCCAGCCAGTAAGACAGGACCATACCTACCGCCAGACTTTGGGCGTTCACCCGGTCTCGCATCCGGTTCGCACCGGCAAGCCCGACCATCCCACTGAAGTACATTTCGGTAAACGGCTGAAGCAGGATCAGCAGTGTGCCAGACGCCAGAATAGGCAAGCCATGTTCCACAGGGATTTCAGCAAACAGCAGGCTGTACACCATCAGCCCTACGATCATCGCGCCGTGCAGCAGGCGGTAAATCAGCATCATCCAGGTGCGGCTCAACTGCCAGACACTGGCTGCCCACAGACTGAGCAGCAGTTCCTGACCACCAAACGGCGTGGTGCGCATCAGGTCCCAGGTGGCAGACTGTCGTTCTCGATGCACTTTATCACCGGAACTCAACGTAATCTGAAGCAGGATGACCAGGGAAAACAGGCAGTACAGCACCGGCAGGCTCAGACCACCGAGCAGCAGAAAAGCGCCAACTGTGAGCGCCAGCAGCAGATATTGAAAGCGAACCGGCAGCGATTGGCGCAAATAACGCTGTGTAATAGGATGGCTGCGATTTAACCAGGCAGGAACCGCGAAAAATTGTTTCATGCCTTTATTGTATGACCCTGGCCGGTGGACTGGTCAAACGTAAACGAACCTGCGCAAAATCTGGACATCCTCTTGACAAAGCGCAGCGCCGACTTGGAAAGAAACGACTTTCACCCTATATTTGTAATTGAAGGACTCATGTCAGCATAAGGACAGTTCATGCGCGTGTTGGGGACAATCTTCATTCTGCTGCTGATGGCTTTCGGGGCGATGGCTCAGGCCGGTGCGGACTACGTTATTACCAATCTTCGACCTGCCGCGCTGGGGCCGGATGGCACGACGGTCACAGTGTCATTTGATGTCAACAACCGGGGCACAACCGCCAGCACCATTGCAACTGTGCGCATGATAAAGGCCGATTCCGAAGAGGAAATCGCCCGCGAAAATCTGCGCCCGCTGATCGCCAATGAAGGTGTAACGATTAACCTGATTATCCCGATGGAATACCTGTCACCCGACACCCCGCAGGGTGTGCTGATTACCGTTGGTATCGGCGAGGTGGAAACTTCGGTAGAGACGCTGGACAATAACAGTGTAGAGATCATCATCCCGCCGCTGAACCAGCTTGAGGCTCAGACCACACCGGTCCCCCCAACCCCACAGCCCGGCCCGCAGGCCATACTGGAACAACTGGGGTTCAATACCGAAGACCCGGTACATCGCGCTGCGTTGATCGGCGTGGGCTGCGCGCTGCTGATGATTTTTGTGCTGTTTCTGGTGATCCTGCGGCTGCTGTTCCGGCGCAGACGGCCTGGCTTTGAACTGCATGTGCCGCCCTATGCCAATGTCCCGCCGATGGCCCCCTCATCCACTGGCGGCCGGCGGCAGGGCTGGCAGTTCCACGCCCAGAACGATCAGGTCCCCCCCTATCCATCCAACGAGGGCGCGACCCACATCCGCAAGCTGCTGATCGGCATTGACGGGTTGAAGCTGGGCAACTGGAGCGTCACCGGAATGCGCATGAACCAGTACGACCAGTACGGACGCATCGCCCGCAGTGAGGTGATCGCCGCGCGCAAGCACTGCCGCAGTCTGACCAAAACAGCGGAGAAAGCCCCCGGCCTGACCGAGGAGCAGATTGGCCGCCGGATGCGCCCGATTGCAAAAGCGCTTGTCAACCAGTTCCAGCGCAAAGTCAACCCGCGCAGCGCTATGCTGCCCATCGCGCTCGACCTGGCCTTTCAGGGTGTGCATGGCGAGGTGCGTATCCGCTTCGAATTATTTTATCTGGAACAGGGGCGCTGGCGGCTGGTCGATTCTTGGGAGCCGGAGATGACCGTCGCAGGCAAGACCATCCATGAGAATTTCACCTATTCACTGCATGGTCTGCGGCAGGGGGAGGCTTTCCGACCCTTCACGCGCCGCTTGCAGGACGACCTGACCAACCTGCTGACGGATATGCTCAAACACGAGCAGCGGCCCGATACCGGCGCATCCCGGCCCATTCAGATGTAACGCTTCAGGATTCAATTCTCCGGCTGCTCAGGATTTCGCGCGCCCGGTCAATTTCAGTGAATCACAGCTGGGCCACAGGTTAAAACCGTGCGGCTGATGTAAAACAAGTCCGTTAAAACGGACCCAGTATACTCGAAAACGAGGCTGAGTCCACTCAAGTGGACTTGTCCTTTGGCAGCCGGACGTTTTAACGTCTGGCGGTATCAAGGGATAGAATCATCATTTCGTGATTCACTGAATTTGTCTGATCTGGTGGGGTTCAACTTCTGCCAGCGCAAGGGTATGTCCATCCTGCCGCACGAACTCGACTGTGTATTCGTCTTCGTGCGCATCCACGATTGTACCAATATCGCCGGTTCTCAGATGATGTTTGGGCAGGTCTTCGGTTAGCGCAACAACCTCAAGTTCAGAGAAAATCATCGTTACCCCAACGCCTCGATCAGCCCTTTGAGATAGCCGACATGCCAGGCGCGGCTCATATGAGTCCAGTCGGTGTCGCCGGTGATGCCGGGGTGATGATCCGGCACGACAAAACCGCCAAAGCCCACCTCCTTCAGCGCCCTGAAGTTGGCGATCATATCGCTGTCACCCTCATTCACGAATGTCTCCCGGTAGCGCGGCACAGTCCCCTGCACGTTGCGGAAATGGACGTAGAAGATTTTGCCCTGCGCGCCAAAATAGCGGATCAGTTCCGGCACGTTCTCGCCAGCTTCCTGCATCGTGCCGATGCAAAACAGCAGGCCGTTGTACGGGCTGGAGAAGGTTTCAACCACCTTGCGCAAGCCCTCGAAGCCGGTCAGTACCTGCTGCACACCGCGATAATACGCCAGCGGTGGATCGTCAGGATGAGTCGCCAGCCGGACTCTGGCTTCCTCCGCTACCGGGACGAGATGCTCGTAAAAATAGGCGATGCGCGACCACGCCTCGTCGTAGGTGACATCACCCGCCGGTTTGTCCATCTCGGCGGCGTGGGCTTCCGCGTCAAAATCAAGCAGCACCGTTCCACCGCGTCCGATGGGTACATTGCGATAGCCGGGCCGCCCGTCCGCCCAGTAGGTGATGCGCTGGTCGATAATCAACACCGGCGCTTCTTCAGGTTTATCGGCGTAGGCCTCGCCGATGCTGCGGATGGTGCGGGCGACATTGGCGATGTCCTGTTCGCGTTCCGGCAAGCCGAGCAGTTGATTTTTGACCGCTGCTCCACCGATGCCCACGCCGGTCAGCGTCAGATTATATTTTTCAAAGCGCCGCCGCATCATGCGCATATCGTCAGGCGTCAGGTAGTGACGTTCCAGATACTCCGGCACAGCCCATGCCCAGATACTCGCGCCATCCGCGCCGATCTGCTGGGCGTACAGCAGGCGATCTTCCGCGCCGTTGTGCGATCTCAACCCGATTTTCATAGCAATTCCTCATGCGGTTCAGGATTTTCCTTTGCGCTGGCTTCAGGTTCAGCAGATGGGCTAACAGCCGGCAGTTCCTGTGTCGAAGTGGGCGCAGCAGGCTTTGAATCCACCGGGCCGGTCACGGCGTACAGCAGCACGCCCACCGCTGCTACCAGAAAACCACCAATCAACCCGACTGCCTGCCAGGGGCCGAAGAAAATATCCGACCCCGGTTCGCGCACATTCGAGCCGAAACCGAGAATATCGGCCATCGCCGCCATACCCGCCAGCAGCAGCCCGGTCATCGACAGACGCAGCGCAATCTGCTGCGAGAGATTGGAGCGGATGTAGGAATAAAAGGTGTACTTGGCGTAAATGAATGCGCCGGTAATCAGCAGGCTGAAACCTGATAAAATCGTGACGAGTTGAATAGTGCCGATGCCGGGTGTGGGCGGCAGGCCAGTCACGCCGGGAAACAGGCCCATTACGGCCAGCACCATCCCCAGCGCGCCCAGCGCGATCCCGATCTGGCCGACTCGCACCATCAGGTTAATCTTCCGGGAGGGCTGCGCGCAGTTTGCGGAGCATGTTGCCGCTCATTACGGCGTCAATATCGGCTTCGGTATAACCACGTTCGCGCAGTGACCCGGCGATCAGCATCAGATCACCCACCGTGTCCAGCCCGTCCGGGATACTTTCCAACCCGAAACCGCCGTCGAAATCGCTGCCGATGCCCACATGGGCCGCGCTTCCAGTGGTCTGACAGACATAATCAATCACATCGGCGATGATATGAAATGGCAGCCGTTCGCGTTTGTCCCATCCATTGGTCAGAAAATTGTTGGTCAGCACCACCCCCATCACGCCATCGCGCTCTGCCAGCCGCCGGATCATCTCGTCCGAGAGATGCCGGTCACTGGCGCGAAAGCGGCGCGGGTTGCTGTGGCTGGCGATCAGGATGCCGTCGTAGCGATCTACCGCCTCCAGAAAGGATTCCTCCGCTATGTGGGACAGGTCCAGAATGGCGTTAAAACTCGCCATAACATCCAGCAGTTCACGCCCCAGGTCGGTAAGCGGGCCGGGCTGTCCTGTGCCGCCGCAGTAGCGTGTGCCCTGCCACGCCGGGCCGACCAGACGCACGCCGCGTTCGTACCATTCCTCAAACTGCCTGGGTTCCAGAATGGGGTCGGCGTTTTCCATCAGTATCACCAGCCCAATCTGATGGTCGCCGATGTCTGTGCCATCCTCCCAGGTCTTCAGCATCGCTTTCAGGTCGGCCTGGGTGCGCACGAGTTTGATTTTCTCATGCTCGTCGGCCAACCGCTCATAATAATCCATCTGCCTGAGGGCCAGGGCGTAAGCCTCTTCCGGCTCGCTGTAACTTAAAATATCCCAGGGCGCGGTCTGGCGCGTGCGCGGCGCAACAAACAGGGTCGCAAAGGTGATCGCCACCCGCCCCAGCAGCGCTTCGGGCATCCCGACTGTCGCTGTGCCGTTGCGGGCCACCGTCTCGGAACCCACCTCCTGCTGGCGCGTGGTCAGAACACTGCGCCGGTAATCCCGCCCGAAGGCCAGCGCGTTATAGGCAATATCTTCGTGTGCATCGACTACAATCATGAATAATCAGTCTCCCCGGCAAACGGCATTGATTGTACGCCCGTATGATGAAAATTCCAACCAGCCCGCCCAGGTTGAGAGGTCGTTGAGAATCTGCGCGGATATTCATCCAGCGCACCTATAATGAACGTAATCCTGTTTAACTGTAAGAGATTCGCAAGATTAGTGTTCTAAGGTAAAGTCAGACCTGTTCAATGAGAGTAGAGGGAAACGATTGTGGATACGGTGAACGTGACCCGCACGACCCAGACTACCCACAGCCAGAAACCGGGCATTCTGACCGGCGCGCTGGTGGGTTTGATGCTGACCGCCGCCCTGGTGGCGATTTTTTACGCTGCCGACGCCCTGATCGGCACGCCGTTCGTGCCCTTTGATATGCTGGACTGGATGGCACGCAATCTGCCCGGCGGTGTCATCACCTTCGGCATCGACACGATGGTCAGTCTGATTACCGCTCTGGGTGTTGCCAATCTCGACGTAGCGGCCAAAACATCGGAACAGATTATCGGAATTGGCGGCATGATCGTCACAGGCGTGGCTGCCAGCGCGATTTTCTTTTATGTTATGGGCCAGAGCGAAACCCAATCACGCAATCCGCGTCCGGGCTTCATCCTCGGCCTGATTATCGGCGTACCAGTCGCGGTCATCAGCGGCGCGGTCAACTTTACCGCTCGCACGGACCCGGCCATCAATGCCATCTGGATCGTACTGGCGTTTCTGGGCTGGGGCGCGGCGGTTCACTGGGTCTACAATGATCTGGCCGCCATGAAAGCCAAAAAACGCGAGGGCAGCACCGTCTCGGCGGAAGGCATTGACCGGCGCAATTTTCTCGTCCGCGTCGGCGGCGCTACCGCGACCATCACCATCGTGGGGGCCGGCTTAGGCGCGCTGCTCAACAGTTCCAATCAGCCGGCGGCAACGGTTGCGGACAGCGCCACTGCCGGCAGCGGAACCCAGCCGCGCAGCGATCTGCCCAATGCCAACGCCACAGTGCAGCCTGTGCCGGGAACCCGCGCGGAACTCACCCCGGTGGCCGAACATTATCGCATCGACATCAGTTCACGCCCGCCGGTCATTGATGGCGCGACGTATACACTGCCTATCAGCGGACTGGTGAACAATCCCCTCAGCCTGAGTCTGGATGACATCCGCAATAATTATGAGCCGATGACCCAGTACGTCACCCTGGCGTGCATCTCCAACCGCATCGCCGGTGATCTGACCAGCACACAGAAATGGACGGGGATCAGCTTCCAGAAACTGCTGGCCGACGCTGGCTTGCAGGATAACGCCCGCTACCTGCGCATTTTCAGCGCGGACAGCTTTGACGAAACGGTTGATCTCGAACTCATCCAGCAGGATGAGCGCATCATGCTTACCTATGCCTGGGATGACGCGCCCCTGCCGGAACGCAACGGTTTCCCGCTGCGCATCTATATCCCGGATCGCTACGGCATGAAGCAGCCCAAGTGGATTACCGAGATCGAAGTCGTTTCAGATTACGAAGACGGCTACTGGGTGCGGCGCGGCTGGGATCGGGACGCAATCATGCAGACAACCTCGGTCATTGACGTGGTGGCAGTGGATGAAGCCCATGAAATGGACGGAACCACTTACATCCCGGTAGGTGGCATCGCTCACGCCGGTGATCGCTCCATCTCGAAGGTGGAAGTCCGCGTGGATGATGGCGACTGGGCCGAAGCCGAACTGCGCGATCCGCTGTCGGATACTACCTGGGTCATCTGGCGCTATGAATGGCCGTTCGAGGAAGGCCGGCACACCTTCTATGTGCGCACCGTCGACGGTGAAGGGACGCCGCAGATCGAAACGATCCGCGACACCCGGCCCAGCGGCGCAACCGGCATCCACAGTGTCAGCGAAGTGATCGACCTGCCCACCGAAGCGTAACGAGAACACACACTCAAAATCAGACGCCAACGGCTGAACACCGCTGGCGTTTTGTTTTATTCGCCAGCCAGGGCTGTTGCAGTAGCGGACAGCAGCGGGCGCAGGGTCGGGGCAGCCCCCTCCAGTGTGGCCTGGAAATTGGCGGCATCTTCGGTGCTGCGGGGCAGCGCGGCGTCAATATAGGCGTTGCGCGTCTCGATGATTTCCGTCTCCACCGCGTCGTATTCTTCGGCGGGTGCTTGAATGCCCAGCACACCCACCCCATACAGGCCCACCAGAAACATCACAATCGCCGCGACAGCCACCACCAGACCGGCCTGCCTGTTACGCACGGCGGTCTGCGGTGTCAGCACTTTCATCTGCAATCCGCGAGTCACACTCGTAAGCTGATCGGCCAGCTTCTGGAAGTCATAGCTCTGGCTGAAATCGACAGGTTCCAGATGCTCGATCAGCCGGGGCAGGGGGACTCGCTGCGCCAGCACCGGGATAATGCGCTGGTGACGCTCGACAGCCTCCACCAGTGCGCGCTGGACATCTGTGTCAGCGGCGGTGTGCTGTGAGAAAATAAAAACTGAGGTGTTGGGGTACCCGGCCAGCGCCCGAATCGCCAGGTCAGCCCGGATGCGCTCCGCCAGCGCGGCGTCAGTTGGATGAAACGTAATTGCTGCCATAGGACCTCTCATGCCCGTGTTCGAATGTAATTGACCATATGCCAGCGCTGTTCGTCGGTCAGGTCGCCTGTGCAGGGCGGCAGACCACGCCAGCCGTCGCGCATGGCAAAATAAAGCGCTTCATCGCGGGTGCGTGGCAATCGTTCGACCAGATCGTCGAAGTCATCCGCCGCTTCCCATTCACCGCAATACTCACCAAAAAACTGTCCGCCCAGTGCCAGCGAATCCGCATCTGGCAGAACCGTGTTCAACACCAGCGGCGGCGGGTTGAGGGTCATCTCATAGTTGGCAGCACTCTGGTTCACACCCCAGATAGCCATGCCCATGAACAGCACAGTTGCTATCACCGCGCTGGCCGCCGCGACCACACTCACCGGACGCCAGTCCAGCCACCTGTAAAAGCGATACGCAAACGGATAAGCGGCCCACCCCAGTGCCACCAGCACCCCGCCCAGCGCCAGCCAGTTGAGCGGGCCAGGGCTGATGCTTGTCGGGACCGCCGCGTCCTGCGAAATGTCCCAGGTTAATGCGGCCCGTTGAACCGCACCACCCGGCAGTTGGACATTCAGCAGGGTCAGCCACTCCCCTTCCCGGTCCATAAGCGCGTCCGAAGTCACATACAGACCGGAGCCAGCCGCCGACACGTTTTCCCATGCACTGCGCCAATCCCGCGCCGGGTTGACGACCTGCATGTCCACCTGCGCATTTTCCACCACCTGCCCGGCAGATTCAAGCACAATATCATAGGTATTCACGCCAGGGCCGCCTGGTGACAGGCTGACATGTACTGCCAGATCATTGACGACATCCGCTGCGTTCGGCGCGGAACCCCCCTGCGTGAGAAAAACCGGCTCTGGCACAGCCGAGGCGCTGAGATACGCCACAGCCACCAGTGTCACCAGCGACAGCACCGCCTCTAAACGCAGTGTCAGACCCAGGCGCAGCCCGCGCTCGACACGCTGGCTCCAGACTGCAAAGCGTTCCGGGTTCGCTGCGAGATGATGGAGCAGACCGAGCAGCAGCAGACCGCCCACCAGCGCCAGTTTGACCAGCAGCGACAGCCCCCACCCGGTCTGCGTCAGATCAGCCGGCTGGTAGAGCCAGTTAAACGCGCTGTAAAGGCCCGTCGCCACAACTACCGCCAGCGCATACACCACCCGCCGCGAGAACTGCCGCAGCACCACCAGGAGCGCTGCTCGCCGCGCATCGCCGGTGTATGGCTTCAGCGCGACAGGCAGCACCAGCGCCAGCGCCGCCAGCCCGCCCACCCAGACACCTACCGCCAGCGTATGCGCCCAATCCACAAAGACGGCGACCCAGGGCAGAATCAGCGAACCGGCGGCGTGGCTGGTGACACTGAATGTGCCGACCAGCAGCGTCCCCACCCAGACATTGGCATTCCAGAAAGCGCGCACCGTTTCGGGCCGCTCCTCGCGCCACAGCACACTCAGGCCGAACAGTGCCCCCGCCAGCGCCAGCAGGATCAGGCGGGCGGTCCAGACATCGCCAAAACGCGAACCGATGCGCACGACCTGCCATAAACCCTGACTGATAACCTCGCTCAGGCCGGTGCTGAAAAACGCCATCGACTGCTGCATAATCGCGACGATATTCCCGACAAACAGGATGACCAGCGCCACGCCAAAAATCCAGTTGAGCCGGCGCATGACACGCGGCGGCAGCCACCCGGCGCGGTGGTCCGGGCTGCCCCAGGCCGGCAAGAGCACCGTTGAGTAGAGTATGGCTGATCCAAACACCAGCAGAGTCGCGGCATACAGCAGCGCGCGCCAGAATACTTCCAGCGGAATTACGTCGTAACCGGAGGACGAACCGGCCACCCCGCTGACCTCTTCGCCAACGAAGAACACGCGCGTTTCGACCACCACATGCCCATCACTGGCGAAGGCCAGCCGCAGGTCCACGATATACGCGCCATCGGGCAGGTCAGGCGGTACTTGCAGGGTCATGAGCGCGGCATTGTTCGGGTCAACCCCGCCCTCGGCCAGCGCTGCGCCGGTCTGATCGCGCAGTGTCACTGTGCTGAATTGGGCTTCAAGACTCTCGCTGAACCAGTATTGCAAACGAACGGGGGAACGTTCCAGTGTGGCGCGGTCTTCGGGGATGGCGCGGACAATATAACCATGCGCCGAGGCCGGTTGAACACCCGCCAGCAGCGTAACCAGTAAAACAGGCAGAAACAGGCGCGCAGTGAAACGCATGAGGCTAACTTCAGTACACCTTCTCTCAGCCGGAGTGTACCTCAGTATAGCAGGGCTTGTTCAGTTTTTCACGAGTTACTCATGGAAAAAACCGCGCGCATCTCACCCGCCACCTGGCCGTGATTATTGCGCACGACGGATGGCATCAGGTTTTCGAGCGCGGCGGCTTCATCCGGGGCGATGTAACCCATTGCCAGCATCAGTGCCGTCACTGCTGGGATATGCCCGCGCTGGTTGCCATCTGAAATTTTGAGCGCGATGCCAGCGCCGTAGTCTGGCACGCTAACGCCAAGCAGTCCTTCCGCGCCGTCTTTGGCGATCAAACGCCCGCTGGTGGCCCGCACGATAGAGGCATCCACACGGCCATCCCCGCTGAACAGGAGCGGGTGCTGCTGCATCACATGGGCGATCATACCGAGGTCACTGTTTTCGTCCAGGGCGGCAGTCCCCAACCGGGCAAACAACAGCGCGATATTGCGCATGGGCAGGCCAAAAGTCGGCACGCCGCAGCCATCCAGCGCCAGAACAATATTTTCGGCATCCATACCCGCAAATTCGGCGGTGATCTGTAGAATCATCTGCTGCAAGGGGTGATCGGCCTGAAGGTAAGTCGCCGTGTCCCACCCCTGGGCGTGGCAGGCGGCCAGCATCCCGCTGTGTTTGCCGGAGCAGTTATGCTGCAAGGCTGAGGGTCTGTATCCCTTGAGGAGCAGACTTTCATAAGCCGAACGGCTGATCGGCGCGCCTGTTCCACATTGAAGCGCTTCTGTACCCACGCCGATTTTTTCGAGAATACCCTCGACAATGCGGGTATGGTCGATGGTCCCGCTGTGCGACCCGGCCATCACCGCCAGTTCTTCAGTTGTAAACCCGAACCGGTCTGCCGCGCCGCTGCGGATCACGGCCAGCGCCTGAAACGGTTTGGCGCAGGAACGCAGATACACTATCGCCCCGGCATCCCCGGCGGCGAACTTTATGTCACCAGTATGATCCACGACCACCAGATGCCCGCGATGCACACAGTCCACCACATCACCGCGTGTGACATGTACCAGTTCGACGTCAGTCATGGATATGGTTATAACTCCACCACAGCCTTAATGACACGATTCGCCGGGTCCAGCCAGCCGGCAAACTGGCCGATCATGTCCTCAAACGGGGCGCGGTGGGTAATCCAGGGGCGGGTATCAATCGCGCCGGATTCCACCTTGTCAATCACCCACTTGAAATCGTCAGCAGTCCCGTTGCGGCTGCTCATCACGGTCATCTCGCGGCGGTGGAATTCCGGGTCATGAAAGGTCACGTCATCCTTGACCAGCCCGACAAACACCAGCTTGCCGCCCGACGCCAGATAATCGAATGAGCGGTTCATGGATTGCAGGTTGCCGGTGGCATCATAAACCTGCGTGGGCATGTCGCCGGAGGTGATTTCCATGAGCTGCTCAACAGGCCGTTCACTGACGTTGACGATATGTTCCACGCCAATGTGCTGCTGGGCGAAGTTCAGCCGGTCCTGGTTGATGTCCATGACGATGATCTCCGCCCCGCTGGCTTTGGCGGCTTCAATAACGGTCAGGCCAATTGGGCCCGCGCCAATTACCAGCAGGAATTCGCCGGGGTCCGGCTGTGCGCGGCGAACTGCGTGCGCGCCGATCACCAGCGTTTCCACCAGCGCTAACTGGTCGATGTTCAGCTTCTCGGATTTGTGCAGCTTATGCGCCGGCACGTTGATATATTCGCGCATCCCGCCGTCGGTATGCACACCCAACACCTTGAGCGACGTACAGCAGTTGGTTTTGCCCCGCCGGCAGGCGATGCACGTGCCGCAGTTCAGATACGGCTCAATCGAGACCAGATCACCGGCTTTAATGCCCCGGTCATTCGGGCCGATTTCGACGACTTCCGCGCCGAGTTCGTGACCGAGGATACGCGGGTATTCGATAAATGGCATTTTCCCTTCAAATGCTTTCAGGTCCGTGCCGCAGATACCGATGCGCCGCACACGCACCTGCGCCTGCCCCGTTTGCGGCCCTGCGGGTTCGGGTGTATCGGTCAGCGAAAAATGGCCGGGTTGGTCGAGAACTATGGTTTTCATCTACGGCTCCATGACCTGCCGCACGGCCGCGATCACACGATCCTTGTTGGGGATCAACGCAGCCTCCAGCGGCCCGCTGAAGGGGATAATGCCCGCTCCCATCGTCACGCGCACCACCGGACCTTCCAGATACCAGATCGCTTTTTCCGTCACCTGGGTCGCCACTTCCCCACCCCAGCCCCCGGCGCGCACCGCTTCCTCAACCGTGATAAGCCGCCCGGTCTTTTTCACCGAGTTGATGATCGTATCCACGTCCAGCGGAACCAGCGTGCGCGGGTCGATAATTTCACAGGAGATGCCTTCGTTCGCCAGTTGGTCAGCGGCGGCTTTCGCCACTTTGACCATATTCTGCACCGCTATGATGGTCACGTCTGTGCCTTCGCGGACAATGTTGGCAACGCCGAGCGGCACAAGATAATTGCTGTGGTCAGGCACTTCGCCCCGGTCTGTATACTGGCTTTTATGCTCCAGGAACACTACGGGGTTATCGTCGCGGATGGCGCTTTTGAGCAGGCCAAGCACATCCGCCGGGTTGGAGGGCACCACCACTTTCAGCCCCGGCGCGTGCATGAACCAGGCTTCACAGCACTGCGAATGCTGTGACCCGAAGCCAGCCCCGCCGCCCTGCGCGGCGCGAATGGTCAGCGGCACTTTGATCTGCCCGCCGGACATGTAACGCATTTTGGCGGCCTGGTTGATAATCTGGTCGAGCGTCACAGCAGCAAAGTCCGCAAACATCAGCTCAACTACCGGACGCATCCCGGTAATCGCCGCGCCGATGCCCGCGCCGATAATGGCGTTCTCGGAAATCGGCGTGTCGCGCACCCGGTCATTGCCATATTTTTCCCACAGGCCGGGCGTCACCTTAAAGACCCCACCGGCCTTGCCCACATCCTCACCAAAAAAGATTACATCCTCGTCGCGGGCCATTTCTTCATCCAGCGCCCGCACGACTGCTTCACGATAGGTTATTTCTGCCATTGGAATTTATTCCTCAAACGGCTGCCCGTAGGGACGCAGCATGATGCGCCCGAAATTAATCATCTACACCCAGATGTCTTCCAGCAAAGAGTCCAGCGGCGGGTTGGGTTCGTTCATCGCCCATTCCGTCGCTTCCTGAACGGCCTGCTGCGCCGCTGTACGCATTTGCCCCAGTTTCGCCTCGGTGAGCTGGCCGTCCGCGATCATGCGCTTCGAGAGAATATCAATCGGGTCGCGCTGTTTCCATTCATCCAGTTCACCCGCCGGGCGATAGGTCGCCGGGTCTGTGCGCGAGTGGCCCATGTAGCGGTAGGTCTTGGCTTCGATCAGCGTCGGGCCTTCGCCAGCGCGGGCGCGCTCCACAGCGGTTCTGACCGTCGCATAAACCTGTTCCGCGTCCTGTCCATCCACAATCACGCCGGGGATATTATATGCACAGGCGCGATCTGCCACGTTATCCACCGGGGCGGTATCGGCATAAGCGGAATATTCACCGTAGAGATTATTCTCGCAGATAAACACGCTCGGCAGCTTCCAGACCGCCGCCAGATTGACGGCCTCGTGCCACGCGCCGATGTTGGGTGTGCCATCGCCAAAAATGGAGATCGACACCGCGCCAGTCTTCTTCAACTGCGCGGTCAGCGCTGCCCCGTTCGTCACGGGCAGCCCCGCGCCGACAATCGCAAAGGTTCCGATCAGCCCGACGCTCATATCGGTCAGGTGCATGGAACCGCCCTTGCCCTTTGAGCAGCCAGACGCCTTGCCCATCATTTCCGCCATCATCGACTTGAGCGTCATTCCCAGAGCCAGCGCGTGCCCGTGCCCGCGATAGGTGCAGGTTACGGTGTCGCCGCGCCGGGCGTTGACATTCGCGGCCATGCCCACCGAAACTGCTTCCTGCCCGATGCACAGGTGGGTTGTGCCGCGAATCACATTTTCAAGGAAGAGTTCCTGAATGCGTTCCTCCGCATAGCGGATTTCCAGCATTTTTTCCAGCATGTGTTGGCGCGTTTCCGCGCTGAGTGTTTCAGCCATAAAAGTTATCCTGTCCCATCAATTGAACCGGTTGGGGCGCTTGGTAAAATGCCCTCACCCGCGAAATGCCTGCAAGTGCGTATCAAATGCCTCGATAAAGCGGGCCGAGATCATGCCATCGACAATACGGTGATCGGCAGACATCGTCAGGTGCGCGGTGGTGCGAATGTGCAGACCGCCGTTGAGAACCACCGGGCGTTCCTTTACCGCGCCAATCGCCAGAATGCCCACCTGCGGCGGGTTGATGATGGCCGTAAACTGGTCAATCTGTCTGACCACGCCCAGGTTGCTGATCGTAAACGTGCCGCCCTGCATTTCTTCAGGACGCAGCCTGCCTTCGCGGGTGCGGCTGATGAGATCACGCGAACGATTCGCCAGACCCGCAAGCGAAAAATCATCCGCGCCGCGCAGCACCGGCGTCATCAGACCATCCGGCAGCGCCACCGCAATCGCCAGATTAACCTGTGGATAACGATACAGATGTCCGTCCTCGTAGGTGGCGTTGAGTTCGGGTACGTCCTTGAGCGCTTTCACGGTGAGATACAGCAGGAGCGCGTTAATGCCCGTACCCGATGGCAGAACTTTCAGCGCCTCGGTGAAATCCAGTTCGCCGCTGACATAAAAGTGCGGCATCTCCTGCATACTGCCGGACAGCCGGCGGGCAATCGTCCTGCGCATAGGGCTGAGAGGGATTTCCTCGCGCGCATCGCCATACGCGGCAGCGGGTGCAGCCACCGCAGCGGGAACCGGGGCAGGCGGTGCTTTCGGCTGTTTCTCAAACTCAATGGCTTTTTCAACATCGGCGCGGACGACACGCCCCTGTGGGCCAGAACCTTGCAGGGCGGTCAGATCAATACGGTGGTCACGCGCCAGTTTGCGCACCGCCGGGGCCGCCAGCGCCTTGCCATTGGACGCGCCGTTTGATCCCATCCGCTGGACAGCCGCCGCCTCGACATCTTCGCGTGTAATCCGTCCGCCGCTCCCACTGCCCGTGATCGTGGCAAGATCAATTCCCTTTTCCTCCGCCAGACGCCGTGCCAGCGGGGAAGCCTGCACTTTTTCACTGCCTGCTGCGGCAGCCACAACTGGCTGAGACGCCTGCGGGGCCGCTGCGGCGACAGGCCTGGTCGCCTCACCGCTGGTACGAATGCGTGCCAGTATTGTTCCTACCGGCACAACCGTATCAGCCTGAACCAGAATTTCGGCCAGCACACCGTCGGCCAGCGCTTCGAGTTCGACATTGGTCTTGTCGCCTTCGACTTCGGCCACTGGCTCACCTTTGCGCACGGCATCCCCCGGCGCTTTCAGCCAGGCAATCAGCCGTCCTTCTTCCATTCCAAAGCCCACGTTGGGCAGCACCACATCAATCATGGGGATCACTTAATCCTGATGAAATACTTCTTCCATACTGGCCCACCATTCACCCGGCTTTCGGGTTTCAAGCGGGTTCTGCATTTTTTCGGTAATGTCCCACCAGCCGCTCTCGCGGGATACCTGTCCGAGCTTTGCCATGCGCGCCTCGAATTCATCGTCAGGGCCATGATATTCGTAGTAGGCGAACAGAAACCCGTCCTTGAGGTAAATGCTGTAATTGCGAATGCCGGCTTCATGAATGGCTTCTTCGATGACCGGCCAGATTTTCACATGAATTCTTTTATATTCCGCTTCGTCTTCGGGCCGAACCCGGTTGACCTGACCAAAACGCCGCATTTTTATATCCTTATTTGGGGGATTGTGTAGCGCTTCAGAAAATTATAAATTATAGTTTAACAATGATCGTCAATCTTGCAACTGGAGTCGGGCTTCCGTGCTGCAAAATCGGATACAACCCATAGAGGATAGCAAAAAAACCGTGACCGCGCTCGTACAGGAACGGGTGCGCCAGGCCATTCTCGACGGCCTCCTGCCTGCTGGCTCACGCATTGACCAGAATCAGCTTGCCACTGATCTGAATGTCAGCCTGGTTCCGGTGCGGGAAGCGCTCAAAATTCTTGAAGGTGAAGGCTTCGTGCAGATTATCCCCCGTCGGGGCGCTTTTGTCACCGAATCCTCGATCCCTGATATGGAAGACCTGTATTTCACACGCCAGCTTCTGGAAGGTCAGGCAGCTTACCACGCCGCCGACAAGCTGACAGACGATCATATTCGGAAGCTGGAAAGCCTCTATGAAGACATGAATCATGATCTCAGAAAACATGATTACAGCGGCTTTATGGTCCACAACCGGGCCTTTCATTTTGTGATTTACGATGCCCCCAGCAGCCGCTACCTTGCCAATCTGATCGCGGGGATGTGGGATTTATCGGAACGCTATCGCTATCGCTACATGTACCTTCAGGATCAGGGCAGTGATGTCCAGGCCGAACACCGCGCCATTCTCGAAGCCTGCCGCCAGCGTGACCCGAAAGAACTGCGCAACGCCATCATCCAGCACATGCAGCACACCCTCCGCAGCATTCGTGCCTACATTGCCAAAGAAACCACACTGAACGAGGGCTAAATGCCGGCGCACGTCACCGATTCGCTCTTTTTCCGCGATCTGTACGGGTCAGCAGTCATGCGGGCCGTTTTTGACGATCTCAATCTGCTGCAAAAGTGGCTGGATTATGAAGCCGCGCTGGCCCGTGCCGAGGCTGTTGTCGGCCTGGTTCCAGCCGAAGCCGCCGCCGAAATCACCCGCCAGGCAAACGCGGCTTACATGGACACCGACGCGATCAAAGCGGGGATTGATAAGACCGTCCATCCGCTGGTGTCGATGATCTGGCAGCTTTCGAAACGCTGTGAGGGGGAGGCCGGGCGCTATGTCCACTGGGGCGCAACCACCCAGGATGTGATGGACACCGCCATCGTCCTGCAAATCAAAGAGTCTCTGCCGCTGTTCGAAGGGACACTCGATAATCTGATCGCCGCCGCCGCGAAACTGGCCGCCGCGCACCGGGATACCCCCATGGCCGGCCGCACACACGGCCAGCAGGCCCTGCCGATCACCTTTGGATTCAAAGTGGCGGTCTGGATGTCAGAACTCAAGCGCCACCGTGAACGCCTGAACGCCTGCCAGCCGCGCCTGCTGGTGGGTGAATTTGGCGGCGCTGTTGGCACACTCGCGGGGGTTGCCGAACAGGGGCTGGCGATCAATGCGCGCCTGTGTGAAGAACTCGGCCTGCATGTGCCTGAAATCGCCTGGCATACCGCACGCGATCATCTGGCGGAATTTGCCGGTATTATCGCGATGTTGTGCGCGACAATGGGCAAAATCGCTCACGAAATTATTGACCTGCAAAAAACCGAATTTGCCGAAGTTGAAGAACCGTTTGAAATGGGCAAAGTGGGCAGCAGCACCATGCCGCACAAGCGCAACCCCATGCTATGTGAGTCGGTTCTGACACTCGCCCGCCTGACCCGCCGCCACGCCGCCACTGCGGTGGACGCAATGATGCACGAGCATGAGCGCGACTGGTCCAGCTTTCAGATGGAATGGGCTTATATCCCGGAACTGTGTGTCATGACGCACGGCGCAATGGAACTGATGCTCAGAATCCTGAGCGGCCTGATCGTCTATCCCGAGAATATGCTGCGTAACCTGCACGCGACTGGTGGCTTGCTGCTGGCAGAACGAGTGATGCTGGCGCTGGGAGAACATATCGGCAGGCAGCCAGCCCATGACATCGTGTATGAAGCGGCCATGCACAGTTTTGAACAGCACATTCCCTTTGCCGAAGTCCTCAAACGGACAGAAAGCGTGACCCTTTATCTGGAACCCGCTGTAATTGATGCGCTGCTCGACCCGACTCACTATACCGGCCTGTCTGCCGTTTTTGTGGATCGTGTTCTGGGCAGCTAATCGGTCTTAAGCTTCGGCGCGGCCCCCACCTGACCGGCCCGGCCAAAATCGCCCGGTTCGATATTCTGAAAGATAATCAGCACGTCCTCACGGCGCGCGCTGCCCTTATCCACCAGCACATCGGTGATGCCCTCAATGACGGCTTTTTTCTGTTCGTCCGTGCGCCCTGGCGACCAGTAGAGAATTACAGTTGGCATGTAGATCTACCTTTGTTGTGCTAGTTCATCTCAATGCCGCCGTCGACATTGAGAGCCTGGCCGGTAATGTAATCCGCATCTTCAGAACACAAAAATGAAACCGCAGCCGCCACATCTTCAGGCGCAGCCGCGCGTTTCAGGGGGATCGATTCGACAGTTCGCCGGAACCAATCGCCGCGCTCCAACCCCAGACGGGCGGCTTCCATCTGATCGATATAGTCCCACATGGGGGTTTCGACTACACCGGGGCAAACCGCATTAACGTTGATGTTGTACGGTGCGAAGGCCGCTGCCGCGCTCTGCGTGAGACTGATCACCGCCCATTTGGTCATGGAATATTCGGCAGAGGTCGGACGTCCGCTGCGTCCCGCTATGGACGAAAAATTCACGATTTTGCCGTGACTGTGATCTGCCCTGCCCGCCGCTATTACTTCCTGTGGTATCTGCGCAATCATCTGGCGGGCGACGCGCTGCACACAGAAGAACACCGCCCGCTGGTTTACACGGTGCGTGCGGTCATAATCGTCTTCAGTGGATTCCAGCATGGGCTTTTTAACGATCACGCCAGCGTTGTTGACCAGAATATCAATGCGGCCAAAATGTTTGACTACAGCACTCACCATCGCGTCGATCTGGATTACATCTCCCACATCAATGGGGTAGGCCAGCGCCTCTGGCCCAAACTGCGAGAGTTCCGCCGCAACCGCTTCGGCATTGGCGCGGTTATATTCAGCGATTACGACATGCGCGCCTTCCTGCGCAAGCCGAAACGCCACACCCCGGCCAATGCCCTGGCCGGAACCTGTGATAATGGCAATTTTACCGGCATGGCGTCCAGGTATTGGAGCAGGCATCATCAAAACTCCTCATAAGCTGTATTATTCAAGAATGTTTTATCACACATAAGTATCTTTCGGGTGTGAGGAACTGAATTATATAAATTATAATTTTTTGGGGATAAAAGTCAAAAATTGAGGTACGGCCCTCAATCGAGCTTAAAATGATCGGGCTTGCGCTTCGAGCGCGTGGGGGTGGCTGGTGCGCTTTCTTCCGGTTCCTGACCGCGGCTGCGCAGCCAGCTAATCACCATAAAAGCCACAAAAATGGCGGCAATCGACAGATAAATCACCTCATCCCAGACACCCAATGCCCCGTGTGCCACGATGACCGGCATGATCGCCTCCTGTATCAGACAAAATCGCGCAGCAGCCCCATGCGCGACTGGACAGTGATACCCCTGGCAGGAATCGAACCTGCGCACAAGGTTTAGGAAACCTCTGCTCTGATCCTCTGAGCTACAGGGGCTTGTATTTACATTCTAGCAGAAGCGCAGGCGAGTCTCAACGCTCAAGTAAAGCGGGCACACCCCATAAGCGCAGGGTATTGTCGCCGCTGCCTGAAGCCAGCAGACGGCCATCCGGGCTGAAGGCCACCGACAGCACGGGCTTCTCATGCGCCTCGATCTCATGGACCTGCCGGCGAGAGTCCAGGTCCCATATTCTGACCAGATTATCGCGCCCACCCGTCGCCAGCAGGCGGCCATCCGGGGACAGACTGACCGCGTCCACCCCGTTAAAGTGCGCGCGCAGCAGCGTAATTTGTTCACCCGATGCGATGTTCCACAGGCGCGCCGTCATGTCGCGGCTGGCCGATGCCAACACCCACTCGTCAACCGGGCTGGCAGCCAGCGCCCGCACCCAATCATCCTGACGCAGACACAATCTTTCATCCTGTGAAACAACATCCCACAGGCGAATCGTGGCATCACGTCCACCAGATGCCAGCCGCTGTCCGCCAGCGCAAAACACGACGCACAATATCTCATCCTGATGGCCGGCCAGCACGGCCTGGCTGGCGCACGTTTCAACATCCCACAGCCGCGCGGTGCGGTCCGCGCTCACAGACGCCAGCAGCGTACCGTCCGGGCTGAACGCCAGACCATTCACCGAGTCTGTGTGGCCCACCAGCACGCGATATTGTCCGTTCTGCCGCAAGTCCCATAGTCGAATGGTGGTATCCGAACTGGCTGAGGCGACATAACGACCATTGGAACTCACCGCTACGCTTTTGACATGACCGCTGTGACCTTCCAACACGGCGCGCAGTTTCAGACCGTCCGCAGTTTCATACAGTGCCACGCCAGTGGAGGCTGCCACCGCCAGCGCTGCGCCGTATGGGGACCAGCGGATTTCCGTTATCCAGCCGCGTCCAGCCCGCGCAATTTCGCTCAGTTGAGCCGCATTTTCTGCGGTAATGGGTTGAAACACAGTAACCTCATTCCTCGCTTACCCTCAGGCCCGCCCATTATAATCCATCTCACAATGGCGCAGAATACTGCTATAATGGCCCCTCATGCACATTGGATTGAATGCCCATCTTCTTTCCGGCAGGGCGGGTTATCGCAGCGCCGGCATACATGGTTACATCTATAACACCCTGGCGCATCTCGGCGCGGTTGTGCCGGAAAGCTGGCGTTTAACCGCGCTGGCCGGCACACAGACTCAGGCACAGTTCCCCAATATGGCCCTGCGCCACGCCCGCTTCAACACCGAATCGCCGCTGCGCCGCATCTTCTGGGAACAGGTGATCCAACCCGGACAGCTTGGCGAGTTCGATCTTTATCACGCGCTGGCGTTCGTGGCCCCGGTCTGGCTGACCGTGCCGATGGTCGTCACCGTGTACGACCTGAGTTTCATCCATTACCCGCAGGTGCTGTCCCCCACCCGCCGGCTGTATCTGCGCCTGTTCACACGGCTGACCTGCCAGCGGGCGCGCCGGGTAATCGCGATTTCGGAAAGCACAGCCCGCGATGTCGTCACGACACTCGGCATCCCGGCGGGAAAAGTGGACGTCGCCGCGCCAGGCTATGATCCAAATGTCTACAAGCCCCTGAACGCAGATATAATCGCGGCGTTCCGCCAGCAAAAAAATCTGCCGGAACGATTTCTGTTTTTTATGGGCACGCTGGAACCGCGTAAAAATCTGGTTACACTGCTGGAGGCGTATGCCCGACTTCCGAACTCCGAGCGGATTCCCCTGCTTCTGGGCGGTGGGAAAGGCTGGCTGTATGACGAAATTTTCGCTACGATTGAGCGTCATCAATTGAGCGATCAGGTGCGCTGGCTGGGGTATTTACCAGCAGAAGAACTGCCGCTCTGGTACAATAGTGCTGAGGTATTTGTGTTACCGTCCGTGTTTGAAGGTTTTGGGCTGCCGGTGCTGGAAGCAATGGCCTGTGGCACACCTGTGATCGTATCGAACGCCTCTTCGCTGCCGGAAGTGGTGGGGGATGCTGGTCTGGTGGTCGCGCCGCATGATATTGAAGCCTGGGCAGCCGCCCTGCAAACGGCGATCCGCAGCGCGGAATGGCGCGCGCGCGCCCGTCAGCAGGGGCAGCATGAAGTACAACGTTACAGTTGGCAGTCAACCGCTCAACAAACGTTCAGGAGCTATACATGCGCCTTAACCTCGAAGACGCCGTAGAACAGTACCTGGAGAAAATCGAAACTGAAAAAGGGCAGCAATCCGCTTCGGATTCGCAGGAATTCATTCTGCCGCCCCCACCCAGGTCGCCGCTGCCCCGTAATTTACTGCCGGTTACGGATATGATTCTTGCGCTGGTCGCCTTTGGCCTGGCCTATGTAGCCCGTTACGAACTGACCATTTTCCGCCCCGTGATGGACCCCAGCAGCGCCTCTTTTATGCCTTATATCCCCTACGCGCTGTTCTACGCCACGATTCTCTATCTGGTGTATCATGGCAACGGCCTTTATCGCGCGGTGCGTGGGCGTTCTCTGATGGAAGAAATTTACATCATCAGCAGCGGCGTGGCCGGGGCCACCGTTATTCTTTTAGCGATGTTTTTCGTCTTTCAACCGCTGGTTACAAGCCGTTTGATGCTTGTCTATGTCGCCGCCATCACAACCGGCCTGCTGGCGGCAGCGCGCGTCATTCACCGCATGGTCCTGGCGCATCTGCGCAGCAAAGGCATCGGCGTCCAGCGGGTACTCATTGTGGGCGCGGGCGAAACCGGGCAGGCTGTGCTGCGGGTGATGATGGCGCGCAAGGATTTGGGCTATCGTGTGGTCGGTTATGTCGATGACGACCCGGATCGTGGCAGTGTCAACCTGGGGCGGGTTAAAGGGCTGGGTAATCTGGATAATCTGCGCAGCACCATCCGCAAGCATTATGTGGATCTCGTGGTCATCACCCTGCCCTGGTCCTATCATGACCGTATTCTATCCCTGATCCGCACAGCCCGCAGAGCGGGAGCCGAAGTTCGTGCCGTGCCGGATGTGTTCCAGTTGAACATGCGCCAGGTCCAGGTGGAAAATCTGGACGGTATCCCACTGCTGGGTGTGGGGGGTGATGAACGCCGGATCACTGGCACGGATCGCCTGATTAAGCGGGCCATCGACATCGGCCTGATCGCCCTGGCACTGCCGATCCTGCTGGTTATTTTTGTCGTCACCGCCGCCGCCATCTGGCTGGAAAGCCCTGGCCCGATTTTTTACGCGGCGCGCCGGGTTGGGGAAGGCGGGCGCGAGTTTGATATGTTCAAATTCCGCAGCATGATCCCCGATGCAGAAAAATATCGCCAGCAGCTTGTGGATGCCACTGGCGAAGACCCCCGCCACCCCAAAATCAAGAATGACCCCCGTGTCACCCGTGTCGGCACGTTTATCCGGGCCACCAGCATTGACGAGCTGCCGCAGCTTCTGAATGTACTGCGGGGTGAAATGAGCCTTGTGGGGCCGCGCCCCCCAACGCCGGAAGAAGTGGAACTGTATCAACCCTGGCATCGCCAGCGATTGCAGGCCATACCCGGTCTTACGGGTCTTTGGCAGGTCAGCGGGCGCAGCGATGTCCCCTTTGATGAGATGTGCCTGCTCGACATCTACTACATCGAAAACTGGTCGGTGCGGCTCGATCTGCAAATTCTGGCGATGACCCTGCCGCATGTGCTGCTGCGGCGTGGGGCCTACTGACCCGGACACCCATCAGCCCGGCGCGTTTTTGATCCAGGTCTGGCTTACGAGATCAAGCGACCAACCCTGCGGCACTTCTGGCACACACGAAGGCGGCAGAATCGGGTTCTCGCTCTCCTGAAACGTAATGTTCACCGCGCTGCCTGTCAGCGCATAGACAAAATTGCTGACCACCAGTTGTGCTTCTCGCCGGGCACGCTCCAGAATACCACCCTCCAGCGCATCATCCCGAAAATCGTTCAGGGCATCATACTGAGCCAGCAGGCGCGCTTCGTCCCAATCCACCGCGCAGACCGTCGTCGTGCGGTTGTACTGGCGGATGTAATCCATCCGGCAGCTGGTCAACTGCGGCGCGGGCAGGCGCACTGTATAAGTGTCATTGGTCGCATCAAACACAATGTCCCCTTCACTGATCCGCGAAAGATCAATGCCCGCCTCGATAGTCCCCTGCGCGACATGGCTCGCGCCGAAACCGCAGGCATTCAAGCCACCCTGCTGAATGCCAATGTCAATTTCTGCTTTGGCAAGCTGCGCGCTGATGCTCACCAACTGGCCCAAAGGTTGTACACTGTTGACAATCGTTTGAGTGGATGTGGTGCGGGCGACTGTGGGCGGATTGAGGGCACTGTTGAGCGCGGCCACCAGCCCGTTAATTGCACCAGTTCCCCAAAGAAAAGGTATTGAAGCCACTAAAAAGAAAGACAAGAGTACCAGCAGGGCAAAACCCACAAGTTTCCAACAGCCATTCGGACGCCGGCATTCGACATAAATCGCAGACGAAGGGGCCGGGGATGCGGGTTGTTCAGGTTGATGAGCGGGCGGGACCGGTGTCATGTCGTCAGGTTGTGATTGTGGTTCGGACATCCCAAATGTTCTCTGAATTTGACCGATCAGACACGCCTATTATACACAGCAGCTAACTGAGCGATGCGCATCAAGAACGACTCTGGTCTAAATTGAGTTTCGACGCCATAATCAAAGGATCAGGATGCGGACATGATGAACGAAGAAATCGTAAAACTGGATCGCCGGGTGGTGCGCACCCGCCAACTGCTGCGCGGCGCACTGCTGGAACTGATCCTCGAAAAAGGCTTCGATGCGGTCACGGTGCAGGACATCACAGATCGGGCCAACCTGGGGCGCGCGACGTTTTATTTGCATTACAAGGGTGGCAAGGAAGAACTGCTGCTCAGTAATCTGGAGTCCATTTATGACGAACTGGTCGCCCGCCTGAAGCCGCTCAAGCGCGAAGGGCTGCGCCCCAGCGAAAATCGCCCCAGCCAGGTCGCCTTTGAACATGCTGCCGAACATCGTGATCTGTATCTTGTGCTGCTGCACAGTCAGGCAGCGGCTACACTGGCGCAGCGCATCCGCGAATATCTGGCGGGTGTGATCCAGCAGGATTTGGAGACCTGGGCCACCGACAGCCCACTCCCGCTTGAAGTGATTGCCAATTACATGGCCGGGTCGCTGATCGCCCTGATCACGTGGTGGCTCGAACACGACATGCCCTACCCACCCGCCTATATGTCCGACATTTTTTCGCGGCTGACCCTGCCCGGTGTCCGGGACCTGCTGAATACAGGCAGGGATTGAGCGTTATTTTCCCAGGTCGCGGCGATCTTCCAAAAACTGTTTGAGGTTTTGCAGCGCGGTCTGCATTTGACTGTTCAACCCGCTGAGGATAAACGGGCGAAACATTATCGAAAACCAGGGGATGCGAATCTCGGTGGTCATGCTCACTTCGGTGCCGCCCGACCCTGAGAAGTTAAAGGCATAAGTGGTACGGAACGCATAACCGCCCATAATGCCGCTGAACACCAGCTTCTGGTTGGGCGACATATCCACGACATCGGCATTGAGATGCTGCATCTGGCCCATCATGCGTTGTTTGCCGACGATCATATCCCCGATTTTAACCTTGCCAGCCCGTTCCATCTCGACACCGGACGGCTGCCATTTGGGGCTGTTGGCAAAATCCGTCACGAAACGATAAATATCTGTGACCGGGCGGTTGATGGTGACTTTATGTTCAATAACAGGCATTTTTATCCAGACTCTGGTCATGCACCGACGCGCCGCTAGTTTAGCACATTTTCCGAACGATTACCGCAAATTTGCCGTAGAATGAGGGATAATCGCGGTAGAGTGCAAAAGGTGATGGAATGGCTGTACAGTCAGATTACGACGTGGTAATCGTGGGTGCGAGCATCGCGGGCTGTGCCGCCGCCGCGCTGTTTGCCAGACGCGGGCTGTGGGTGGCCCTCGTCGAACGGGAAGCCAATCCGCAAGCCTACAAGAAACTGTGTACCCACAGCATCACCGGGGTGGCGACGCCGGTCATGCGGGAACTCGGCCTGGACGGTATGATCGAAGCCGCCGGGGGCCTGCGTAACAGCCCGGCTATCTGGTCAGAACAGGGTTGGATTATCGACCCGGATCATCATGAGTCGCACGGGTACAATATCCGCCGCCAGACCTTTGACCCGCTTATTCGCCAGCTTGCGATGGATACCGAAGGCGTCACCACGCTGCTGGGTTACAGTGTTCACGACTTGCTGCGCGATGGCCCCCAGGTGAACGGTGTACGTATCCAGAATAACCATACCAAAGCTTGGTCGAATATCACCGCGCCGCTGGTCGTGGGCGCAGATGGCCGCCATTCACGTATCGCGCAGCTTGCCGGGGTGAAGGAGTCCATCCACCCCAACAACCGCTTCGGCTATTTTGCGCATTATCGACAGGTCGTGACACCCTACAACCAGTCGGCCTCGCCGGACACCCACTCACAGTTCTGGATCGTGGGCCGTGATGTGGTCTACACCTTCCCCAACGACGATGGCGTGACTGTGATCGCCTGCATCCTGCACAAAGACAGGCTGGAAACCTTTCATGCCGATGCCGAAAACAACTTTCTGCGATTTCTCAGCGAGCTGCCAGATGCGCCGGACATGCGCGCTGCCGAACGCA
This sequence comes from uncultured Anaerolineaceae bacterium, assembly GCA_964552425.1. Classification (GTDB taxonomy): domain Bacteria; phylum Chloroflexota; class Anaerolineae; order Aggregatilineales; family Phototrophicaceae. Next base: position 1,577 of record CAZKIB010000028.1, on the reverse strand, counting down.
TTTCGCCATTAATTGCCATTAAGGACCTGCCTAATATTTACCGCACCCACTGCCCGCCGGGGTTAGCGCTCATCGGCGATGCCGCGATGGCTTCTGACCCGCTGTGGGGCACGGGCTGCGGCTGGGCCATTGTTTCGGCAGACTGGCTCGTCAGTCAGACAGCGGCTGTCCTGCGGACAGGTGGCAGCCTCAGCCGCGCGCTGCGGGCCTATGAGCGCCGGCACTTCTGGGCAACGATTTCGCACCGTTTCCACATTGACTGGTTCGCGACAGGTCGCAGGCTCAACCTGAGCGAACGGATTTATTTTGGCGCTGCGGCGAAAAGTCCAGCCGTTGCCCGCCGCCTGCACGCTTATGGTGCGCGCAAAATCGGGTACTGGCGTCTGCTGCTGCCGCACAATTTCGCGCAGGCCGTCTGGCATTATCTGAAACCGAAAACCAGGGCGAACAGTCTGGCGAAGGTCACGCCATATGCCGGTCAGAATTAACGTTGGCGCGATCACCCATATCGGGCATAATCCCGGCCTGTCGAACGATACACATGAGGAAGAAACCCAATGCAGATCGGAATTATGCTGGAAGGTCAGATGGGCCTGAACTGGCCGCGCTGGCAGAAAATCCTGCAAGCCGCCGAAGATTATGGTTATCAACATGTCTTCCGCTCGGACCACTTTGTCAACGCGACCCCGCCGGAGATGGACTCGCTGGAATTGTGGACTTCGCTGACCTATGCTGCCACCCATACCAAACGCATCGAATTTGGCCCGATGGTCGCGCCGGTCACATTCCGCCACCCGGTCATGCAGGCGCGGGTCGCCGCCCAGATTGATGACCTGAGCGGGGGGAGGCTGGTGTATGGCGTCGGCGCGGGCTGGAATGAGCGCGAACACCGTAACTATGGCGTGCCATTTTATGACAAAAAGACACGCTTTCAGATGCTTGAAGATGCGCTCGAATTAACCACGCGGCTGTACCACAGCGACGAGCCGGTGACATTCAAAGGCAAACATTTTGAACTGCACGATGCGGTGCTGCTGCCACGCCCACAGCGCCCCGACGGCCCCCCTATTCTGATCGGCGGACGCGGCCCCACCAAAACCCTGCCGCTGACCGCGAAGTACGCTCAGGAATGGAACGGCGCATTCTGCCCCATTGAAGAATTCCGCAGGAATAACGCCGTCCTCAGTGAACTGGCGGTTCAGCAGGGCCGCAAGCCAGGTGACATCAAACGCTCCATGCCCACACAGGCGGTATTCGGCCAGTCTGACGCCGACCTGCGCGACAAATTGCAGCAAAAGAATGTCAGCAGCACCGCTGAACTCTGGGCGAAGGGCATCACCGCCGGCACAGCGGCAGAATTTACGGATCGTCTGCGCCAGTGGCAGGAAGCTGGTGTCGAACGTCTGCTGCTGCAATGGCTTGATCTGGACGACATCGCCGGGTTGGAGATGATCGCCCGCGACGTGCTGCCTCACTTCCCGCAGAGTTGATCTTTCGGGCGGGTTCCCCACGCCCGCCCACCTGCCTATTCTCCGCTGGCGAATCAGCCTCATAATCTGGGGGATAGGCTGATGAGG
>CAZKIB010000027.1:32320-43855 GCA_964552425.1 uncultured Anaerolineaceae bacterium | reverse complement strand
CAGCGCATATCGGCTTCCAGCGGTCGATGATCCGGGCTTTCCCGATGCGAGACGTATTTCAGCAGCTTTTTCAGCCCTTTGTAGCCGCCCTTCGTCGGTTTCTGATACTTCCAGTTGGGGATGATGGATGGTTTACTCATCAGCATTTCCCCCTGCAATCCCGCTCAAAAGCGACACGAAATGCTTTTTCTTCGCTCGACGGCGTGCTCGTTTCGCCTTCTGCTTGCACCGGTTGGAGCAGTACAAGCGTCGCCGTCCGGCGTAGTAATCTGATTCGGGAAGCATCTCTCCACACACCACACACCCCCCTTCGCCTACTCGCTCGGATGCTTCAGAGCTGCACCGTTGCCGTTGGCGCTCGCCGCTAAAGGGAGCGGAGCTTCTTCGACCACCTCCGCTGCTTCAGCAGTCTGTATCTGCTCGATGACCGGCTGGGCGTACCAGTTGTCGGCTTGCAGTTCGCGGTAGACCAGCGCTCGCCAATCGGCTGTCGTCAATTCTGCGAGTGCATCCTTGCGGCGGCTGTTGGCTTTGCGGATGGCATCGCGCAGGGCGTTGGCGTAGAACTGCATCCAGTGAGGATGACTTTCAGGATCAGCGGTTGCGGTAAGCCACAGATTGACCGCTTCCTGATAGGCTCGTTCGTTGGCATGGCGCATCTCGATGGCGTCGAGAAGCTGCTCTTTCAGCACATAGGCGGTACTCAACACCAGCAGCGGGGGCGCGATGGCTTCCAGCCAGGCGAAAGGGCTGTCCATGTGTCCAGGCAATGCCACCTGCACATTGCCCACCAGCGCAATGGCGGTAGCGATGCCCATGCTGACATATAACAGTCGTCGGGCGCTGGGTGTCGTTCCCATCGTGGCAAGCGCCAGTGAGAACACGACCTGACCGATTTCTGCTGTGAGTACCGTCGCCACGCCCACCGCGCCCATCGCCAGACTGTCTGGCACGGCTGCACCGAACGTCTCCGAGCCGATGACGAATAACCGGATCGCCGATGGCGTGAATGCGGCTAGCAGTAGCGCGATACACAGTCCAATGATGAGCTTCGTCACCGCAGGTGGATAGCGCGATGCCGTGTGTCGGTCAAAGGCTTCACGTGACGGACGCTCACCAACAGCACGCATAACTGCCTGTTCCGCCGCTGCGTGAGCGTTCTGTCGCTCTTCCTGATTGAGAGATTTGATTTGAGATAACATGACTTCGTTCTTCTCCAGATAGATCACTGCCTTCAGAAAACTGGCTGCCTAAGCCGTGAAAGGCAAAACACCCTCCCTGACGCCGCCCACTTTTCAGTGGATTGCTCAACGCACAGGGAGGGTGTTCGTGATAGAATCACCGTCAGCCGTGCGCTGGGTCGCTCAGCGCGTCGGTCAGACACCTCATCGGAGGTCCAAGCCCGGTGAGGTGTTGTCATTTACCGAATTGTTGGTAGACGGTTGTGGAGAAGAAGAACGGGAAGGGGAAATGCAAAAGGCGCCAAGTTCAGAAAACTTGACGCCAGGTGCGATTAGCCTGATGGCTGTTTCGGGAGCGACGGGATTCGAACCCGCGATCTTTGCCTTGACAGGGCAATATGTTAGGCCGCTACACCACGCCCCCTGTTGTGAGTTATACGATACCATTGGCTCACAGGGCTGTCAAGGTGTAGTTGCGAAGAATCAGGGCCGATTCAATGACGCGAAAGCACCAATCGGAACCTCAGTGCGCCACGCTCGTCAAAGCCTTTGCCAGTCGATCACAGCCGGTTTCAATATCAGCAGCCGACATGCCGAGGTGCGGTGAGATACGCAGCACATTCCCATACAGACCGCCCTTGCCGATCAGCAACCCATGATCGCGGGCAGCTGACATGACCGCAGCCGTCAGCGCCGCATCTGGTTCCTTATTGCTGCCCGGTTTGACAATCTCAACCGCCTGCATCAGGCCCATGCCGCGCACATCGCCAATAAAGTCAAACTCCGCTTTGAACTCCTCCAGCCGCTCACGCAAAGTAGCCCCCTGTGTGGCGGCGTTTCCCGGCAAATTATGCTGCTCCATATACTCAATGGTTGCCAGTGCAGCCGCCATCGTAACCGGGTTGCCACCAAAAGTTGAAAAGGTTGTGCCTTTCAGCGCTGCCGCGATTTCCGGTGTCGCAATCGTGCACCCAATCGGCGACCCATTTGCCATACCTTTCGCCATCGTCATAATGTCCGGCTCAACACCCCAATGTTCGATGCCGAACCACTTATTTCCGGTGCGTCCCCAGCCAGTCTGCACTTCATCAGCGATAAACACACCACCCGCTGCCCGAATGATCGGCGCGACCCGCTTAAAATAATCTGCCGGTGGCACTATGAACCCGCCGACCCCCTGAATTGGCTCTGCGATAAACGCCGCGATATGCCCGTCCGTACAAGTCGCAATGGTCTCCTCCAAATCCTGCACACACAGATCAACCACTTCTTCTGGCGAGAGACCAAGCGGGGCGCGATAGACATACGGATTGCGTACATGTTTGATATGCGGGTCCACTACCCCGCCCAGCCGCCATGTGCCGTGCGCGGTCAGGCTCATCGCCAGCATCGTGCGTCCAGAATAGGCGTGGCGCAGGGTAATCACATCACGGTTCCCAGTGTACATGCGCGCCGCCAGAATGGCCGTCTCGTTCGCCTCGCTGCCGCTGTTGGTGAAGTAACATTTTTGCAACCGGCCCGGTGCCAGTTCAGCGACCTTTTCCGCCACCTGAACCATCAACGGGTTAATGAACAGTGTCGACGTGTGCTGTGCTTTCCGAAGCTGCTCAATAATGCGATCCGTCACATAATCGTTGCAGTGACCTACCGAGATCGTCAGCACCCCGCCAAAAAAGTCCAGGTACTGGTTGCCATCCGTATCCCACACGTATTGATCTTTGGCGTGATCCACGACCACTGCGCGATCCCCAAAATAGGGCGTGACTGCCGGGAACATCACTTCCTGATACCGATCATAAATCGACGCACTGGTAGCGTCTGGTGCGGTCATAATGTCCACTCCCTGTGGATTTCCAACTCATACACCCTATTTTACTGCGGCTTGCTCAGCGAACCAAACATTCCCCTGCCGAAAACATCAGGGAGTTGCCCCTTTGTTCATCTGTTCGATGAATGCTATACTGCCACCCAGATTAGTCTCAAAATCTGGAACGGACAACTTATGCGCGGCGAACTCATCGCCATTGACCTGGAAACCACTGGCCTCGACCCCCATGCCGACTCCATCATCGAAATCGGGGCCGTCCGCATCGAAAACGGTCAGGTCATTGACGAATTCTCTCAGTTAATTGACCCCGGTTTCCCTATTCCCCCCAATATTACCCACATCACCGGCATCACCAGCGATCATGTCATCGGCTGCCCATCCATCGAGCGTATCCTGCCGGCCCTGAAAAAATTCGTGGGCGACGCCCCGGTCATCGGGCACAGCATCAATTTTGACGCCGCCTTCATGGCTCGTCAGGGCGCGCTTCAGACCAATCTGCTGATCGACACCTACGACCTCGCTGCCGTGCTGATGCCGCGCGCGTCACGTTACAATCTCATCAGCCTCACCGCCGAAACCGGCGTGGACCTCGTTCATGCCCACCGTGCCCTGGATGATGCCAAAGCCGCCGCCCTGCTCTACTGGAAACTCTGGCAGCGCGCGCTTGAACTGCCCTATCAAACGCTGCAAGAAATTGTCGCCGCATCACAGGGTCTCAACTGGCAGGCAGAGCCGGTTTTCCGCGCAGCCCTGGCCGAACTTGCGCCCTCGACCAACGCTCAGCCAATTGATCTTTCGGGCAAGGAACTGTTCGGGCCGCCGCCAAAAGATGATCGTCCACTGCGTCCGAACGATCACATACAGAAGCTCGATACCGAAACGGTCACGACGCTTCTGGATACGGATGGCGCGCTGTCCCGGACCATCCCAGGCTACGATAAGCGTCCCCAGCAGATCGCCATGGCTGAAGCTGTAACCGAGGCATTCAACACCGGCCAGCACCTGCTCATCGAAGCCGGAACCGGAACCGGCAAATCCATCGCTTACCTGATCCCGGCTATCCTCTGGTCAACAACCAATGGGCAGCGGGTCATTGTTTCCACAAATACCATCAACCTGCAAGAGCAGTTGATGAACAAAGACCTGCCTATTCTGGAGCAGGCTCTCGAAACGCCCTTCAAGGCCGCGGTCCTCAAAGGCCGGGCCAATTACCTGTGCCCGCGCCGGCTCGCCTCCATCCGCCGCCGCCGTCCCACCAGTGTGGATGAACTGCGCACACTGGCGAAAATCCTTGTCTGGCTGCTCGAAAGCCCAACCGGGGATCGCGGCGAAATCAGCCTGCGCGGGCCGGTAGAAAATCTCACCTGGCAGCGCCTGAGTGCCGAAGACGAAGGCTGTCTGCTGGATCGCTGTCGCTCGGTCATGGGTGGAACCTGCCCATTCTACAAGGCGCGCAAAGCCGCTGAATCCGCCAATTTGCTGATCGTCAATCACGCCCTGCTGCTGTCAGACGCCGCCAGCGATAACCGTGTCCTGCCGGAATACACCTCCCTTGTGCTGGACGAAGGTCATCATCTGGAAGATGCCGTCACCAGCGGCTTCAGTTTCCGGCTGGATGAACCGGCCCTGCGCCGCCGGCTGGCTGATCTCGGCAGCCCGACATCCGGTCTGCTTGGCGACATCATGCGCAGCGCACAGGCCGCCGCCCCTGACAAGGAAGTCAAAAAACTCAGCAAAGGCGTCAACGCCATCAGCGATGCCATCAAACTGATGGAACACCATATCGGCTCGTTTTTCGCCAGCATCCAGACTATCCTCACCGATCTTGATCTGGCTCCTTCCACAGACTACACTACGCAGGTGCGCATTGTCGCGGCTGTGCGCGAACGTAATTCATTTTCGCAGTTGCAGGAACGTTGGCACACCCTCAAGGAATTTTTTGATGTCATCAGCCAGGCCATGCAGCAGTTGACCGACGTGCTGGCCCGTATGGAAGAATTTGACCTGCCCGACTACAACGACCTGCTCAACAGCACCGCCACTGCCGGGCGCTTTCTGCTGGAAACCAACCAGCAGCTTGACCAGTTTCTCATCCAGCCAGACCAGAATATGATCTACTGGATCAATACCCCGCGTGATCGCTTTTCTGCCCTCAGCCTCCATGCCGCCCCGCTGCATATCGGCCCCTATGTCGAAAATTTCCTGTGGAATGCCAAAGAAACCATCATCGTCACCAGCGCCACCTTGCAAACACGCGGCAGTTTTGATTACCTGCGCGAACGCCTGAACGCCCGGGACGTGGAAACCCTTGAAGTCGGTTCGCCATTTAATTACCGCGAATCCACCCTGCTCTACATTCCAACGGATATTCCCGAACCCAATGACCGCAACCGCTACCAGCAGGCTGTCGAGCGCGGCATCATCGAACTGGCAGCGGCACTAAATGGCCGTGTGCTGGCCCTGTTCACCAGCTACTCACAGCTTCGACAAACCGCGCAGGCGATCACCCCGCGTCTGGCCCTCGGTAATATTGCCGTCTACGATCAGAGCGATGGCAGCAGCCGGCAGGCTCTGCTTGATGGTTTTGTGTCTGCCGAAAAGGCAGTTTTGCTCGGAACACGCAGCTTCTGGGAAGGGGTCGACATCCCCGGCCAGGACCTCAGCGCACTCGTGATCGTGCGCCTGCCCTTCGCAGTTCCGAACGACCCCATCTTTGCCGCCCGTTCAGAAACCTACGCCAATTCATTTAATGATTACGCCGTCCCGGACGCGATTCTGCGCTTCCGCCAGGGCTTTGGCCGCCTCATTCGTTCAAGCACGGACCGCGGCGTCGTCACGGTCTTTGACCGGCGCATCATCAGCAAGGGCTATGGTGCGCATTTTCTGGAAGCCCTGCCCGACTGCCATGTCGAAAACGGCCCACTCAGCGGTCTGGCCGAAGCTGCCCAGAATTGGTTATCTCTTACACAAAAGTAATCGTGGCTTAATTTCTATCCGAAACGAATTGTGATAGAGTAAGGGTCAACGTAAACCAGGTTTAGAACACAAGTATCATGCGTACACCCGCCGGCAAAGAATGCCGACACTACTATCAGGACTTTCACCGGGGCCGCAGCATTCAGGAATGCCGCCTTGTCAAGAGTAATCCCCGATCCATGCGCTGGCATCCGGGCGATTGCTCCAAATGCCCGGTTCCAGATATTCTGAACGCCAACGCCAGCTCGAACCTGCGGCTGGAAGTGACCGTTACCTCTCGGCTGCTTGGCCTGAGACGCCAGCTTGAGGTCCAGGCATTCTGTGATAACGAACCCATCGCGCTGGAAGAAGCCTACACCGGCTGCATGGACCCGGAAATTAAAAAGGGTCTCGATCTTTTCCGGCAGGCGCTTGAACAGGTCGACGATGATTAAAGCCGTCCTGCTTGATCTCGACGACACGCTCCTGCGCTGTTCGGACCGGGTGTTCGTGCCGGAATACCTGAGCAGGGTCGATGCGTTTTTTGAGGCACGCTGGGGCTACCCGCAGATGTCGGCCATTCTGCGCCAGTTCATCCGCGCCGCAGCCAGCCCGCGCACTGCTTATCAGACCAACACAAACCTGGCCGAAAGTCTGATCGCTTCCCAAACCGGCCAGTCGATGGATGCGATCCGGGCAGCGTTTGTCGAGTTCTATGCCACCAGCTACCCGCAGCTAGCCAACTGTGTGGAACAGGTTGCTATCGCGCCGGACCTGGTCAACAGGCTCAGGGAGCAGGGTTACGCGCTGGTCATCGCCACCAATCCCCTCTATCCGCAGGACGCCATTCGCCAGCGTCTGACCTGGGCGGGAATCTCTGACAATCCTGCTGACTATGCGCTGATTACCCACAGCGACAATATGCACTTCACCAAACCGGACCCGGCCTACTATGCCGAGATTGTTGCCCGTGTGGGTGTGGAACCGGACGAAGCCATCATGGTCGGGGACAGCCTCACCAACGACATGCAGGCGGCCAGGGCGCTTGGCCTGGGCACTTATTTTATTACCGAAACATCATCAGAAAACTGGAATCAGGCCGGTACACTGGAAGACTTTTTTCACCTGACAGGACAGGATAACTGGGCCGAACAATTCCCGCCCCAGCCGCCGCACCCCACATCTATCGAACCACAGTTCCGGGGTAACATTGGAACACTCTTCGGGATGCTGGCCGATGTCCGCCCCCATCACTGGCATCAGCGCCCGGACGCCAACGAATGGTCCATCATGGAAATCGTCTGCCATCTGCTGACCAGTGAAACCACCGTGCAGCGCCCGCGTCTGGAACGTATCCTGAGTGAAGACAACCCTTTCATTTCGGCCCCGAAACCGCCGCCTGGCCCCGGCCTGATGCCGCCCTGTGGCCCGGATGGCTGGCGGGTGGCGGAACAATTCGCTGAAGCGCGCGAGATCACCATGCGCTGGCTGGCCGGCATCGAACCGCAGGACTGGCAGCGCCCGGCCCGTCACAGTATTTTTGGCCCGACTACCCTGCTCGAAATGGCCTACTTTACCGCCCAGCATGACCGGCTGCATCTCAACCAGCTTTGTCAGACACTGGGCCGTTGTGAAGATTAGATCGCTGCGACACGGGAGTCCCGCAGCACAAAGGACGACGGATGATTACGACGGAGCAAATCTACTCAATCATCGTGATGACACCCGATGTCACGGCTGGCAGTCAGTGGCTGCCGAAGATGGATCAGGTCGTTCACCAGCGGCCTTTTAAATCCATCTGGAGTCAACTGCGTGTGGAAGCGCCCGATGCCATCATCGCCCTGTGCTGCGATCAGGCTCATGTTCAGTTCTTCGCCACACTCCACGATACCTATACCGCACAGGAGCGCCCGGCAATTATCCTGTGCGTCAATGAAGCACCAGATGATCGCTGTGTCCGCCTGGTAGATGCGATCCTGCCACAGATCGACCATGCACTGGTGCCCTTTCAGATTCGTCAGGCCATCCACCAAAAACGCCAGCACGCCGAGACGCGCAGTCACCTGGAAAATCTGGAAGCCGCTAACCGGGACCTGCGCCGCAAACAGGCCGCCCGCTCACGTTCCATTGATGAGGTCGAAGTCCTCAAAAACACCATCGTCCGCAATGTCACCCACGAACTCAGCACCCCCCTGCTCCAGGTCAAGTCTGCCGTCGCGCTGATTGGAGAAGACATGCAAAATAACAATCTGGTTGAATATGCCACCCGCGCCACCGGGCGTCTCGAAGCGGTGGTAAAAAGTATCACGCAGCTGGCGACCAGCCTCGACGATATTCACATTTCCCCCCTGATTGTCCGTGAATGTGTGGATTCTGCCCTGCGCGACCTGCGGCGCACCTGGGAATACAAGAATCAGATCAAGCGCATCAGCGTGACCATCGAACCCAACCTGCCCCTCGCGCTGGCGGACCGTCAGGGCATCACCACTGTCCTTCAGCAGTTGATTGACAACGCCCTCAAATTCAGCGAAGGCCCCGTTGAAGTGACCGCTATCAGGCAGGCCGATACCGTCCTCATCAGCGTTCGTGACGTGGGCATCGGCATCGCCCCGGACCAGCGCACCGCCATCTTCGAGTCCTTCTATCAGGTCGATGCGTCTAACCGGCGCAATTACGGCGGCATGGGGGTCGGGCTGGCTGTCGTCCGCCTCATCCTGGACCGACATAACGTCGAAATCCACCTGCAAACCGAGCTTGGAAAAGGCAGCACCTTCTCGTTCGCGCTCCCCATCGCGGCCTTGAATCCGGTGTAACCTAATGAGGATATTAAAGCTCTTCTGGTTTCGTTGACACTTGAAATCGATTACGGTATAATAAATTTAGTTTGTTCTGAAAGTTACAAACGAAACCGCTAACGTCAACATAAGGTAGCCTTCTCATGGATATTACTAAGGCCATGCAGGCCGTCGAAAACGCCATGACCAGCATCGTGGACAGCGATGTAGCCCAACTGCGGGATGCCAGCCGTCACATTCTTGCGGCAGGTGGCAAGCGTGTTCGCCCTCGGATGGTCATGCTCAGTTACGCCGCCGCCGGTGGTCAGGACATGGACTATGCCGTTCCCGTCGCCGCGGCTGTCGAACTGGTGCATACCGCCAGTGTCGTCCATGATGACATCAACGATCATGGCTTTGTCCGCCGGGGCCGTCCTTCGGTCAACGCGGTCTGGGGGCGCACCTTTGCACTGCTGACCGGCGATTTTCTGTTTACCAAAGTCTACGAACTGATGGCTCCCTACCGTGACCTGAATATCATCCTAGCAGAGGCAACCATCGCGCTGGTCGAAGGCGAAACCTTGCAGGCAGCAGCGGCTAAAGAAGGCCATCTCAACCGCGAAGTCTATTACCAGATTATCGCCCGCAAGACAGCCGCCCTCTTCAAAGCCGGCGCGCAGCTTGGCGGTGAACTCGCCAGCGCCACCCGTGAACAGATCGAGGCGCTGGGTCGCTTTGGCTATAACGTCGGGCTGGCCTTCCAGATTGTCGACGACATCCTGGACCTTGTGGCGGATTCTGCGCAGCTTGGCAAAACCGCCGGGATTGATCTGGTACAGGGTAAAGGGGTCGGGTCCATCTATGCCAGCGGCAACGGCAGCCCAGCAGTCGCCCAACAGGTGGCGGTTGCCGACGATCCCCTGACAGCCATCAAACAGCGCATTCTGCAGGGTGGCGCGATTGACGAGGCCCGCCTACAGGCCCAGATGCTTGCGCAGCAGGCCATCAACGAACTCGACATCCTGCCCGACTCCAGCGCAAAAGACGAGCTGATCGCCCTCGCCCGCCTGGTCGTGGACCGCGATCACTAAATACGACGTGCAGGTATCCTTCGGGGACGGCCACAGGGTCGTCCCTTTTTGTTCCCCCTGCCAGATTACGGTACGATACCCTTCCAAGTTGAGGAGGTTTGTAGTGCTGAAAATTGTTTCAGTAGAGCAGATGCGCAAAATCGAAGCTGCTGCCGACGCTTCCGGTTATGCCTATGCCGCCATGATGGAAAATGCCGGAACCGCAGCCGCGAAACATGCGCTCAAAATCTTCAGTGCGGATGACCTGCGCGTGACCGTGCTGGTGGGCAAAGGCAACAACGGCGGCGACGGTCTGGTCGCGGCGCGGGTGATCGCCCAGGAAAGCAAAGCGCTGGTGCGCTGCTATCTGCTCGGTAAACGCGACGATGACCCCCTGCTGATCGCCGCGCGCCAGGCGGGTGTTCATATCGCGGACGCTGAAGACGATCAGGGTTTCCGCGTCCTGCGCCAGATGGTCAGCAGCGCGCATCTCGTCCTCGATGCCCTGTTCGGCATTGGGATACGCCTGCCGCTTCACGGGGATGCCGCCCGCCTGTTGCAGATCGCTCATGCGGCCATACAGGATGTGCGTTCACAGCCGCCTGGAAACACTCGCCTGCCATATGTCTTGGCTATCGACTGTCCCAGCGGTCTCGACTGTGACAGCGGCGCGCTGGACCCCAGCACGATCCCGGCGGATGAAACGATCACATTTATCGCGGCCAAACCCGGCCTGTTGACTTTCCCCGGCGCGAGCGCAGTCGGTCAGCTCACGGTCGCGCCGATTGATATGCCAGCAGACTTGCCCGAACTGGACAGCCAGCCTCAAGTGCTGGTGGATACCGAACTCGCTTGCCAGCTTCTGCCACCCCGCCCGCTGAACTCGCACAAGGGAACCTATGGTACGGCGCTGATTATCGGTGGTTCAACCAATTATCGCGGCGCAGTTGGCCTGTCTGCTCTCGCCGCTTATGGGGTCGGGGCCGGCCTGGTCACAGTCTGCACTGAAAACAGCGTCGTGAACGCCCTGTCCGGCCATATCCTGGAAGCCACCTGGCTCCCACAGGAGACGACAGAATCCCTGCCGCTCGACAGCGCCGATGCTCTGCTGATCGGGCCGGGTTGGGGACAGGCGCAGTCCAACCGGGACATACTCAACCGTGTATTCGCTCAAGAGTCTCTGCCGCCCCTGATTATGGATGCCGATGGGCTGAATCTGCTGGCAGAAATGGATCAGTGGTGGGAAAAACTGCCGCCATACACAATCCTGACACCGCATCCTGGTGAAATGGCGCGGCTGACCGGCCTGTCCACAGCCGAGATTCAGGCCAACCGGCGGGAAATCGCCGTTGAAACAGCCGCAGAGTGGGGAGTTATTGTGCTGCTCAAGGGCGCGCATACCCTCATTGCTTCACCCGACAATGGACAGATGGCGACCTTGCCCTTCAAAACGGACGCGCTGGCGAAAGCTGGAACCGGTGACGTGCTGGCTGGCGCAATTGCGGGTCTGCTGGCGCAGGGAATGGAACCCTATAACGCCGCAGTGCTGGGCGGTTATTTACATGGCCTTTCCGGGGAATACAGCGCCCGGCAAACGGGCACGACGCGCAGTGTGCTGGCAGGTCAGGTGGCGGCTCATCTGGGTCAGGCGCTGAGTCAGATTGAACGCTGGTCAACCATCAAGCCCTAATTCCACGCGGCGGCGGCGGGCAGCGGCCTTGCCTTCC
>CAZKIB010000027.1:21237-32247 GCA_964552425.1 uncultured Anaerolineaceae bacterium | reverse complement strand
TGATCTGCCGGCGCGTTTCGACACCGCTGCGAGGCGCGCGAAACAGCACAATCAGCCCGCCCAAAATCAGCCCCAGCAGAAAGCCAAAGGTCAGCGCCCCGCCATCAACACCCTCATGTCGGTTCATGGACATCTTCCTGGGGCTGTACCTTTTCGTGACGCAGTGCCCGTCGAATGCCGAACAACTCGCGCAGCAGCACCATCATCGCCGCCAGAAATCCGTTCAGACGAATCACGGGTTCCGTCAGATTGGTCCCCACAAACTCAACCGTGCCGCGTGCCGTGTTGATGGTATCCTGCGTATTTTTCAGAATGGGCATCACTTCATTCTGGAGCAGATTAATCAGCCGGGCGATCTGCACGATCAGTACAGCCAGTGCCCCCACAATCAGAATGCCCTGAAGAGCCAGAATAATGATGAAAATGTCGCGGATAATCTGTACACGCGGCGCGGCCAGGTCTGCATCACTGAATAATGCCAGAGCCACCCCGATCAGAAAAACCACAGCGATGAGCGCAATCACCACGCCAGCGGCGATCATCGTCAAACGCTGTACAGTCCAGCGGGATGCTGCCGGTGCTGTTGCTGCCGGTTCGGGAAGGGAAGTACTCATGTTATACCTTTACGAGCGCTGCGGCCTCGCGGTCAGCAGATGAGCGGCTACCAGGGCAACCGCGGACCCGGCAGTGGCCGTGACCACGCGCAGCGTCCCGATATTCAGAATATCAATGCCAAACAACGTGCCCAGGGTGTGCCCCAGGCTGAAGCCGATCCAAGCGGACAGCAAAAACAACGCCAACCGCCGAATATCGCCGCCGACTACAAAATGAAAGGAGGCCCCATACAGGGTAGCCAGGATGAAACCAAAGGTCATCGTTGGGCCAGGCAAGTAACCCCCTCAAACAAACATTTGGGAATGGTTTAGCGAAAAGCAGGCCATTATTGCCAGGGTAATCATAAGGCGAATGCCTGCAATCGCCAATCCCCCACCTCACCTGAATTCAGTGGGAAAATTCGACACTGGTTATTGCGCGTTTAGTGTAGCACAATTTGAACACGTTCCCAAAAACGCTATAATGAATGCCATGACCATTATCGACCAACGCATCCTCGTACCCACATCACCAGAAATTGTGTGGGAAACCATCAGCAATATCAACAATAACCCGAAATGGCAGACTGATTGTCAGGCGCTTTCATTTCTGACTTCGCTGCGTTCCGGGCCAAATGTGCGCTGGCGCTACACCACCCCGTCCGGCCAGGATTTTGTCGTGGAAACCACCGCCTGGTACGATGGCCTCGGTTACGAATACACCTTTATTGATGGCGCGCCTTTCCGCACCTCAAAAGGCACAATCCGCCTTCAGGAAATCCCCGAAGGTACGATTGTCCAGTGGACGCTGAATTACGAACCGGCCGGCGTCCTCAGCGGCCTGCGCGATACCCTCACACTCCGCCGCCAGTTCGATCATGTCATGGTCGCCAGCCTGAAAGCGCTCTGGACGTATATTAAGGAAACCGGCAAAGCCCGGCCTTCTCACGAACCCAGGTCACTCATGCGCGATGCGCTGGATTACGAAGCGCGCGCCCAGTACACCCCGCGCCATCCATCCCGCTTCGTGGAACGCGAAGTCGAAGAACTTGCCGCGCCGCATATCCCGGAACCGCCCGTCTCCGACGATGACACCCGTCCAAACCCGGTGCTGGCAGGCGATATGCCGGACGTTCAGCCTGCGGAACAGGTCGCCTCACCCCAGCCTGTTGTCGCTGAACCAAAACCGGACAAGCCTGACGAGGACTGGCTGCCTCCTGCGGAACCCGCTCTGGCGCGTTTCCAGCGCCCATCCCAACCCCGGCCAGAACAGGAATTCGAACAAGCGGACCTTGCCCCTGAGCCGGATTTTCTTATCAGCGCCCCGGAACCTGTGGCCCCGCCGCCAGCCCCGGCCCAGGTTGCAGAATCCACGCCGCCGGGTGTCGAACCCCAGGCGGAAAAACCAGCCCAACCGGCTGCTGCGGAACAGGCTGAAGAACCGGCAGAAGCAGCCCCTGAAACGGTGTCTCTGGAAGAAGAATACGGACCGAAGATCGACACCTCCAAACTCGATACCCGCGAGATCAGCATCTGGGATGTGTTCGGCCTGCCGCGACCCAGTGAGACGCAGCGCATGAAAGCCATTACGGATGCCCAGATTGCCGCTGCTGATGCCGCCGACGCCGCTAAAGCCGCCGGGCTGGATGTGCCCGCTGCTGCCATACCCGAACAGGCAAAAGCGCCGGAAACGCCCCCTGCGCCACAGCCGGAGGCCCCTGCCAGCGCACCTGTGGAACAGCCATCGTCGGCCCTGCCGACAGCCAATGCGCCCCTGACTGAACAGCCTGTCATCATGATGCTCGGCGAAGAAACCCGCCCCAATGTCCCGCTGCAAATGAGCGCCCCTGCCACCGCTGCGATCAGCCCTCCCGGCTTCCGCCTGCGCGCCCGTCGGAAATTGGTTCGCCTGAATCGACGGTACTAAAGTCTCGATTTATCACGTCCCATAAATCCAAATTTCGCCTCCGCTTCGTATAACATCAGGGTAAGGGTATTCACCCTTCCACAGATCACTACATTACAGGAGGATGCTATACATGTTTAGTTGGCGAAATCTGATTTTAGTTGTATGCATATTTTTAGTGACGCTTCCGGCCCTGGCCCAGGACAATCTGATCGGGTTAGGCAGCACGGAAGAACTGGGCGATTTCCTCGTCGACTCGGAAGGAATCACCCTCTACATGTTCCCGCGTGACCCGCTTGGCGAAACCGTTTGCTACGACGCCTGTGCGGAACGCTGGCCGCCGCTGATCGTGGAAAGTGCCGACGCCATCACCGCTGCTGAAGGTATTCCCGGGGAATTCAGCACCGTCGAACGTACTGACGGAACACTTCAGGTCGCCTACAACGGGATGCCGCTGTACTACTGGCAGAACGACGAAGCCCCCGGTGACACACTCGGTCACGGTGTGGGCAATGTCTGGTGGGTCGTTCCCCCGGCGACGGTCTATGCCTTCCGGCACGGTGACATGCCTGCGGTGCTGGTCGGCCCCACTGGCATGACACTCTACACCTTTACCAATGACGAACCCGGTGTCAGCAACTGCGTGGATGACTGCGCCGTGAACTGGCCCCCGCTGACCGTCGAAAGCGCCGACGCTGTCGTGCCCGGTGTGAACCTGTGGGGCGAAGTCGGAACTATCGAACGCGCTGATGGCACGCTGCAAGTAACCTACAATGGCTGGCCGCTGTACTACTTCGCCGAAGATATGGCGATTGGTGACATGAACGGTGAAGGTCGCGGCGAACGCTGGTACGTGGTCGCGCCCGAAACCGTCGCTGTCAGCAGCAGCGAGGAACTCGGCGATTTCCTCGTGGGCTTCAATGGTGAAACACTCTACATGTTCACCAATGATGAGGCCGGTGTCAGCAACTGCGTGGATGACTGCGCCGAAGCCTGGCCGCCCTACATCTATCAGGAAAATCCCACCCTCGTCGGTGGTCCAGGCGTCATGGGCGAACTGGGTACGATTGAACGGGCCGATGGCGCGATGCAGGTGACGTATAACGGGATGCCGCTGTACTTCTTCGCCGAAGACACCGGCCCTGGCGACACCACCGGTCAGGGACGTGGAGATCGCTGGTTCGTCGTCGCGCCGTAATCGGTAATCACTGAAACTCCATCATCAACACAGGGGTGCGGCCAGACTGCGCCCCTGTTGTTTTCCCCGCCAGTTTACAGCAGCAAATATGCGCCGCAAATTTCGCATTTTAGGACGAGTGCCCATCCGGCCATAATTGGGAATGTCCCCCGAAACGAAAAACACCCTGCGCGGGTGCTTTTTGTTGATGTCTGCATGGGGTGGGTGATGGGGGTCGAACCCACAACACTCGGAACCACAATCCGATGCTCTGCCATTGAGCTACACCCACCATATAATGCGCATTATAGCATGACTCTCGCCAGATTCCAGACTATTTTTTGCGCAGTTTGATGACCGTCGCCAGACTGCGCGGGCACGCCTCCTGAAACATCTCCACCTCAAACCCGAAAGGCTGAAAAAACGCCTCGATTCTTATACCGCTGTCTTCCCGCTGCCCGGTCACGCGGTACAGCCAATCCAGCCCTGCCTCGGCCACGCTGCCCCCGGTAAATACGCCGTTCGGCACAATCAGAAACTGGCCGCCCGCCCGCAGCACCCGGCAGACCTCACGCAGCGTATCCGGTTCCATGATGAAATTGGTCGGAAATGTGCTGATAACCGCCGCGAAGCTGCCCGCTGGATAGGGAAGCTGCTGCGCCCGTCCGCGTGCCAGCCGCGCCGGGAATCTGCTCTGTTTCAGTTTCCCCTGTGCGATCCGACCCATGAAGGGCGACAGATCGTACCCGAATGTCCGATACCCCAGCGCGTGCAGATCAAGCTGCAAATTGCCCGTGCCATGCGCCAGTTCGAGAATAGGCGCACCCGCTTCCACCGTCAGATGTTTGAGCGCCGCCCGCTGCCAGCAGCGCCACGCCCCCAGCGAAACAACCGCGCTCACCGTATCATAGGTGAACGCCAGTTCGTTATATAACAGCCGGAAACCAAACTTAACCAGCGACCACCACAAGTTACGCGCCCCGTATGGCTTGCAGGATCACGTCCGGCGCGTCCGTGATGATCGCATCCACACCCAGGTCACGCAGCCGAACCGCTTCTGCCGGGTCATTCACCGTCCACACATTGACCCGGTAGCCCCGACTCCGCGCCCAATCCATAGACTGCTGATCCACCATCGCGTGATGCGGATGGCGCGCTTCATGGGCCAGCCCCAACTGCTGCATCAACCCCTGTGTATCAATTTCCATATTCGCCTGATACAGAAATCCAATCGGCACGTCCGGCATAATTGCCCGAAAACGTTGCAGAGTCAGCGGGTTAAATGATGAAACAATCACACGCTCCGCCATACCATGCCGCGCGATCACGTCCGCCACCACCTGTTCGACACCATCTGTCTCCCGTGAATCGGACTTGATTTCCACATTCACCAGCAGTCTGTGTCCCACTGCCTCGAAGACTTCATCCAGCGTGGGGATGCGCACACCCCGGAATGCCTCGCCAAACCAGCTTCCGGCATCCAGCGCCTTGAGTTCAGCCAGCGTCATATCCGTCACTCGTCCGCTGCCATCCGTCGTCGAGTCCACTGTAAAGTCGTGGACGATGACTGCATAGCCGTCCTTCGAGCGATGCACGTCCAGTTCGATTCCGTCCGCGCCCTGCTCTGCGGCCAGTTCAAATGCCGGGATCGTGTTCATCGGCGCATAAGCCTTCGCGCCGCGATGCCCGAACACCAGCGTCCGCCCCCTGTACCACGAGTCCATCCGGGTTTGCATCCATGCTTCCTTTCGCTGCCCGCGTCCATCCGCCACGTCAGTCACAGGGCATCATAGGCCCTTGACGAAGCACCTGGCACTTAAAGACTGGCTTCCACCTGCACCTCATCGCCCTGCACCCGCACCGCATACACCGGCACAGGCACAACCGCCGGCGGCGCAGTCACCGACCCATCCCGCAGATCAAAACGCGCGTAATGCCGGGGGCACTCAATCTCACAGCCGTACAGCTTGCCATCCGCCAGTGGGCCGCCGTCATGGGTACACACATCGCGGATCGCGTAATACGTGCCATCCACATTGAACACCCCGATCACATGCCGCCCGATCTCCACGATAATCCGTTCGCCGGGGGGCAGTTCGGCAGTGGTCGCTACCGTATAAAATTCCGCCGCCATGTATCTCTATTCCTCGCCTGCGTCCTCGACCTTTTGCCAGTGTTCCTTCCCGTACACGCCGATATGCAGCACTTTCAGCGACAGCAGCGCGCATTTCACCCGGTTCATTGTCAGTGGAATGCCCACCAGGTCAAAAATATCCTCTTTGGTAAGCTGCTTCACTTCGTCCAGTGTTTTGCCGATGATCTCGTCGCCGAGCATCGACGCGGTGGCCTGGCTGATGGCGCAGCCCTCCCCATCCCACGCCACATCCGTCACCACATTGTGTTCATCCACCCGCAGCGTCATGTGCAGCCGGTCCCCGCACAGCGGGTTATGATCCTCATAATCCACATCCGCCGGGTCCAGCACCCCTGGATGGCGCGGATTCCTGGCATGATCCAGTATGATTTCCCGGTACATATCGTGCATAAACTTACCCTCAACCTTCAGGTCTGGAAGTTAACCCGGCATCTGCCGAACGTTAACCTCCACCTTCTTTTGCTTTGGACTTTGGACTGCCGACAGCAGACTATCGACTTACACCGCAAACGTCTCTTTCACCTGATACAACCCGCTAATCAGCGCGTCCACTTCCTGCACTGTATTATACAGATAGAAACTCGCCCGTGCCGAGGCTGTCGCCCCGCAGATTTCGTGCAGCGGCATAGCGCAGTGATGTCCCGCCCGCACCGCGATTCCGTGTGTATCCAGAATTTGGGCCACGTCATGGGCATGAACCCCATCGAGCGTGAACGCCGCCACGCCGCCCTTTTTGCCCGCGTCCGTCGGCCCCAGCAGAGTCAGGCCAGGCACTTCGCTCAGTCGCTCCAGCGCATATTCCGTCAGGGCGTGTTCATGCGCACTGATTTTGTCCATACCCAGCTCGCTCAGGTAATCCACCGCCGCGCCCAGCCCAATCGCCCCGGCAATAATCGGCGTGCCAGCCTCGAACTTATAGGGCAGATCATTCCATGTGCTGCCATCCAGCCGCACCGTCGCAATCATATCGCCGCCGCCCTGCCAGGGAGGCATCGCTTCCAGCAGATCGCGCTTGCCGTACAGCACGCCAATCCCCGTCGGGCCAACCATCTTGTGCCCGCTGAAGGCGTAAAAGTCCGCATCAATGGCCTGCACATCCACCGCCATGTGCGGCACACTCTGCGCGCCATCCACCAGAATCAGCGCCCCGGCCTCGTGCGCCCGCCGCGCCATGTCCGCCACCGGGTTGATCGTCCCCAGTACATTGGAAACGTGCATCACCGCCACCAGTCGGACCGGCTTATCACGCAGCAAACGGGCATATTCTTCCAGGTCAAGCGTGCCATCCGGCAGCAGCGGCACATATTTCACCACGATGCCCTTTTCCGCTGCCAGAAGCTGCCAGGGCACAATATTCGAGTGATGCTCCATCACCGTTGAAACCACCACGTCCCCGGCCTTCAGGTTAGCCCTGCCCCACGACTGCGCGACCAGATTAATGCCTTCGGTGGTCCCGCGTGTGAAGATGACCTCTCGTTTGCTGGCCGCATTGATGAACTGCCGCACCTTGATCCGCGCGCGTTCATACGCCGCTGTCGCCTCTTCGCTCAGTTTATGCACCCCGCGATGCACGTTGGCATTGTAGCGCCGGTAATAATCGTCCAGCGTTTCAATCACCTGTCGGGGTTTCTGGCTGGAAGCCGCATTATCCAGGTAAATCAGCGGCACATCATCATGGTGCATCTGGTGCAGAATCGGAAAATCCGCCCGTACTGCCTCAACATCGTAGACTTGCACCTGCCCGGTCATTCTGATCCTGCCCTCTCTACCAGATACCATTCAAGGCATACACATCCAATGACACCAGCCTGACCACGCCGCTATTTGCAAACAGCGCCAGTTGATCGGCCCCTTCCGGCGGGAACGCCTGCGCGCTGATCACGCCCTCGCCGTCATTCCCGAACACCTCTACCGATGAGCGATCCACAAAAATGCGCATTCGGACTCGATTCTCGACAGGGGTCAGCGGTGTCTGATAAAAGCCGGCAAAGTTGCTGTTAAAGCCTGTCTCACCGGAATTAAAACGGCTGACAAACATCTGTCCGGCCCGTGCGTCATAAGCCGCGCTGGTAAACTGTTCACCATCGCTCAATACCTGAAAGCCAAACACGGTTTCCGCGCCGGCTTCCAGTTCAAATTCTGCGATAATTTCCAGCGTGGTTCCACGCACATCCGCCACCAAATTGCGATCAGATGTAATCCTTTCATCCGCCCAACTGTGCCTGTCACCCCGCAGTGCTTCCAGCTCAGCCGCCGGCGCTTGCATTAAGCGCAGCCCATGCGCAGTATTCCGCAGGCTCAGTTCACGTGGGATCGTCATGGCCCCGCGCCAGGGCATCGTGGGAATATCCTGGCCGTACATCCAGTTGTTCATCCAGCCAATGTAGATGCGCCGACCATCCGGGACATCATTCCAGGTGGTCCCGGCGTAATTATCCGGCCCATAGTCCAGCCACAGCGGTTCGTTCAGGCTGTCGGCTGTGAAGGTAGTTCCATCAAATTCGCCAATGAAATAGCGTACTCCGCTACCCCCGGCGGGCGCGCCGCCCAGGCTCGCCAGCAGAACCCATTTTTCCTGCCCATCCACTGTGAACGGAAACAGGTCCGGTACTTCCCACAGGCCCAGGGGCATGTCCTCACCGAACTCACTGGCAAGCCGCCAGTTGAGCAGATTGGGCGAACGATAAATCTGCGCCCGATCCCCCGCCGCGATTACCATAACCCACTGCTGCGCCGGCTCATACCAGAATACCTTGGGGTCCCGAAAATCTTTGCCCACCGCCGGCAGCACCGGATTTTTTGCGTACATGCTCCAGGTACGCCCCTTATCGGTGCTGTAGGCCACACCCTGGCTCTGATCGTGGTATGAGAAAATGGCGACCAGTCCGCCGCCAGGAACCAGCCCACTGGTATTTTCGACATCGGCCACCGCGCCGCCCGACCAGATCTGCCCAATCGCGTCCGGGTACAGGGCAATCGGCAGATTCGTCCACCGCACCAGATCAGGGCTGACCGCGTGCCCCCAGTGCATCGGCCCCCACTTCAACCCATCCGGGTGATGCTGGTAAAACAGATGATACTCGCCCTCGTAATACACCAGACCGTTCGGGTCGTTGATCCAGTTGGCCGGCGGGCTGAAATGATACTGCGGGCGATAAGGTTCGTCATATTCGGAACCTGTCTGTGCGTACACTGTCCCCCCAATCAGCGCTGCGCTGCACATCAGAAACAGCCGGGTCATCCACCGTCGTTTCAAATACATGTTGCAGCCTTTCTCACCAGGTTATCTCGCTAAAAACAAGACGCGCCGAGAAATTATATCTCCGACGCGCCCTTTAATCCTGTGTTTCACTCGATATATTAGCCGACGATTTTGGCTTCTACTGACGCTTGCAGTCGTTCCTTGACCCGCTCAAACGGCACGCGATCCAGCAGTTCGTCAAAGAAACCCTCAATCACCATCAGTTCCGCCTGGGGCCGGGGAATACCGCGACTCATCAGGTAAAAAACCGGCTCCTCTTCCAGCGTGCCGAAGGTCGCTGCATGCGAGCAGCGCACATCGTCCGCCTCAATTTCCAGACCCGGTATGGCATCCATGCGCGCCGTATCATCCAGCAGCATGTTGCGGCACGCCTGATACCCGTCGATCTTCTGCATTTTTGGCAGCGACTTAATCATCCCCTGCCACAGAGTCCGCGCATAATCCTTCGCCGCGCCCTTGTACAACAGGTCAGAAGTCGTCAGCGGCGCATTGTGGTTCTGCTGCGTGTCCAGATCAAACATCTGGTTATCATCTGCGAAAAAGAACCCGGACATACGCCCGTTCGCGCCCTGTCCATCCAGTTCCAGTTCCAGGTATGCTTTGGTCAGCCGGCTGCCCATCACCCCGATAATCCAGTCAAGGTTGGCATCCCGGCCAATGCGCGCCCGCTGGTGGCTGAACTCATAGGTTTCACGGTTCCAGTCTTGCAGCGCGACGTATTTCAGGTTGCCGCCATCGCCCACCAGCAGTTCCGTCACACCCATGTAGGCCGAATGCGAATCCGCCTGCGCGGAAGCATATTCCACCTGGACAGTCGCCTGCGCCACATCATCCACCACGATCAGCACATGACCGAGGCTGGCCCCCGGCTGTGTGTTGTACATCACCACATGAAAGGGCAGTTCCGCCGCTTTGCCGCGCGGCACATACAGAAAGACTCCGTGTGTCCACAGAGCCCCGTGCAGCGCCGCGAATTTGCCATCGGTGGTCTTGACCGCTTTGGTCATCAGGTTCGCGCGCACCAGGTCTTCATGGTCAAGCGCGGCAGTCCGCAAATCCTTGAAGATCACTCCCTGGGCTTCCATCGCCGGGGAGACTTCATACTTCACCAGCTTGCCATCGACAAACACCATCGAACCGCCTTCACCTTCACCCACCAGCGGTTCAAGCTTGGCCGCCGGCACAGCTTCCAGCCCGGCGGTGGTGTCGATCAGTTGATCCGCTTCGTTCCAGCGGATGCTGCGATAATCCGTCCGCCGCCACTCTTCGTCCTGCTGGGTCGGCATGGGCAGATCATCATAAATATCCCAGGCCATCAGGCGCGATTCCAGCAGCCAGCGCGGTTCATCGTGGGCCGCGCTCAATGCCTCCACATCAGCCTGTGTATAACCGGGCGCAGCCGGTGCGCTCGGACGCCGTCTTACTACAACCACGTTTGTTTCTCCTTGTAGATGGTCAACGTGTGGTTTGCAGAGACACAGACACTTCGCCCGTGTCCCTGCACAGAATAACAATTAGCCAATCGACCCTTCAAGCTGGATCTGAATCAGGCGATTCATTTCCAGCGCATATTCCATCGGCAGTTCCTTGACCAGCGGCTCGATAAACCCGTTGACAATCATCGCGTTGGCTTCGTCTTCGTTCAGGCCGCGTGACATGGCGTAGAAAAGCTGGTCCTCGCCAACCTTCGACACCGAGGCTTCGTGCCCCATCGTGACTTTCTTGGCGTCAATCTCGATGTACGGATAAGTATCCGAACGACTGATGTCATCCAACAGCAGGGCATCGCACACGACATTGCTCTTGACGTTGTCCGCGCCTTCGACCACCTTCAGCAGACCCCGATAGCTGGCGCGTCCGCCATCCTTGCTGATCGACTTGCTGATAATCTGGCTGGTCGTATTCGGAGCCAGGTGG